>DASSGR010000076.1:0-39981 GCA_035693425.1 Solirubrobacteraceae bacterium
TTCGTGGCAGACCAGGTACGTAGTGGGGATGCCGGCGTCGCGGGGTGGATCTCCGCGGAGCTGCAACAGAACGTCATCCAGCCGATTGCGGACTTCGAGAATCCGAATCAGGAGTGGCGCCGGCTGTTCTCGGAGCTCCTGGGGACGTTCCTTCTGGTGATGGTCGCGGCCGGCGGGGGGATGATGGGGGCCGCGTTTCCGAACACGATCAGTCGCACCGCGGCGGTGGTCGCACCGGGGCTGATGGTGTTGGGGATCATCATGTTCATGGGGAAGGTCTCGGGCGCTCACCTGAACCCGGCGGTGAGCATCGCGTTCGCGCTCCGCCGGGACTTTCCGTGGCAGCGGGTGCCCGGCTACATCATCGTCCAGCTGATCGGCGCGACGCTGGCCGCGCTGGTCCTTCACGCGGTGATCAACGTGTCGGCTGTTCACGGTTCGAACTACGTGGCGTCCGGATACAGCGCCGGTGCGGGGTTCTGGATGGAGCTGCTCTTGACCTTCGGGCTGGTGAGCGTGATCCTGGGGACGGCTTCGGGCGCCCAGAACATCGGAATCATCGCCGCGCTGGGGGTGGGCGCGTATATCGCTCTGGCAGGGTTGTGGGGCAGCCCGATTTCGGGAGCGTCGATGAACCCGGCACGCACGTTCGGCCCGGATCTCGTCGGGGGGAAGTTCACCGACTACTGGGTCTACATCGCCGGGCCGATCGCGGGTGCTGCTGTTGCGGTTGCCGCTGCCTTTGTGCTCCGTGGTCCCGGCGGCGGCATGTCCGGCTCGGCCGCCGCGCAGGGCGCTCTCTACACCGAGGCCCAGAGACGGGGAGGGGAATGAATGACCGAGCCGCCGTCGACCGATCCGTTAGCGACAGGACGTGGTTGATGCCCGCACCCGATAGGTCCCACGCGATCGACAACATCGTGGTGGTGCTGTTCGAGAACCGTTCGCTCGACAACGTGCTCGGGCGCCTGTATGGCCCCGACGACGGTAAGAACTTCGACGGGGTTATCGGCAAGGAGCTGAGCAACCCCATCCCTGAGTGGGCGCAGCACGGCGCCGACCGCAAGTCGGTGCCCTATACGGTCGCTACCGACATGGACGCGCCGAACCCGGATTCGGGTGAGGAGTGGTTCCACACGAACACGCAGCTGTTCAACGTGCTCGACGCGCAGAACCGCTTCAAGGGCGCAGAGCAGGTGACCGAACCATGGAATGCGCCCCCGCCGGACGTGACGCCAACGATGGACGGGTTCGTGACCGACTACATCAGCACGTTCACCGCCGAGATGGGCCGTCAGCCGACCTACGAGGAGTACGCCCACATCATGACCGGGTACACCCCGCAGCAGCTGCCGGTGCTCAACGGGATCGCGCGCGACTTCGGCGTCTTTGACCACTGGTTCTCCGAGGTGCCGTCGCAAACGTTCATGAACCGCTCCTTCTGGACGGCCGCGACATCGTCGGGGATCGTCGTCAATAGCCCGGTGAAGAAGTGGTTCACCATGAACGACGCGGAGACGATCTTCGAACGGCTCGAGCAACACGGCAAGACCTGGAAGATCTACGTGATGGAGCCGATGTCGCTGTCGTTCCACGGCATCATCCACTATTCGCGCCTGAAGAATCGGCTGGCGACGAACGTCGTGCCGTTCGCCGAGTTCGAGCGGGACGCGGCCGCCGGAACGCTGCCTGACTTCTCGCTCATCGAGCCGAACTTCATCTCCGGGCACGGCGACTACCACCCGGCATTCGGCCGCTCACTCGGACGCACCGTCGACGTGACGACGCTCGATCCCCCGTCGTCGATGCTGGCCGGCGAAGCCTTCCTAGAGCGCATCTTCAACGCCTACCGCGCCAGCACATCGGAGTCGGGCTCAAACGTCTGGAACACGGCGCTACTGATCGGCTGGGACGAGCCGGGCGGAACCTACGACCACGTGCCTCCCGGACCGGTCCCTACGCCCGACCCCGACGCACCGGCCGGCGAGCTGGGCTTCACGTTCGACCGATCCGGCTACCGCGTGCCCGCGATCCTTGTCTCCCCTTGGGTCCCGAAAGGCTCTGTGTTTAACGACGAGTACCGCCACACCTCGCTGATCGCGACCTTGCGGAAGACCTGGAACCTCGGTGAGGCCTTCACCCAGCGTGACGCCTCCGCGCGCACGTTCGACGACCTCTTCACCCTGGAGACGCCGCGTGACCCCGAGACCTGGGCGACCGTCACCGCGCTCCCCGTCCCGGCATGGCACCTCGACGAAGAAGCACTCAGCAACGGGCTCAGCGGCCTCGGCAAGAACATGGGACAGGGCCTCATCGAGCACGCCCGGGAGCTCGGACTCAAGCTCCCGTCACAACTCGACGATCCCGCCGCCGAACCCACACCGGAGGACATCATCGAAGTGTTCAGACAGGTCGCGTGGCAGTACTTCCCCCTCCTCGCACCGGACAGGACATCCACCGGCGACTCAGCCGGCACGCAAGTGCAGCGACGTTAGGTCCGTCGCTGGAGTCAGCGTGGCGATGCCCCGTGGCGCTTCCCTCGATCGATTAGGAGGAGGCGGTCGCCACCCTGCGGGCCGGCCTGACGGCTCGGCCCTGAATTAGGTGCTGCAAGAGCCCACCGCAGATCAAGGGTCCGTCGGCAATCGCGACCAGAGCCCGGCGTCGATCCGTCGGCCGTCCTTTACGTGGATCGAACGCATGTCTCCTTCGTGCTGGTAGCCACACCGCTCGGCGACCCGCTGCGACGCCCGGTTCTCCACATCGATGATCAGAAACGCTCGCTCTGCGTGGATCGCGTGGAATGCCCAATCGGTGAGAAGGCGAAGGATCTCGGTCGCGATCCCGCGCCCGCGCGCACCTGAAGCGACGATGTACCCCAGCTCCAGCTCACGTGCGCGGCGGTCGATCGCGGGGGCCAACGCCAGCCCGACGAACCGGCCGTCGCCGTCGACGACGGCGAACCCCTCGCAAGTCCCGTCCCGGTGCCCTTCGCTGTACTTGTCGATCCAGGTGCGCGCGAAATCCTGGGGCGGCGGCTCGGGGATCCGCGTGAAGCGCCGCACCTGCGGATCCGCGACCAGTTCGGCGACGTCATCGAGCCATCGCTCGTCGAGAGGCTGAAGCCGCACGTCGTACACCAAAGATCATCCTGCCATGCCGGCGATGTTGAGCCTTGGCGCCGTCGCCGAGCTGCAACGGCGTTCCGCCTACTGCTGCTCCGTCGCCAATGGTCGCGCGTCCGTGCGCCGGCTGTCACATCCGCGCTCCAAAGCTGAACCTGCGCCGACGAGTTACGGGCGTTCGCGATGCCGCCGGGGGAGAACAGCCGCGGCAGCGAGCAGCCGCGCGCCGGTTGTCCACGAATGGCCTTGCTCAGTAGCCGGTGGGGTGTCGTACGACGAAGCCGGTGCCGGAGCGCCCGGCAGTCGTCCAGCGGTTGCCGCCAGTCGAGCTCTGGGCGCCAGTGTCGAAGCGGAGGCCAGCGATGATCATGTAGGCGTGTCCGGCGTTGGCGAAGATCGTGATCCAGCGGCCTTGGCCGGCGCTGCCGTACGACTCGAGCTGGCTTGAGTCCTCCGTATTGCGAAGCAGGCCGCCGCCGTGCAGCGCGTAGCTGACCGAGCCCGAGCAGTCATAGCCGGAGGAGGTGAAGCTGCCGTGTCCGCCGCCGTACACGTACGGGCGCGTGGCGATCTGGTTGGCGGCGGCGATCGCCGCCTTTACTGCGGGCGGCGCGCTTGCCGGCGCAACCGCCAGCCCGTTCACGAGGCGCGCGCCGCTGCCCGGCGGGACCGGGGTCAACGTGGTGCTCTGGACCCGCGCTGCTGCCGCGCGCAGCGCTTGTGAGACCTCCCACGTGACGATCCCGTTCGGGCGCAGGCGGTGAGCCCGCTGGAACGCGATCACGTGCCGGTTGGTCGTGGCCCCGAAATGGCCGTCGATCTTGGTCCCGATCCCCACGCGCGAGAGGAAGTCCTGGAGTACGCGCACGTCGTGGCCGCGCATCCCAAGCCGCAGGATCCGGTCCCCCATGTGGACCGAGTCGCCTGGATAGGCATGCCCGCCGATCACCGTGGGCGACATCGCGGCGCCGCCGCTGGCGGCCAAGGCGGACGCAGGAACTACGGCGGCTAAACCGATGGCGCAAGTCGCGGCCGCAGCACGCGTGACTCGTCGAACTCCAGTGCTGGGCACGACAAACCCCTTCTCTTTCGGTCGCCTACGGGGTTAGCTGTCGGGCTCGCGCTGAAAGAGTTCGCGCTACGCCGGAAGTCCGGCGATTCGCCCCGTGAAGCCTTGGTCAGGCCCCAATGGGTTCCCCGCTCCCCGGCCGCTGGGACGTCCGGGAATTCGGCTGGGTCTTATAGCGGCCGGCAATCTACAACACCTGCACCCGTGATGTCGAGATGACGCGGTTCCGCGCCAGTTCGCAGGTCCACGCGGCCAGGCACCGGCGGCGTCATCCGAGGCTAAGCAGGGCCGTCTCTGTTCGCATCGTGGATCTGGGCTGTCAGCGCTGTCGCTGCTCGAACAAGCGGCAGGGCGAGCCTGGCGTCTACGACGAGTACTCGGCGATCCGAAGCAACGCCCAGACCAGCCAGATGGAAATCGCCAGCAAGATCCACCTGAGAATCCGATGCCGGTGCCCCTGCCAGACGCCGATGCAAGTCCGCACTACGCCGCCAAGGGGTGAGCAAGCTGATGACGCCAAGGACCTGAACCGAGATAACAACCCAGAGATCCGCCTCTGGCCATACCGAGGACCACGAGCGCGGCCAAGATAACGGCAAGGACGATCGGGACGGCCGCGCCCGCGCGGGCGGCCGTGCTAGCTAATCCCAGCCCCGACGGTCGCTCTGAGCGCCACGGCGACATCACTCGTGTTGTAGTCCATCTGGCTCGCTGTCGAGCCGCTGGAACTCAGAGGCCAACGCTCGACGGCGCTTCTCATTGGGCTACGGGTCGAGCTGCCGGAAGTCGGTCGATCAAAGCGAGACTCTGACGCCGAAGGTCGGTCGTTAGAAGGACTGGAGACCTGCCGCAGCAAGACGCGTCCGGGACGGCGGTAGTCGGAGCGGCGGTCGGCGCCGCGGCGCGCGGGGGACCAACGCCGTGCGCACCTAGCCCTCCCACTCGTCTCGTGTCGAGGTCTGGGTGCGATAGCGCCAGCTGCGCGGGTGTAGCGCTCGCGCACG
The DNA here is from genome assembly GCA_035693425.1 of Solirubrobacteraceae bacterium. GTDB lineage: Bacteria > Actinomycetota > Thermoleophilia > Solirubrobacterales > Solirubrobacteraceae > Palsa-465. The sequence continues at coordinate 5,199 of DASSGR010000076.1, forward strand.
CGCTCATTCCAGCTGTCGCAATCCGGCGCCGGTCAGCAGATAACCGGGGGCGATAGTGGCGGCGTCGGCGCCAACGAGCTCGACGACGGCGCAGCCCGCGGCCTCGGGGGTCAAGGGTTCGCCCATGGACCGGATGTAGTCATCGACGGACTGGCCGTTACGAGCTGCGTACGCCTCGACCGCTGGGCGCCCCAGATCGGTGTGTGGCGTGAGCCGGGGGAGCACCGCTGTGAAGGTGATGTCCAGATTGGCGCGTCGCGCCTCGTCCTGCGCGTATGTCGTGAGAAACCGCTGGGTGGCCTTGGCGCCGGCGTACCCGCCGCTGAGCGGCGACCCCTGGACCGCTGCACCGCTGCTGAACACGACGACTCTGCTGCCCGGCCGCAACGGTTTCAACAGCGCCTCGCGCAGCCACAGAAACGCGATCCGGACGTCGGTCTCCCAGTTGACCGAGAACGTCTCCCAGGTCTGATCTTGCAGTGGACGGGTGTGCGGACGCGCCCCCGCCACCAGCACAACGGTGTCCGGCTCGTAACGGCCCAGAAGGCGGCCCGCGCTCGTGGGGTCGCCCGCGTCTGCGAGGACGGCCTGGATCTTTCCGGCGCCGGTGGCGAGACTGCTCGCCGGCGGGGTCGTGCGGGCAACAGCGATCACCGATGCGCCGGCTCGTGCTAGGGCCGTGGCCACCCCGCGACCGAGGCCGCGGCTTGCACCAACCACGATCGTGGTCCTGCCCGACAGGCCGTTCGCCGCGCTCGCGTCGGGTCTCGTCTCGCTCATGTGCGTCCTCCAGCTCCGTGGGTGTGTGCTCAATGAGACACCTCCTGGTCCGGAAACACATCGGCCGTTCACAGGCCGATGCCATAGACGCCAGCCAACATTCGTGGGAAACACGCGCGTCGGCGTACGCCTACGGCGTGCGCCACACCTGCCCCGCGGCTGCAACTGTCCACCGCTGCTGTGTGGCAGGTTGATTTGATTCTTTGACCAGTGGATTCCGCGAGCGACAACGCTAAGCGCCGACGGCTACGACAGCCGGCGTGGGTCGGCGTGGCCCTCATCACCGTGGTGGTCGCGGTGCTAGCAGTCACCTACTTCGTCACAGGCCCGTCCGACCAGGCGCGAGTAGGCGCCGACAGGCTGCCAACCGTCGCCGAAGCACAGCAAGCCGCGGCGTACGTCGACTGTTCAAAGATCAACTCAATCGCGTACTTCTCGGACAACCCCTGCCAGACCTTCGTGCTGCTCGAAAGCCACCACTTCAACTCAGCCGAGGAGTTTCTCGCCGCAGAATCCCGTCAGCTGATGGCGAAGGGCTGGCGCCAAAGCGATCCCCAGCCCGTCGACTTCGACGGCGGACACGGCGGCCTTGCCGGCCCCAGCCAAAGCTGGGGTGCACTCGCTAATCGAGTCTGCGCGTACGTCGCCACGGCCCGAGGCGGCGTCGCGGCCGAAACACGCGAAATAACGAACTCCGGCGCAGCGACGAGGTGGCTGGCATTGTCTTCTCCGTTCTGTACGGAGGGCTGACCTTCGCGATCCAGCCGGCTGCGATGTGGCGTCGGTATCCCGAACTGCATGGCGACCAAATCGTCTGCCTGTTTGACCATGGTGTAAGGACCGAGCTCACAAATCGACACTCCACCGCGGACTGGACGTTCTGGTCACGAGCATCGCGAATCGGGGATATCTATGTCCTGGAGGCGAAAGACCAGGGCTACTGCTTCATCCCGGCCCGATCGCTGTCGGCGGGCGACGAAACGAGGCTGCGGGCGCTGCTTCAGCAGGAGACTCAGGCGGGTCCTCGCTAAGGGGCTCGCGCTAGCGGTGCGTTGAGTCCCGTTTGCTGAGGCGTACTCGGACGCTCTGCTGCTGTTCGGTCGATCCAAGGGGCAGTCTCATCGAGACTGCCCCAAGGGGGGACTAACGCGAAGTTCCGGCGATCAGTCGATCGCCCCGAGGACCGGTGCTGACCGCATTAGGAGCTATACCTCAACCATGATCACAGGACTCGACTTAGTCGGCATTCCATCACAGGACGCCGACCGCGCCCGTAGCTTCTACCGCGACACCCTTGGGCTTCGCCCCGACGAGCACGCTGACTATGAGCAATGGGCCGGCAATACGTGCTTCGGCATCTGGGAGCCCGAGAAGGTTGGCATGCCGTTCGTCGCCCAGAAGGGCAACCCGTGGGCGCTAGGGTGCGACGATGTCGCTGCCACCCGTGCCGAACTCGAGGCCAAGGGCGTCAAGTTCGCCGGCGACATTTTGGACACCGGCGTCTGCCACATGGCCTTCTTCTCGGACCCAGACGGCAATGACCTCATGCTCCACCACCGCTACGCGCCCTACGACTAATCGTCAGGCGCTTTCCTCTGTACGCACCTTTGTAGTTCGCATCCCAGGCCGCGGCTCGCTTCTCGTGGTGCCTTCCCAAAAGCACGGGCTACCCAGGCGGATGGCCGATCTACACCGGGTCGCCGTGCTTCACGTCCGATGAGTTCGGCACCCGACGCGTCCGTCCTGTAGCGCTGGGGAGCAAGCAGCACTCGGCCGACTGAGACAGCTGCTCCCGCGAAACTGCGCCACCGTCGATTGCTTGCAGGGCGTCGCTTGAGACTGCCGCGTCGGGTTGAGGCTGCCGCGCAAACGCGAACACTTGTGTGCGGAGCACAACTTGCCGCCGAGCTGATCCTGCGATGAGGATCATTTGAGGGGGGTTGGCTGCGAAACGTCCGATATAGCGACGTTTCGCAGCCAACCTCGGACTCGCGGATCGCGTCGTTGTGATCCGGCCACAAACAAGACCGTGCCCGCGAGGCTTACGCGACAGCCTCCGCCTGAAGCAGTCAGGCCGGTGGTGTTGCTGCCGTGCGTCCGATGCCGCAGCAACGATTCTCGACGGCCCACGCGCCTCGAATCACAGACACCAGTAGATGGTGCCACGTGCACCTCGAGGCCGCGTTAGCGGATGAGTGTGAATGTCTTGGTAACGACGATCGCACGCTCGCGAGTCGCGGTGAACGTGCACCTAGCGGTAAGTGTAAGACGGTTGGCGTGCTCGAGTAGCCGCTTCCCGCTTGTCGTCAGCCTGCGTGTCAGCTTAGCCGTCTCGGCTTCGGTGAACGTCTGTCTTCCGTTCGCGACGAGTACGGTCTTGCTTTTCGCTCCGGGGGCAGGGGCACGCCCCGGAGAGTAGTACCAGGCGACCAGCATCTTGCCGGCGGTGAGGGGCGTGAGCGAAAGCCGATACCGACCTGTATTGACCAAGGCACCGATTCGCGCAGACTTGCCGATGGGGGCGAGCTGTTTGCGGAGCTCCCGCTTGACATGCGTGCGCGACAGGGCAAAGTCCTGCCCTACCACTGCGTTCCCTACATGGTCAACCGCGACGCATAGGGACGCCGACGGACATGACACGCCGAGCAGCCCAGGCGCTCCGCTGTGGCCAACCCCGCTGGTCCTCCATCGGCTGGCGCCGCTGGTCGGATGCGTCGAACTGACGACGTTAGCGCCCCCAACCGCGACGCACAGCGACGTCGATGGACACGACACGCCCCACAGATAGTTAGGGTGGTCGAGCTTTGTCGTCATCCATGCTCCGTCGCCTCCGGTCGGGCGGGTGGTCGTGAACACGTACCCGGCGTCGACCGCGACACACAACGACGGCGACGCACACGAAACCCCCGCCAAGCCGGGAGAAGCGCCGGTTTTGTCGACGTTGGCAACGTGCCAAGCCGCGGGGCCGCCCGTGGGATTGGTCGACGCGACCACGTGCCCAGGATTGCCGACCACGACGCACAGCGAGACCAGCGGACACGACACACCGCGAAGGATGTTGCTGCCATCGACGTTCGCGAGGTGCCAAGCGGCGGCGCCGCCGGTCGGATGAGTCGAGGTGAAGATGTTGCCGGCACGGTCGACCGCGACGCAGAGCGACCTCGACGCGCATGACACCCCGATGAGCGACTCGATGCTGTCGACATGGGCCACCGCCCAAGCGGCGGCGCCGCTGGCCGGGTGGGTTGAGGTGACCACGTCCCCACCGTTCCCGACCGCGACGCACAGCGAAACCGACGGGCAAGACACGCCCGACAAGGCTTCGGTGCCGTCGACATTGGCGACGTGCCAGGCGGACGCGCGACCGCTCGGGTGAGTCGTGGTGATCACGTTCCCTGAGTAGTCGACCGCAACGCACAACGACGCCGAAGCACAAGACACGCTCGGAAGAAGCGTCCGGTCGATCTGCACCGGCGCCGACCAAGAGAGTGTGTCGCAGACGCCCGCCCCGGCGCGGCGACAGCACACAACAGCACAGCGGCTGCACCCGCCAGCCGCAACAGCCCACCGCCCCTGGGACGCCTACTGCACCACCGCAACAAGCAACCGCTCACGCACCAACCTCCGGCCTGCGCCAGGGGGCCGTCGGCGGACCCCAACACATGCTAACTGCCGCCCGTAGCCCTCACAGAAAAGTTCACGAGATCCGCAGTTGCTGCCGTCACGCGCTGCATCCGAAACAGGGCGCCATGGCCCAGTCGCGGCTGCTGCAACCTGACGTGGAGTGGGAGGTCTGACCCGAGGGGGCTCAGCTGTGGACTGCGTCAGCTAGGGACAGAAATCGTGGCGTTCGCGCTCCTACTTTCATGCCGAGGAGCCAGCGATCCGGCGGCAGGAACGGTGGCGGGACGTGACCGCCCGCGGACACGATCGGTCGCTCCGGCCGTGCCACGCCCCGGTCTGACACGCTGTTGCAGGTATGGCGATGATTGATCGCGTTACGGGCGAGCCGGCGATTCGCCTTGCCACCTACGGCAGTCTGGCACCGGGGCGTCCGAATCACGGCCAGCTCAGCGGTCTGTCCGGACGGTGGCTGGTTGGCTATGTGCGTGGCTCACTGGTTCAGGCAGGCTGGGGCGCCAGCCTCGGGTACCCGGGGTTGATGCTCGATCCTGGCGAGCCGCCGATTGAAGTGCACGTTTTCGAGTCACGGGAGCTGCTTGACCACTGGGACCGGCTCGACGCATTCGAGGGTTCCGGCTATCGCCGCGTCGCCGTCGACGTGTCGACCGACGAGGGTGTTCTGTCCGCGTCCATCTACGTCCTGGCAGAGCCGACCAAGCCGTCGTAGGACGCCCAGTGGCTGCAGAGCTCAACGGTCGGCGGTCCACTGCAGTCAGACCCCGCGCTACGCGCCCGGTGCGTGGCGTGGTGATTCACTAAACCCGATGGTGATCTCGCAGGAGTTCGTCGACGTCCCAGTGGGCGATCGAGCAATGCGCACGTTCGTGGCCAGCCCCCGGGCACCCGGGCGCTACCCGGGCGTCGTTTTCTACTCGGACATCTTCCAGCTCACCGACTCGACGCTGCGATGGTGCGTGCGACTGGCCGGTTATGGCTTCGTGGTGGCCGCGCCGGAGATCTATCACCGTATCGAGCCCGCCGGCACCGTGCTCGAGTTCGACGACGAGGGCAAGCGCCGCGGACAGGCGGACGCGGACGCAACGCCCGTCGCCGATTTCGACGACGACATCCGCGCCGCGCTCGACTGGCTCGAGGCCGACGACCGTGTGGCCGACGGCGGGCTCGGCGCGACGGGGCACTGCACCGGCGGCCACTTAGCCTTTCGCGCCGCGTTCGACCCGCGCGTGCGCGCGACCGCGCTTTGGTATCCGACCGGTCTGCACGATGGGAAGCTGGGCAGGGACGCGGACGCCGGCTCGCTCGGGCGCGCGTCGGAGATCCGCGGAGAGATGCAGCTGATTTTCGGGACCGACGATCCGCACACGCCAGAGGACGGCCGTGCCGTCATCAAGCGCGGGCTGGAGGAGGCAGGCGTCAACTTCCGCTGGCGCCTGTACGACGCCGAGCACGCCTTCGGGCGCGACATTGGACCGCGCTATGACCCGGAGGCGACCGACACGGCGTTTGCCGAGACGGTTGCGGTGCTTAAGACGTAGTCCCGCGGCGTGGCCGGACGAAACGACCGCGGCGCTCACGCCGCCCACGAGAACTCGGACTTGGACAAGCCCGTCTTGCCTTCGAACTCGATGCCGAAGCCAGTGATCTTTGAACGCTTCGCCTCCGCCATCGTCAGGTCCGACCCGATCGGGTGGAACATGCCGTTGAACCGCACGGGCTCGCCGGTCTCGACACCGAACGGCACGATGTCCTCGATCTCGAAGTCGATCGCGTCTCCGATGCGGACGCTGTGCCGCAGGCCGTCGTGGCGTACTTCGATCGGCGCACGCTCGATGCCCAACCACTCTCCCACCAGCGAAGCGAGCGCTGCCATCGGGCCGCCGAGCTGTCCACCGAATACCTGACCAAGCTTCTCGGCCTGCTCGTCCGACGCCCCATCATCGATGAACACGCCCAGACGCCAGTTCCCCTCCGTCATGACCTTCGGCGTGTCGGCGATCAGCGCCACCGTCAATCCACCGATGTCTGTCCCGTCGATCTCACCCTCGCGGATGTCGTACACGACCGTCACGCGACAGAAGTCGTAGGTTGCGCCATGGTCCATCGACAAGTTGCACGGACACATCAGCTCGCAGGAACACGTCTCAACGTAGCTGCCCTTGAGGTTCCATGACACCGCGTTCCCCTCCTCAGTCGAAATCTGTACAGCGACTCCTGCCCGTGATCCGATCGTATTCAATGCGCGGTAGGGTCGGCGGGAAGCGCCTGGGCTCGGGGACGTGATCGCTGGCGCGTCACCGTCGTCGATAGCATCGCGTCAGTGTCCTCGCCGACCAGCCTGGACTTCTACGACCTCGAGTTGGAGGCTCACCAAGAGCACTTGCGTGCCGCTTACGGGATCGGCCCCGGTGACGAGGTCCTCGACATCGGCTGCGGAACCGGGCTGACGACTCGCGAGGCGGCGCGCGCCGCGGCGCCGGGCCACGTCGTCGCCGTCGACGTGTCTGAACGCATGCTTGAGCGCGCCCGTCAGCTGACGGCGGTCGAACCGATCGGCAACGTCCAATACGAGTTAGGCGACGCCCAGGTCCATCGCTTCGACCGCGCCGGCTTCGACGTCGCGATCAGCCGCTTCGGGACGATGTTCTTCGCCGATCCGGCCGCCGCATTCGCGAACATCGCCGCCGCTCTTCGACCCGAAGCACGCCTGGTGCTGCTCGTCTGGCAGCGACTCGAGGACAACGAATGGGCGCGGGCGATCGACGCCGCGCTGGGCGACGCGGCGCAGCCACCGCCGCGGGGCGCGGACCCGTTCTCGCTCGGCGATGCCGAAGCCACCGCGCGTATCCTGGAGGGCGCCGGCTTCGACGACATCCGCTTCGTGGACGTCCACGAGCCGGTGCTCTACGGACACGATCTCGATGCCGCGCTCGCCTTCGTCCGAGGGTTTCAGAGCACGAGCGCGGCCCTCGCGAGACTGAACGACCGCGAGGCGGCCCGTGCCGTCGAGCGCCTGCGCGGAACACTCGCGGCGCACTACGCGGACGAGCGTGGCGTGGTCCTCGATTCACGTTCGTGGCTGATCACAGCTCTGCGACGCCGCGACGAACGCTGACGACGCGTCCATGCCGAGTCTCGTGGTCAAAGCACGAACGGAATCAGCATCTTGGTGTGCGCCTTGTAGCTGGCGTACTGGTCCGGGAAGGAGGTCGTCATCAGTCGTTCCTCGACGGTGGCGCTGTAGGTGAAATAAGCACCGAGGAACGCCAGCACGATCAACCAGTAGAGGTTGGTGGCGAGCGCGGTGCCGAGCAGGGCCAGTAGAACACCCGAATAAATCGGGTGGCGAACGAAACGGTACGGACCCGAGGTGACCAGCTCAGGCTCGGCCCGCTCGGTCATCGGCATCCCCCAATTCCGCCCCAGGTAGATCCGCGCCCACAGGGCTAGACCCAGCCCGGACGCGAACAGGATCAGCCCCACGACCTGCAGAATCGGACTGCTCACCGCCAGGGTGCCGGGCCTGAGTAGCCGTAGCAGCACAACCGCGGCGAGGATCACCAGGCCAGGCCGGCGGAATCGTGACGTGCGAACGCTCTGCTTGGCGCCGACGGCAGCGATCAACCAGAAGATCCAGAACACCGCCCAGACCGCGAATACGACGCTCGTCAGTGTCATGTCGGTGAACCGTTTCGGGCCTGGGACGCCAGCATGACGGTCAACATACGCCGCGCCCGGTGACGGGCGTAAGTGGCGTGCGGCCGAAATCGACCATGACATTTGTCATCGTCGCTTGGGGCTGGCTCGGATCGGGGCTCACGCGATTTCGGCCGACGGCACCCCCGCTGCCGCGTGGGAGGGGGGAGCTATGGCCGCGGCTTGTCTTGTCGGCTGGCCCACGGGGTGAGAGGATCGGCCCGGTTTGGAACTCGGCCTTCATCTGCCGTTGATGGAGTTCGGCGACGAGGGGCAGTCGTTCGCGCGTCTTAGCGGCGCAGTCGACGCCGCGCGTGAGAGCGGCTTCGCCGCGGTGTCCGCCAACGACCACTTCCTCTTTCAGACGCCGTGGCTTGACGGCGCGACGGCTCTGGCTGACGTCATCGACCGGTCCGGCGCTATGGAGCTGGCGACAACGGTCGCGAATGTCGCCCTGCGCGGACCCGTGCCCCTGGCGAAGACGCTCGCCGCGTTGGATGTCCTCTCCGGTGGGCGGGTTATCGCCGGGGTCGGGCCTGGCTCATCGGAGCGTGACTACGACGCGGTGGGCGTGCTGTTCGAGGAGCGCTGGGAGCGGTTCGACGAAGCCGTCGCCATTCTGCGCTCGCTGCTGCGGGACGAGCCGCCACCGGAGACCCGCCGCCACTACGCCTTACCGGGCTCGCCGCTGGCGCCGGCCCCGAGCCGGCGCGGCGGAGTCCCGGTTTGGATCGGGAGCTGGGGCTCAGCCGCCGGTCTTCGGCGCGTCGCGCGTCTCGGCGATGGGTGGCTCGCATCCGCGTACAACACGACGCCCGACGGTTTCAGAGCCGCGAAGCAGTCGCTGTCCGAGCACCTTGACGCGCGCGGCAAGGATCCCGATCGGTTCCCGAACGCGCTCGCGACGATGTGGACCTGGATCAGCGAAGACGCCCGCGACGCCGATCGCGTGCTGCGAGAGGTACTGGCCCCGATGCTCAAGCGCGATCCAGAACAGCTGAGCGGCCAGCTCTGCGTCGGACCCGCGGCGCACTGCGCGGAGTTGCTCTCGCGCTACGCGGAGGCAGGCTGCGAGCGCGTATACCTCTGGCCACTCGCCGACGAGCCGCGGCAGGTCGAGCTCGCAGCGACGACGGTGCTTCCAGCCGTCAAGACGTAAGTCTGAGCGGCCGAAATGCCATCGTTCGGACGAAGCAGTCGCGGCCGTTCGGGGGACATTCCCGAACGCTGGCCCAGACCAGCGCTATATCGCCCGCCCCACGTGATCTCAGCGGCCCTGGAGTCTGTCCGAGGGCCGCCGGATCAGGATTGCGGTCGGAGAGACGGACACGTGAAGATCGCGCCCGATCGTCAAAGCCGCCGATAGCCTCGACATCCGGGGCTGGCCTGCGGCCGCCCGCGATCACATCCGGTATGCCGACTGCTCGGCAGTATCCACCCGTTCAGCTTCCCAGCGCTCTGTAGGGCGGCGTCGCCGCCGCGGCTTGACCGCCGCGCCGGCTATGAGGTCAGGGAGAGTCGGGCTGGGTTCGGGCTGGCATTGGGGGCTACCAGGATGCGGCCGTCGGCAACCCGCATGTAGAGGACAGGTGTTCCCCACGCGATGCCGTCGCTGCGGTTGGCGAACATCGTGAACCGGCCTGCGGCGACGGCGGCGTCAACCGGTGAGCCGGTCGCAATCGCGGTGTAGAAGCCGTCGGCGAATACGCTTGCGGCGTCGTCGGTGATCTCTGACTGCATCGCGATGACGGCAGGGACCTCGCACTGGACTATCGATTCGGCTATTCCGGCGAACGGGTTGGTACCTGCCGTTCGGGCGCCTTCGCAGGCGTTGAGGACCACCAGCCGCAAGGAGTCGAACTCGTGCAAGATCGTGCCGAGTTGCTCGCTGTTGACGGGCATTCCCCATCCGCTGTCATCTTCGAACATGAGCAGTCCGCTGTTTGACTGCGTGTCATAGTTGCCATGGCCGACGTAGTGAAGCGCGTGAAACGTGTCCGTCTGAAGGGCGCGAACGAGCGATTCCAGCGTCGCTTGTTCAAGCCAGCACAGTTCGACGGCGCCGGATGTCGCGAGTCGTGCCAGCGCGCGCTCGAGGTTGATGTGCTCTCGTTCGGTGTCTAGACGCGCGTAGTCGGCAGGACTGCTGGCGATACCCAGGATTCGCAGCGGCGGCTCGACCGCGAGCGAGCGTTGACCACGCGGCAGATCCAGGTAGCGCACCACCGGAGTCGACCTGGACATCGCCAGGAACCGCGGCGCGTCGAAGAGGTACTCCCACGGCACGGTTATCAACGCTGGCGCTCCGCTCAGACAGAGCGTGATCCGGAGGCCGCGGCCTCGGCTCCGGGCCTCGGAGAGCGCATCGCGGTATAGCCCGTAGACCTGATCGCGAAACAGCGAAGTGAAGAGCTCTGCGCCGAAACGCTTTGCCTCGGCAAGCGCCGACACGTAGATTCGATCGCGACAGTAGGGCTGGCTTACTCGCGAAATGAAGTCCTCGACGTCGGCGTCAGAGAACGGAAGTTCGAGCCTCCCGGCTGCCTCCGCGAAGCGCGCGGTCGCGAGCACTCGATACGAGCGTTCATCGCTAGCGTCGATCCGTAGTCGCAACTCGTCGTACTCATGGGTTGGTCGTCGCGAGCTGTTGGATGAGTGTGTGCGCGTCTTCGAGGCGCTCGTGGAGACGGTGCGACGAGCGGATTCCTTGGGCTGGTCTGTGTCAGCGAGTGCCCGCGCAAACCCAAACCTCGTTGGTGCTGAATCATGCGCGGTGGCCGGGTGGGTGGTGGGCTGGCGATAGAGCTCGGCGAGGGTCGTTGGGTTGTCGACCCGGCGCCCTTCGCCCCGTGCCCTCAGCCATCCGTTCGCCTCCTCGGTCGAGAGTGCAGCGAACTCGATATCAGCCAAACATCGTCCCGCGCGTCGCGTCGCGGGGTGGAGGTGTTTGACGGGCTCGTTTGTCGTGATCAGTACCACGGTTCGCATGCCCTGACCAAGGAGTCCGTCGGTGATGTTCAGCAAACGGGACAGCGCCTGGCCAGCGACTGTCCGCGCATCTGAGGCGATCAGCTCGCCTGAGTCTTCGAGAATCACCAGCCGCCACTTGTCATCGTCGTCGCCGTCCCAGGTCAGGACGTCGAGCATGTATGCGCCAGCGTGCCCGAACAGTTCCTCGGGGTCGATGATGAAGTGCGCTGAGCACCACGAGCTCCACGCGCGCACCAGCGCCCTGAGGGCGTGCGACTTGCCGGTTCCGGGCTCGCCACGCCACAGGATCAGGCGGCCCTGCTCGGGACGGTCGACCAGCAGGAGCCGTTCGAGCGCCTCGCGGGCTGCCTTTGCGTAGTTGTCCGCGATCGTCTCGAACCTCGGCGCGTCGATCTCACGAAGGCGCACATCACCGCGACGGTTGCCCCGTATCCAGAACGCCACCGGTACGCGGCCTGTCTGCGGCGCTGGGCTCTCAAGTGCTCGACGAACCATCCGGGCCGCTTCGTCCACTTCAGCCCGTGTGGTGCCCGCCACCTCCAGGCCCACATCCCCGTATCCGGCATCGATTAAGACGAGGCTGTCGCCAGATACGAGGAGCAGGGCCTCGACCTCATCGCTCGCCCGATCTGCGCGTACGAGCACCGGATGGCCAAGGCGGGCGAGCTGTTGCGGCGCCGCGGTACCCGAGAACCGGTCACGCGTCACGTGCGACAACCGCCGCTCAAGCAGCGCAGCGACAAACAGACCGCTGGGCGTCGCCTGCGGCCACGTGTCCTCGAGGCGGCGTGCTCTCGATGGCGCCACGTTTGTGTCGGTCTTCGTGATGTTCATGGTTACTGCCATGGGAAGCCGCCCGGAGGAGTTGAACCTCCGACCTCACGCACTGCATGCGTGCGCTCACCGCTGAGCTAAGAAGGCGGATATGGAAGGGTGGGTGCCGGGCGTACGCCGGCTGCATCACCTAGTCGTTCGGCAGCGCGACGCAATCGCCTGAAGCGACCACGATGATGAACTGATGCCTAAACAGGTTCTGCATGACGGACGCGAAAAGATACCGCCAAACCCGCCAACACACAACCTCAGATCTCGGATCGAACCGAACCTCCGCATCCGCCTCAAAGCCCGGGTCACCGCTACATACCCAACCTGCGCAGTGGTCGAGGACGAATACCTCCACTTGTCTTGCGAGATCGGCTGCCGCCTCGCGTTTCAGGCCGTTACTGTCTGCTGCGTGTCCGTGAGGCGCTAGAAGTGCTAGACCGATGACCGTGGCGTGCCACGTAGGATCAGATTGGCCGGACGTTGGTGTCGAACTGTCTGACATGATGTCTCCTTTCTTTGGCTACGCTGACCGGTATCAGGCGCCCGCCGCCCAACACCCGGCAGCCTTACGCCACGCCAATCTGTGCGGCCTCGCCGGCGGCCGAGTCTGCTACATGCCTTCTGTTCAGTGGCATTGCATAGTTGTCGAAGATTCATGGGTTCGCATCGGGTAAGCCCCTATATTTGGCGCGTCGGATGAGTCCCAACAGCAGACCCTGAAGTCCGATGCGCAGAACATCTCGCATCGGCATAACGGATCGTCGCCGACGGATAACACATCGGGCGTGCGAACGCGGCCCATCCCGTGGACGCGCTGCGGTCAGGAGCATCCGGCTTGGCTTGATCAGCAGATCGACGAGTCCCACCCTCACAACGGCGGCCCCGCCACCCGCGCTCCGGCTCGCTCGGTGCGCTGTGCGGCTACGAGCCGCTAGTGAGACCCGACGGCAGCCGCGCGCCATGCGAGACCGGCGTGTGCGCTAGCCACGGCCCGTCTGTGTTGCGAGCAGCGTCGCGGAAAGCGGACTCTCAGGCCGGCGACACACCGTTTCTGTGGGTCCGAAGCGGTCATGCGAAGCCGGCGACACCGATCAATGTGCCCTCGGGGTCCGTGAAGTGACCGACGACAAGACCACTCGGTGAGGTCGCTGGACCCATGACCCGAGCGCCTCCGAGCTTCTCCGCCTGCTCCAATGCGGCCTCGACATTCGGGACGCCAACGTAGAAGACGGCGTGGCTCCGGTAGCTGGGTCCGCCCCCGACACCACCGCGGATGCCTGTGCCATCTTCAGAGGTGACGAGGTCCAAAAAAACGTAGCTCCCTGGTTCCGACACCTCTTCGGCGACCGGTGACGGCGTGTCGAACTCCCACCCGAAGAGACCGGTGTAGTAGTCGCGGAGGTTCTGCGGATCGTTTCCGATGATCTCGAAGTGCACCACAGGTTGAGCCATGTGTAGTCCTCTCCGGTCGTGGTCTGCCTTCGTTGTAAGGACCGCGCAGCGCGCGGGAAGTCATCGGAAAGCGATGCGCGATCCGTCTGAGCACTCGCGGCGTCGGCGGGAGCATGTCGCCTGCGGCGCAAAGCAGCCACCACGATCGCCGCCGGGCTGAGATTGCGCGCTGCTGGTTGCGGCAGTCAGGCGGCGACGATACGCAGATCAGCGGTGCCGACGCGGACCAGGTCACCCGGATGCAGCTGCCGGCCACGTCGGAGCTCGGGCTCGCCGTTCACAAGGACCTGGCCGCTGGCGATTAGACCCTTGGCGTCTGCGCCGCCCGAGACTACGCCGGCGAGCTTGAGCAGCTGGCCAAGGCGGATCATGTCGCCGGCGATCTCAACCGGGTGCTCCATCCCGAAAGTGTCCCAGGGTTCGCCGTCCGAGCCCGACTAATAGCCGACGTGGACGTGGTTGGTGTGCTGCTTCATCGTCTTCGCGCCGTAGAAGCCAGGGTCTGGGATGGTGAAGCCCTCGATCGTCTCGTCGATCACGTTGCCGACGCCTCCCGTGATGAGCTGGCGGGGAACAAGCGCGCCGGCGTTGTGTAGCTCTTTGTCGAGCTGTATTACTGCTGGGCGCGCCGACAGTGACGCAATAGAGTGGCCATCTATGCTCGAGATATCGACCGCGAACCCGCCAGCGTGACCGTGTGGTCCGTCATCGTGGTGATCTGAGCAGATCGCCGAGGTCCCGATAGTGTGGCCATTACCTATCAGGTGAACGAGCACCTGCATCACCCGGGGATCGATGTGTATTAGTTTGCCACTTCGATTATGCACTGCGCGACCCGCCGCTGTCGTCTCAATGTCGTTCAGATCGCCTGGGTTGTCTGCATGATACTTACCCTGTGCCTGAAACTGCAGCAGTTTCCCAGCGTTTGCTGCTGCATCCCCGGCTACCGCGGGCGGCTGCGGGCGCCGGATCGCCGCGCGTTGATACAAGCCCTCATCGACAGGTGTGAAGTGCGGTGCAATGATCGCATGCGTGTCGCGGCCATACTTACCATCAACCGTTAGTCCCGCGTGTGCCTGAGCGTGGCGCAACGCAGCCACGTAGGCCGGACCAGCTCTATTGTTCATCGTGATGGCCTCGCTGCCCTCGACGGCCATCCGCTGGAGTGTGTGCTTTACCGCTAGAACGTCAGACCCGACGTCCCCCGGGAGAATCAGCTGCCTGAAAGCAATCATCGCGCTCCGATCCCAAACTGTGGTTCCTGGCCCCCAAATAGGCCCTTACAAAGCCGCGACGCGCGGTTCAGGACCCCCGAATCTGGTTTGCGATGCTGCTGATGTTGGCGGCATATTGGGGATCGTGTGCCCATGTGCCGGCTAGGCCTCTGAGCGTCGGCGCGGCGCCGCGGAGGGAGTCGGGGAGCGGCCGAAAGCTGAGGGCTTCGGTGATCAGGCTTGCCTGGGCTGGGTTTGCGTCGTTTTTGGCCAGTGAGTATGCGAGCAGGCGGCCCGTGTGGGCGCGGGTTGCGGTCTTCCAGTCCGGGAAGGACACCCCGGCTCCGGGTTCCCCGGTGACGCCAATTCCGGCTGGGTTTCGGCGCGGGCGCTGTGACCAGAAGGACGTCAGGTTGCCGGTCTCCTCGACCATCTGCGCGATCACGAGCAAAGGGTCTAGCCCGACGGATGGAGCCACGGCGTAGTAGAGGGCAATGATGTTGCGGACGTCTGCGTCGGTGTACCCGCCGTGGCCGCGAGCGAGCATGAAG
The DNA here is from genome assembly GCA_035693425.1 of Solirubrobacteraceae bacterium. Lineage (GTDB taxonomy): Bacteria > Actinomycetota > Thermoleophilia > Solirubrobacterales > Solirubrobacteraceae > Palsa-465. The sequence continues at coordinate 20,350 of DASSGR010000076.1, forward strand.
CGTTCGGCCTTCTCAGCGGGGGCGCGGGGCGCGGCACGAAGGGCCGAGTCGGGCGTGATGCGGCCGGCCTGCGTGTCTGCGGGATGGACAGGTCCGTGGCCGGGGCCGAATCCGAAGAAGCGTCGCAGCGCGGTGTGTTCGGCTTGTGCGAGCTGCTGGACGTGGGCCTTTAGCCAGGCGTGCTCGGTCGGGTTTGTGACGAAGCCGTGCTCGACGAGCACTTCCGGGCCAGGGGTATGCGTATGCGCAAAGCCGTAGTACTCCGAGGCGTCCTTGGTCGGGTTGTCGGCACGATGGACCGGATGATTGGGCAGCTTCTCGAACTCGTCCGCGATCAACTCGGCGAGCCGACGATTGACGTCAAACGACGGAAAGCCGAAGCAGAACCCGTGGGCGGCCGGGTTGTCGACGCCGTCGGCGTGCAGGAAGATCGCTGCGTCGACCTGGAGGCTGTCGTCGAGCTTGCCCGGCATCGGGATGGGGTGGAAATTCGCGTCGGCGTTCAGCAGGCCCACCAGTGCCTGCTGAATGTCTGAGACCAGCTGCGCCTCCCCCGGCGCCCCGGTCTGGGTCAAATGCCCTGGCTGTAGCGGCGGCTTGTGGCCAGCCTGGACGAGAATCCGCTTCATCTTGCTCACCCCCGGTGAGTCATAGGCCCCGAGCCGGCTCTAACGTGCGCGCTGGCCGGCACTGATGAGGGAATCCTTACAAAGTCCGACGCGGTCTGGAGTGATTTTTGCCGCATGGACGCGACGCCTGAACTCGCGGCGTCGCGAATGGATCGTCGAGTGTCCCTGGACCCAGGCGCCCGCCCAGTAGGCCCCGCGGCCGCGGTCCAGCTCGTCAGCCGCATCCACCACAGGGCCGCGGTTGCTGCGGCTAACCGCTGGCCGCGGCAATTAGGTCGGCGGTGGCGAGCAGGAGGTTCTCGCTGTTCCATGGCCCGACTAACTGCAGGCTTGCCGGGAGGTGATTGCCCGCGACCGGGATCGGCTGGGCCAAACACGGCGTTCCGGCCCCGTTGAACAACGAGGTGTGCTTGCCGAGGTCGATGATTATCGGCGTCGGGTCTCCCTGTAGTTCGTCGAGTGTCGGCGGGAAGACCGGAAGCGTCGGCAATGCGAGCAGTTCGACCTGTTCGAAGCTCTCGGCGAGGCTGGCGTGCCACTGGTCGCGCTGGCGCAGTGCTTCAGCGAGTTGCGGGCGGAACGTCTCCGCCATGCCAACCGTGGCCGCGATGTCATCGCCGACCCCATCTCGGTGCTGCTCGCAAGTTCGTGGTCGACGTCCCACATCTCGGAGAAGTAGATGACGGTGAACGCAAACGAGCCGAGATCCCAGCCGGGCATAGTCAGTTCGACGACATCGAGCTCGGCGGCGCGAAGCGCCTGGTCGACCGCCGCCTCGATCTCCGGCAACCCGCTCGTACGCACCCGGCCGATCCGACCGGCAGCCGACGTTGCGATCGCGAACTCCGGCTCGAGCAGCTCCATGCCGAGGGCCAAGCCGGCGGTCGACGTAGCAATCGGACCGATCGTGTCCATGCTGGGAGCCAGCGGCCAGACACCGTCCAACGCGATCCGGCCGTGCGTGGTCTTCAGTCCAAACACACCACAGCAGGCAGCGGGAATCCGAACCGAACCACCCGTATCGGACCCTAACGCCACATCGGCCTCGCCCGTGGCGACCGCGACGGCCGATCCGCTCGACGAGCCGCCCGGAATAAGCCCTGGGTCAAGCGGGTTGACTGGGGTCCCGAACCATGGGTTGGTCCCCAGGTTCAGCATCGCAAGCTCATGGAGGTTCGCCTTGCCGACCAACCTCGCGTCCGCCGCCCGGCAGCCCGCCAGACACGCCGCGTCGCGCTCTGCTGCTTCGGCAACTGAAGCAATAGCCCGGCAACCGGCCGTCGTCGGAACACCGGCCACATCGATGATGTCCTTCACAGCAACCCGCGGACCGCTCCCCCGCGGCTCGAGCCTGGTGATGAACGTAGCCGGTTGGCTCACAGATCCTCGCCCCCTCGGTTCGCGCCCCCGACGGCGGCCGGAGGACACTGGTGCGCCCACGAAGCGCGGACACGCTAAGCGCCCGACACGGACGAATCTATGGGGTCCAGACCCCATCTCCGCGTGGTTTCTTGCGCGGCAGGTGCTCGCGACCGGAGGCGAGATCGTCTAGGGGTCGAGTGCCGGACGGGTATGTAAACCAGAGTCAGGCTGATCCTCGTTCCGCTGGGTCTGACTGTACCGGCGCGCGGTGATTGGTAGGCGACGACTAGCTCCGACCGTTTGCGCCCGTGTCGACGCGGGATGCTTAGGCTGGCGAGTGCGCACTGCGCCGCGCGGATCGCTTCGGTCGCTCGGCGCCGCGACTTCCCCTTGACATTCGGCACCACGCAGGCGGGCGGTTGCACGGTCACCGTTCGCGCTGTGGACTGGAGGTTGCCGCGGTTATCGACGAGCGTGAGCGTGATGGTGTAGCTGCCGGGCGCCGCGTAGGTGTGCGTCGCGGGCGCAAGTGCTGTGCGGCCCTTGTAGAAACTCTGCCGGGAACCGTCGCCGAACGACCAGGTCGCGCTCGAGTACGGGTGCGTGCTGGTGCTGGCAGATGGGGTGAAGCGAAGCGACGTGCGGGCGGCGATGCGGCCGGCTGGCGGCGTGATTCTGGGCACGATCGTCCCCGATGGCGGTTTCGGCTCGCAGGTCCCGTCGCCGTTGCTCCACTCGCTCTGTGTGTAGTACTGGTCGCCGTGGATCAATTGGTCGAACAGCGTTCCCGAGGAGGAGCTGCCGCCGAGCACGGGGCTATACGCATTCGGGTTAGAGAGCGCGAGTGGGGCGAAGCGACCGGTCCACTGGCAGTTGTCGCCGACCTCGTTCCCATTGTCGGGGGAATTCCATCCGGTTGGGCTGATCGGATCCGTGAGCGTTTCGCTGTATTCGTGGCTCAGCAATCCAACCAGCACGTCAGCGATGTCTCCGTTAGGTTCTTGCACAGCGGCAGTGCCATCGTTCTGGCAGATCTTGGGCCAGGTGAGGCCTTCGTAGTTAAAGCCTGCCTGGGCCGGGATCGCCGCATACAAGACTGTGCCCGCATGCCTCAGCGAAAAATCGTTGTGGTATGCGCACATGGAGTCGTCTGCACATATCAGGCCGCCGTCGACGCAGATGTTGACGTCGGTGGGCAGGATCACGAAGTAGACCGGCGCGTTGGTTGACAACTCAGATAACGAGCCGGCCGTCGGCAGGCCGTTCGCCTCAATCAGCCGTTTGAGTTCGGCCTGCAGTTGTCCGTCAGTGATGCATGTGAGGTAAGAAGCCACGAGGTCGCGACAATGAGCGACGTCGCGCGCCGGGTACGGCCGCGGGTCGAAGACCACCTGGCGCGCGGGGTCAAACGCTTGTCGGTAATCCGCGAACCCCTGGCGATCGTAATACTGCCGATCGACACCGAAGACGTCGTCCGGCTCGCCGCTGTCGGCAGCCACATCGGCGAGATAGCGCTCGAGTAACGACTGCGAGTCTGCCGGAATGCTCTCGCCACTCGGCGCCCAGTACACGAGGAACGGGTCGCTGGAGTGCACGACCGGACCTCCGTGGTAGGTGACCTCGCCGGTCGCCGACGCGCTGCTGCGCGGCTGCTGGCTCACGGTCGCGAGTGGACCCCGCAATGTCGCCGGGCTGACACCGGGGCGGAGTGTGACGGCCAGGAACCGGCCGTTTGACCCGCGCACGATCACCGCCGCGGCGGTGGGCGCGAGGGAGGTGAGGGTCAACGCGGTGATCGCAAGCGAGATCAGCACGCGCACAACAACCATCGCCAGGCGTGACGCGCAAGCGCGGTGTCGCCGCCGGGCGGGCACGCCCCGGACAACCACGACCACTCCCTTCCCGCCCGGCTAGGGCGGATCGATCAGATCACGCGGCGCCGATCGGTCGGTCGTCAGGTCTTAACTTAAACGACAGGGGCGCCTATTCGATGCCGGACAGCGCGGCCGTCAGAGTGATTCGGGCGCGCTGTCCGCTCATACGCCGGTGACTGTCGCGCCCGGGGATAACGGCGCGGTCACAGCCCGATAACAGCGCTCGCGCCACATCGCTGCGTTGTGCGCGCGAGGGCGGTGTTTGACGTGGGTCGGCTTGGTAGCGCTCGCCTGGGCTGCGCCCCGACCGGAAGGTGTGCGTTCAGCGCCAGCCGAGCGCAGGAGCGACGTGAGTGAGGATGTTCTCGATGACGTGGGCGTTGTATTCGACGCCGAGTTGGTTGGGCACGGTCAGCAGCAGTGTGTCGGCGATTTGAATCGCCTCGTCGTCTCGAAGCTGCTCGACCAGCACGTCAGGCTCGGCTGCATAGGAGCGGCCAAAGATCGCGCGAGTATTCTCGTCGATCATGCCGATCTGGTCTTGCGAATTGCGGTCGCCGCCGAAGTAGGCACGGTCGGTGTCGCTAGTGAGCGCGAAGATGCTTCGGCTGACCGACACGCGCGGCTCACGCTCGTGTCCGGCCTCCTTCCACGCCTCGCGATAGGCCTCGATCTGCTTGCGCTGCTGGACGTGTAACGGTTCGCCGGTTTCGTCGTCCTTGAGCGTCGAGCTTTGTAGGTTGAGCCCGAGCCGGGCCGCCCACACACTCGTTGCGTTCGATCCCGAGCCCCACCAGATCCGCTCCCGCAAACCAGCCGAGTGTGGCTCGATCCGCAACAGGCCCGGTGGGTTGGCGAACATCGGCCGCGGGTTGGGCCGCGCGAACCCCTCGCCTCGCAGAACCTCCAACGCGACCTCGGCATGCTTGCGCGCCATGTCGGAGTCGCTGTCGCCGTCGGCCGGCGCGTAACCGAAGTACCGCCAGCCATCGATCACCTGCTCTGGCGACCCTCGGCTAATCCCCAGCTGAAGCCGGCCACCCGCGATGAGATCAGCCGCCCCGGCATCCTCGGCAAAGTACAACGGGTTCTCGTAGCGCATATCGATTACAGCGGTACCGATCTCGATCCGCGAAGTCCTCGCGCCGACCGCTGCCAGCAGCGGGAACGGCGAGCCGAGCTGTCGCGCGAAATGGTGAACACGGAAGTACGCGCCGTCGGCGCCCAACTCCTCCGCCGCGACCGCAAGCTCGATGGACTGCAGCAGCGCATCAGAGCCCGAGCGCGTCCGCGAGTGCGGGCTAGCGCTCCAATGACCGAAGGAGAGAAATCCGATCGTCTTCAAGCGTTCTCAACCTAGCCGGGCCGGCAAGCGGCCACCAGGCCCTGGGTACGCCAGGCTAGCGACAGGTGCGCGCGACTCAGCGCTCGACGAATACCCCCAACCGGATTCGAACCGGTGATCTCCTGCGTGAAAGGCAGGCGTCCTAACCGCTAGACCATGGGGGCGGGCTGTGATCCATTCTAGGAGCCTGTCTGTGGGATTCTGAGTCCCGCTGCATGTCCCGGCGACAAGGAGGGGAGATGACATCCCGCGTCACGAGCGAGCTGTTGCTGGTCGGGAGCCTTCCCGTCGACTCGACCGAGACGGCGTTCCGCGCCGGCGCGGAGCTGTTCGGCGACATGGTGTTCGCGCTGCCCGACGGCGAGACGGGCCCACGCGCCGCGTGGGTCGGATACGAGCGCGAGACGCTCGCGCGACCGAATCCCGACGTTGTCGTCGTGTCCGAAACCGAGTCGCCGACCGGACGCCCACGGCACGCCTACGAGACGCCCGTGTTCGGTATCCGCGCTGGCGTCACCGAACTGCACTTCGACAGCTGGCCGCGCATCGACGACGCAATCGAGTCCTATCGAACCTTCCGAGCGCTCCGCGAGGAAGGGGTGATTCCAAACGAACTGCGCTTCCAGGTCGGCCTCCCGTTCCCGGCGAGCGCGCTGAACGCGTTCAAGGCGGACTTCGCCGTGGACTATCCAAGAGCAGAACGAGGCTTCGAGAAGCTCGTGGCGCGCGAGCTCGAGCGCATGGTCGCCGAGATCCCCGCCGAGGACCTGGCGATTCAGTGGGACTGCGCCTATGAGACGCAGGACATCGAGAGCGTGCTCGCATGGACATCCGAAGGCGGGTGGGAGCGGTTCGCCGGTCCCGTCACCCGACTCACGAGGCTGATCCCCGAAGAGGTGCTGGTCGGATACCACCTCTGTTACGGCACGTTCCCCGAGTGGCCGATGTACGAGGCCCGCGACTACGCGGTGCTAGTGCGCATGGCCAACTTCGCCGTTGCCAACTCGGGACGCACCGTCGACTGGCTCCATCTCGCCGGGCCCCGCTACTTGCGCAGCGAGGACCGCAGCTTCTTTCGACCGCTTGTCGATCTCGAGCCCGGGCCGGCGCGCGTGTTCCTCGGGATCGTGCTGCCGATCGATGGCGTCTCCGGGCTCGAGCGCAGGCATCGGACGGCCTCCAGATACATCAGCGACTTCGGGGTCGCCATGTACTGCGGTTTCGGCCGCCAGCCTGGCGCCGACGGGATGGAGACGATGCGCGAGCACCGGCGGGTGGCGCGTTCGATCAAGGACGACGCGTGAACAATGGCCGGACCCGCCCCATCTACCGAAGCGATCGACGAACGGCTAGACGCCCTCGCAAAACAACCCTTCCGCGCCGGCTTTCACCTGCGTGGTCGTGAGCGCGCGCTGGTGCAGCTCCGGGGGCTGCGCGCGATCCGCAGCCACGCCGACGACCTGATCGCCACGCGCGTCGCGCCGGCGAACCCCCGCCGGGACGGCAAGCAGACGCCGTACCGCAGTCACCCTGTGTTCGTCGCACAGCACGCCACCGCGACGTGCTGCCGCGGCTGCCTCGAGCGCAACCACGAGATCCCGCGTGGCCGCGAGCTCACTGCCGACGAGCGGCGCTACGCGACCGATCTCATCATGCGCTGGATCGAGCGAGAGGTCCCCGACGCCCCTCAGTGAACCGGCGCAAACAGCGGCGGCTCAGGCGCTGAGCGCGGCGATCCGGCCGCGAGCGCTTGACGACTCCGAGACCGGCACCAGATGCCCGGCCTTGCCCAACCCATGCGCGGGCATGTTCCCGTAGACGGCCTCGTACTGCCCGGCCTGAACAAGGTAGGTCTCGTGCCAGATGCCCGTGCGGCCGCTCTTGCCGACGCGGCGCCAGTACTGACGCCATACATCGAGGTGCGGGTCGTCCTTGTCCTTGGCGAACGCCTCGAGGTGTTCGAACGATCGCCAGTACTGCACGATCGTCGGGAGGCCCATCTCGTACGCGAGCAATCCCTTCTCCGGGCGCGCCACAAGGTAGTCGAGCATGTGCTTCATCCCGCGTCGGCCGCCGAGGTCCACCAGGCTCCGCGCGAACTGCAGCTTGTTGTTGAAACGAGCGCCGATCAGAAAGACCACGAAGTCCCCGTCGATCTCGACCGTCATGCGCCTACCGGCCACTTCGCCCACAGTTATCACCCCTTGGTCGTCAGATACCAGAAGGCATGCTATCCGCGGGCGCCAGGCGATCCGCGGGGACTTTCGACGCGTGGAAGCCGGGCCGCCAGCGCTGCTGTTCCGAGCAGTAGTGCTGTGCAGATGACCAGCGTCGCGTGCAGTCCGCCCGTGAAGCCGGATCCGGCCGCGCCGATCAGGGACCCGAACAGCGCGACACCGATCAAGCTGCCGGTCTGACGCGCAGTGTTCAAAGTGCCCGAGGCGATCCCCGAGTAGGAGCGGTCGACGCTGCCGAGGATCTCGCTCGTCATCAGCGGCACGATCACGCCTACGCATGCGCCGATCACGACCAGCTGAGCGACCATCGCGAGGTACGACGTCGAACGGCCGATCTCCAGCAGGCCCGCGAACGCGAGGGCCGCGAACACGCCGGACACGGCGATCGTCCGGCGGATCCCGAACAGCTGCGCCAGGCGGCCGGCTCCGAGATTTGTGGCGAGCACGATTGCGGTCATCGGCGCGAACGCCAAGCCTGTCTGTAGCGGCGAGCGGCCCTGCTCGCGCTGGAAGAACAGACTGAGCACAAAGATGAAGCCGTAGACCGCGATGTTCAGCACCAGCCCCATCGCCGACGAGGCGCTGAACGTGGGCCGGCGAAATAGCACCAGCGGCAGCAGCGGGCTGCGGCGCCGCGACTCGATCCGCAGGAACACCAGCAGCGACACGGCCGAGATCGCGTAGCCGGCGAGGATCCCGGGTCGCGTCCAGCCGACCGTGCCGCCCTCGATCGTCGCCGCCGCGAGCGACGCCAGCGTGACGACGGCCGCGAGCTGACCGGGTAGGTCGACGCTGCGATCGCGGGCCCGCGGGGTTTCGGTCGCGTAGTGCAGCGTCAGCCAGATCGCGACCAGTCCGATCGGGACGTTGACGAAGAAGATCGCACGCCATCCCAGCGTCGCGATTAGCGCGCCGCCGACCACCGGCCCGCCCGAGAGCCCGATCGACGCGCCAGCGGCCCACATCCCGACGGCGCGAGCACGCTCGCGCGGCTCCGGGAAGGCTTGATTGAGGAGGATCAGCGAGCACGGCACGAGCACCGCCGCTCCCAGTCCCTGCATGGCTCGCGCCCCAATCAGGACGCCGAGCGAGGGCGCCAGGCCGCAAAGCGCAGAGGCCGCCGTGAACAGGGCGAATCCGCCGACGAACACGCGCCGCGCTCCGACCCGGTCGCCGAACGCCCCGGCCGACAGGATGAACGAGGCGAACATGACCGTGTAGGCGCTGACGATCCATTGCAGTGCCGACACCCCGCCGCCGAGCGCGTCGCCGATCGGCCTGATCGCGACGTTGACCACGCTGACGTCCAGTTGGACGACGCCGAAGCCGAGGCTCATCGCGATGACCGTCGGTAGTGAATCCCGCTTTCTGGTCATGTAGTCGACCTTAGGGCCTAAACGCTTCGACCTCCGTCGAAGTGTCGACGGCATTAATGGCGATGCAACTACCCGAGCTTGCTCGCATAATCGGTTGCAGATGAGCACCAGCTCGCACGTCATCTCATTCGGCGGCCGCACGGCATGGGCACGAAACCTGGCGGCGCCGGTCCGCAGCTTCCTCAGCACAGAGACCGGCGGTGCGGTGGTGATGCTGGCCGCGGCGATCGCGGCGCTGGTGTGGGCGAACATGCCCGGCCACTCGTACGAGTCCTTCTGGACGACTGAGCTCTCCATTCGTGTGGGCAGCCACGGCTTGGCGACGGACCTGCGTCACTGGGTCAACGAGGGCTTGATGACGCTGTTCTTCCTGGTTGTGGGGCTAGAGGCCAAGCGCGAACTCGACCTCGGCGAGCTGCGCGAACGCAGCCGCATCGCGATCCCGGTCTTCGCCGCGATCGGCGGCTTCACGGTTCCGATCCTGATCTACCTTGCGTTCAACGGAGGTGGCTCGGGCGCTCACGGCTGGGGCGCGGCGATGTCGACCGACACCGCGTTTGCGCTCGGGGCGATTGCGCTGCTGACGCCCCGCGCGGCGACCCGGGCGCGGGTGTTCCTGCTGACCCTGGCCGTCGTCGACGACCTCGCGGCGCTGCTCGTGATCGCAACGGTCTACGCCGGACACATCTCGTTCATGGCGCTGGCGATCGCCGTGGTCTTTTTCGGGATGCTGCTGGCGCTTCGGTACGTGCCGGTCGGTCGCGGTCCGCTTTCGATCGTGCTCGGGGTCGCCCTGTGGGTGGCGATGTTCAATTCCGGCATCGACCCGGTGATCTCCGGGCTGGCGATCGGACTGGCGACGAGCGCTTACCCGCCGTCGCGCGAGGACCTGGAGCGGGCCACCGCGTTGACGCGCTCCTTCCGCGAGCAGCCGACTCCCGAGCTCGCACGTTCGGCGCAGCAGAGCCTACTGTCGGCGATCTCGGCCAACGAGCGCATTCAGTACGACCTGCACCCGTGGACGAGCTACGTGATCGTGCCCCTGTTCGCGCTGGCGAACGCGGGCATCCACCTGACCGGGGGCCTGCTGTCCGGCGCTGCCACCTCGCCGATCACCCTCGGGATCCTCATCGGTTACGTCGTCGGCAAGCCGATCGGCGTGTTCGTCGGATCGTGGTTGGCGTCGCGGCCGTGGTTGCATGGGCCGCGCTCCCCGCTCAGCAATCCGCTGCTGGTCGGGGTCGGCACGTGTGCGGGAATCGGTTTCACGGTGTCGCTGCTGATCTCGAGCATCGCCTTTACCGGGCGCCGATTGGATGAGGCGAGGCTCGGAGCGCTCGCCACGGTGCTGGTGGCGCCGGCGGTCGGCTGGGTCGTGTTCGCGATCATCAGACGACTGCCCCAAGCGGTGCGCGCTCGGCAGATCGGCGGCACGTCCGAGGACATCCTCGATCTCACCGAGGACCCCGATCCCGAGCGCGACCACATCAGGGGCCCCGACGACGCTCCGGTGACCCTGCTCGAGTACGGCGACTTCCAGTGCCCGTATTGCGGGCAGGCCGAAGGGGTCATCCGGGAGCTGCTGTCGGCGCACGGCGATGACGTCCGTTACGTCTGGCGGCACCTGCCCCTCAACGATGTGCATCCACGCGCCCAGCTGGCCGCCGAAGCATCAGAGGCTGCCGCCGCCCAGGGCAAGTTCTGGGAGATGTACGACGTGCTGCTCGGCCATCAGGACGAGCTCTCGCCCCAGGACCTCACGCGCCATGCGCGGGAGCTCGGACTCGATGTCGAGCGGTTCGTCCAGGAGTTGCGCGGGCGCGAGTACGCGCCACGCGTGTCAGAGGACGTGGCTTCGGCAGACGAGAGCGGAGTCACCGGAACTCCGACCTTCTTCATCAACGGACGCCGTCATTACGGCGTGTACGACATCGACACTCTGACTCAGGCCGTGCGAGCGGCGAAGAACCGCGCGCGCTCGCTCGCGACCCGGGTCCCGGCCGCCACCGGCGGTTAGCCGCGCACGGGCTTCCAGGCGGTGAGCATCGCCTGCATGCGATCGGGCGCCGGCGGCGCGGGCTCGAGCGGTTCCGGGGGGCCGGGGTCCGCGCGCAGGCCCTGCAACACGATCGACAGAAGCCGCCGCCACAGATCGGGTTCGAAGTCTCGCGACAGGTCGATGATCGTGCCGATCATCAGCTGCACCATGGGCATGTCCTGGGGTGCCGCGTCGGCGCGCAGCTGGCCCGACTCCTGAGCGCGTGCCATAAGCACCGAAGCGAGGGGGAACATCTGCGCGCGCATCTTCGCCACGCGCTCCGCGCCGCCGGGCGTGCTGAACAGCAGCTCTTTGACGGCCCTGTCGCGGGCCTGAATCTCCAGCGCGCTCTCGAGGAAGCGGGTCAGCCCATGCCACGGGTCGGGATCTTCGATTGCCTTCTCGATCAGCGCGTGGATCTCCGCCAGGCGCTCCTCGAACAGCTCGTCGATCAGCTGCGCCTTGTCGGGAAAACGGCGGTAGACCGTCCCGACGCCGACCCCGGCATGATGGGCGACGTCGTTGAGCGTGACGCCGAGACCGCGCTCAGCAAACAGCTCGCCGGCGGCATCGAGGATCTTGCGCCGGTTGAGCTCGGCGTCCTTGCGAAGGGGGCGGTCGGTGGTGGCCATGAGAGAAGAATATCAAGAAGTGGATTGACAGTATCCACTTATGTGGTAGGCTACGCCCAAGAAGCGGATAACTGATATCCACTTAGTCCGACCACAAGGGGCCACCATGAACACCGAAAACCCCCACTTCAAGAACAGATGGAGGATCCTCGCGATCCTCGGCATCGCGCAGCTGATGGTCGTGCTCGACGCGACGATCGTGAACATTGCGCTGCCGTCCGCCCAGACGGCGCTGCATTTCTCAAACGACAACCGCCAGTGGATCGTGACCGCCTACGCGCTCGCGTTCGGCAGCCTGCTGCTGATCGGCGGGCGCATCAGCGACCTCTTCGGTCGCAAGTGGACCTTCATCGTGGGGCTGGGCGGATTCGCGATCGCGTCGGCGATCGGCGGCGCCGCGCAGAACTTCACCGAGCTGGTCGCGGCGCGCACGTTCCAGGGCGCGTTCGGCGCGCTGCTAGCGCCGGCCGCGATGTCGCTGCTGACCACCACGTTCACCGGTGACGGCGAGCGCAACAAGGCGTTCGGCATCTACAGCGCGATCGCCGGCAGCGGCGCCTCCGTGGGCCTGCTGCTCGGCGGCGTACTCACGCAGTACCTCAGCTGGCGCTTCAGCATGTACGTCAACCTGGTGTTCGCGACGATCGCGATCGCCGGCGGGCTGGTCCTGCTGCACAACCAGGTGGCGGTCAACCGGCCGAAGCTCGACTGGCCCGGGGCGGCGACCGTGTCCGGCGGCCTGTTCGCGCTGGTCTACGGCTTCTCGCACGCCGAGACCACGAGCTGGACCAACCCCCTGACGCTGGGGATGCTCGCGGCCGGCGTCGTGCTCCTGGCGCTGTTTGTCTGGATCGAGTCGCATGTTGCCAACCCGCTGCTGCCGCTGCGGGTCGTCACCGACCGCAACCGTGGCGCCTCGTTCCTGTCGATCGGGATCTCCGGCGCGGCGATGTTCGGGGTGTTCCTGTTCCTCACGTACTACCTGCAGCAGACCCGCGGCTTCTCGCCGGTCACAACCGGGCTGGCGTTCCTGCCGATGACCGCGGTGATCATGGTCTCGGCGGTGATCGGCAACACGAAGCTGCGCGCCCGCTTCGGGCCGCGGATCCTCGTCGTCACCGGAATGCTGCTGGGAGCCGGCGGGATGTACTACCTGACGCAACTGGGCCTGACCTCGAGCTACGTGACCGACATCCTGCCCGCGCTGGTGGCCATGGGCGTCGGTATCGGCCTGGTCATGTCGAGCTCGATGAGCGGAGCCACGCTGGGAGTGGAGCCCCAGGATGCCGGCGTCGCCTCGGCGACCGTCAGCGCCAGCCAGCAGGTCGGCGGCTCGATCGGCACGGCGCTGCTCTCGACGCTCGCGACGAGCGCGGCGGCCAGCATGATCGCGGGGGCGCGTCCGACCCCGCAGCTGCTCGCACAGGCCTCGATCCACGGCTACACGACGGCGTTCGCGGTGGCTGCCGGCATCTTCGCCGTCGGCGCGATCGTCGCGGCGGTGCTGTTCGAGCGCCGCGTTCCGTCACCCGCGGCCGCCGGCCAGCCGGTCCTCGCCCACTGACACGGCGATCTCTGCGCCGAGCTCATAGGGCGGGACGAGGGCGATGCGATCGCCGCTCCAGAACCGCCCGGGATCAAACGCGCTCGCCGCCCTTGTGGCGGCGAGCAGACCCATGTGCTGGTAGGTGGCGGCCACGAGCTCGGCGCAGAAGATCGTCTCCAGCGATGCCGAGCGACGGCGCCACCGCCCGATCACGCGACGTCGCACCAGCCCCAACGCGGTCGGGAACGGGCGTCCGTCGAACCGCTCGATGATCTCCATCAGGCGATCCTCCTGGCGGCGATCGATCTCTCCGTGGAGCTGGCGCACCCAGGCTCTCTGGCCGTAGCGCTCCTGCCACGTCGTCACGGCATCGGCCAGCAGGTGAAGCTGCACGCCGCGGTGACGTTCGCCGGTCCACACGTCCGGCAGCGACCGTCCCAGCTCCGCATGCCACAACAGCGGCGGCAGGTCATCGATCGCGACCGCCATACCAACGTGGTTGACGGGGCTGTTGGTTGCGGCGCGGATCGTCAGGTCGGCGAACGACCTCCCGCGAAACAGCCAGATGTCGCCGGTCGCCGCGGACTGCACGGCGTCTTGAAGCGTGATCGTAGAGCCGCTGGTCATCGCAATAACCTACGCAACCGATGCGTATGCGCTGGAAGCTGCTGGGGCTGGCAGGCGTGGCCGGCGTCGCTGCGACCGGCGCCGTCGTGGCCCGCAAGCGTCGCGCGCACCACGACTACGATCCCGACGAGCTGCGCGATCGCCTGCACACCCGCCTGGCAGAGATCTCGCCCGAGGACGGCGACAGCCCGGCCGACCGCGTTCCGCGCGACCCGTGACCGACCCCGAGCACCGCGACACGCTGGGGATGCCCGACGTGCTCGACGAGTACCCCGTTCCAGGCCCACGCTCGATGGACGGTGTGTTGGGGTTCGTGGTCACCGGGCTGGGGGAGGCCGAGGTCGTCGGTCACGCTCCCGTCACCGATTCCGTGCGACAGCGGTTCGGGCTCGTGCACGGCGGCACCTATGCCGCGCTTGCCGAGATGCTCGCAACCGAGGGGACGGTGCTCGGCGTGTGGGAGCAGGGCAACGCCGCGATGGGCCTGTCGAACGCCACGAACTTCATGCGGCCGATCAACGAGGGGACGATCCACGGACGGGCACGGCGGATCCACGCGGGCCGGACAACCTGGATCTGGGACGTCGAGTGCAGCGACGACGAGGGCCGCCTCTGCGCGGTGTCGCGCGTGACCGTAGCCGTCAGGCCGCGGGCGAACCGCTAGCCGCTCGTCTCGGGCTGCGGCGATGCCGGGCGCCGGGCGACGCCCGGGATGCGGAACAGCCCCGCCGCCTTCGCGGCGATCATCACGTCGCCCGCGAGGGCGACGCGGCCGGTGAAGTACGCCTTGACCGGGTCGGCGTTGCCGGTAGCCAAGCGCAGGAACTCAGCCCCGTCAACGGTGATCGTGAGCTTCGGTGGCGCGACACCGGGACCGCGGATCACCCGACAGCGCCCATCGATGAACTCGAGGTCGTACACGTCGGCCTCGCCGTCGTTTCTTCCGGTGATCCGCCAGCGGATCGTGCAGTTCATTGTCCTGGCGGCGCGATCGTCGATGTGGCGGGGCATCTGCCAGAAGATCGTCTCGAGCAGCACTCGCCGCGCGGGCGATCGCATCACCTGGTCCAGGCGCTCTTTGGGCGCGTTGCGGACCGCGTGTGCAAAACCCTCGGCGACCTGCGCCGGAGCGCCGGCCAGCGTGCGCCGGACCGTCGCCACGGTGCGCTGGGGAGTGGAGCGGAGTGCACTCATCTGTCCGACGATACTAGGACGTCTCAGACGGCCCGCACCGCGCCGCCGTCGACCAGCAGCGTCGTCGCGGTGATATACGCGGCCGGTTGCGAGCACAGGAACGCGGCCGCCGCGGCGAACTCTTCAACGGTCCCGAGACGACCGGCGGGAAGCGTCGCGACGCGGTCCGGGGTGTCTGCCCCGAGCTCTCTTATCCGGTCGGTGGCGATCAGCCCAGGCAGCAGCGTGTTGATCGTCACACCGTCCGGCGCGACCTGTCGGGCGATCGTTTTCAGGGCGGCGAGCAGGCCCGCCCGGTGCGCGGCCGACAGCACGAGCACCGGGCTCGGCTCGCGCACGACGCTGGACGACAGCGACAGCACGCGGCCCCAGCCGCGCTCGCGCATCCCCGGCAGCACTGCCTCGACCAGGGCGAGTGCGCCAAGCAGCAACAGCTCGTAGGCACTGCGCCACTGCTCGTGAGTGAAGGACAGCGCATCGGGCGAGGCCGGAGGGCCGCCGCTGTTAGCCACGAGGATGTCGACGGGCCCGAGCTCGTCCTGCACGCGATCGACCAGCACCTGAGCTGAGTCGGCGTCGGCGGTGTCGTGCACGAACGGGCGGGCTCCGATCTGGTCGGCGGCCGTCCGAATGCGGTCCTCTGAGCGAGAGGCGATCGCGACCTTTGCTCCCTCGTTGGCGAGCGCCGTCGCGACCCCGAAGCCCAACCCTTTGGACGCGCCCGTGACAAGCGCGACCTTGCCTTCGATGCCGAGATCCATTTGCGGGGGCGATCCTACTGGGACCCGGCGACCTGGACGGCGACTAGGATCGGTGAGCATGAAGGGGCTACGTCTGGTCGTGGTGGGTCTGCTGACGGCTGCGGCGACGGCTTGCGGCGGTGGCTCAGCGAGCTCGTCTGTCGGGCATACCGTCTCGGTGCGAGCCGTCGCGCGCACCACCGCGGTCCCCACCACCACCGCGCGCGGCCCCGCGGCCCCGGCGCCGCGCGCTGCCCGCCGCACGAGCCACGCTCCGATCGTTGAGCGGCTGTCGGCACAGCAGCTCGCCGGGCAGCGAATCGTGTACGCGTACGCCGGCCTCAAACCGCCGGCGTCGCTGCTGTCCGCGATCCGGGCCGGCGAGGCCGGCGGGGTGATCTTCTTTGCTCCAAACGTCTCGAGCGTGTCGCAGTTGCGGGGCGTGATCGCCCAGCTCCAGCGAGCCAGCCTGGCGAGCCCCCTGCACACGCGGCTGCTGATGCTCGTCGACCAGGAAGGGGGCGAGGTCCGCCGCCTCCCGGGTCCGCCGGCGCTGTCGGAGAAGCAGATCGGGCAGAGTGCCAACGGCGCCTCGCTGGCCGCCTCGGCGGGCGCCGGCGCGGGCGCGAACCTCAGCGCGGCCGGCGTCAACGTCAACCTCGCCCCGGTGCTCGATGTGTACCGCCGGACGGGGAACTTCATCGACGAGTTTCAGCGCTCGTACTCGAGCAATCCCGGGACCGTCGCCCGACTCGGCGCGGCGTTCATCGGCGCCCAGCAGCGCAAGGACGTCGCCGCTACCGCTAAGCACTTCCCCGGCCTCGGAGCCGCCGCCCGGAGCCAGAACACGGATCTGCGGCCGGTGACGCTGAGTGCCTCGCTTGCCACCCTGCGCGCGATCGACGAGGTTCCGTTCAGGAGCGCGATCGCGGCCGGCGTCAAGCTAGTGATGACCTCTTGGGCGACCTACCCCGCGCTCGACCCGAGCCGGCCGGCGGGGCTGTCGCCGAAGGTGATCGGAGGCGAGCTGCGCGGTCACCTCGGGTTCAAGGGCGTGACGATCACCGACGGGATCGATGCGGGCGCGGTGACCCCGTTCGGCGGTCTGTCCCGGCGCGCGGTCCTCGCAGCATCCGCCGGCGCCGACCTGATCCTCTGCGCCGCGACCGATCCCAATAACAACACGCCCTCGATCGGGATCGCCGCTCGAAACGCGATCGCGTCAGCGTTGACCGCTCACCAGCTGTCCGGCGCGGCCGCGCGGCAGGCCGCGGGGCGCATCCTCGCGTTGCGCGCCAGCCCGTAAGCCTTGAACGTCGGCGCTTGAGTGTGCGAGGGTCTGCCCTGCCAGAAGGGGGACCGCTGAAGTGTCGGATGGGTGGGTTGATCGACGGGCCTTCCTCGCGCAAGCGGGGGCGGCCGGTCTGGCGCTTGCAGCGGGCGCGCAGGGCGCGGGACTGACGCGCGCGGCTGCGCGCAGAGCCGGGCCGCCGATCCGCGGCCAGGTGATCCGCCGCGGGACCGATGGGTTCAGGCAGGCCGCCCACGTCTACAACGAGCGCTTCGACGGCGTGCTGCCGTCGTTGATCGCGCGCCCTGTGAACGCGGCCGACGTGCGGACCGCGGTGAATTGGGGGGTGTCGCACCACGTGCCGCTGCGGGCGCGCTCGGGGGGTCATAGCTACGCCGGCTACTCGACGCTGTCGGGTGGGATGGTGCTCGACCTCCGCAACATGCGAAGCGTCCAGGTCGACGCGCGCCATCGCACCGTGGCCGTCGGCGCGGGGGCGCAGCTGATCGACGTGTACGCCGCGCTGGCGGCCCACGCGCTGACGATCCCGGCCGGATCCTGTCCGTCGGTCGGCATCGCCGGCCATGCGCTGGGGGGTGGAATGGGGCTGGCTGGCCGCCAGTTCGGGCTGACGGCCGACAACCTCCTGAGCGCGCAGATCGTCACCGCCGACGGCCGCCTGCGGACGGCCAGCAGTAAGAGCAACCCCGATCTGTACTGGGCACTGCGCGGCGGCGGCGGCGGCAACTTCGGCGTCGTCACGAGCCTGCGGTTTCGCGCTCACCCGGTCCCCCGCGCCGTCTCATCGTTCTTCGTGTCGTGGCCCTGGTCGCGTGCGGCCGACGCGCTCGCCGCGTGGCAGGCCTGGGCTCCCCACGCGCGCTCGCAGCTCACGTCGATCTTTCACCTGAACGGCGGTAACGGAGTCACCTCGGTGAACGTAACCGGCCAGTATCTAGGTCCGGCGGCGGACCTCGGTCGCCTGCTGTCGCCGCTTACGGCTGTGGGTGGAGCCTCCGTGCACGTGGCGAATCACTCCTACCTGGACGCGCAACTGGCGTTCGCGGGCTGCGCGACTGTGTCGCTCACGGCGTGCCACACCGAGGGCACGCGACCCGGAGGGACACTCGCAAGGGCGAGCTTTCGCGCCAAGTCCGATTACGTCGCGAGGCCGCTGCCCGCGGCGGCGCGCGGGATCCTCATGTCCCAAGTGGAGGCACGCGCTCAGATGGCCGGTTCGGGCGCGATCCTGTTCGACTCCTACGGCGGCGCGATCAACCGGGTGAAGCCCGCGGCGACCGCGTTCGTGCACCGCCGCGTCCTGTGCTGCATCCAGTATCTGAGTTACGGGGGTGGTACGGCCTGGCTGGACTCGGTCTTCGGGCGGATGCGGCCCTACGTGACCGGCGGCTCGTACTTCAACTACACCGACCCTGACCTGAAGCATTGGCAGACCGCGTACTACGGCTCCAATTACCGGCGCCTGTTAACGGTCCGCCGCAAGTACGACCCGCACCACTACTTCAACTTCCCGCAGGCGATCGGGCGGTAGGTAGAGCCTCTTCCATACAAACAGGAGGTCACTGGTGTGAGCCCAGTACCGCCCATGGACGAGCTCTTGAGCGCAATGAGAAGTGAGGCGTCAGAACGGCGGACGTCTCGCATCCGTCGTGCACGTGTGCGTGACGCTCGCCGGCGGCGCTGCTCGGTTGCATGGATACGAGCAGTCAGTGCACCAGTGCTCCCCTTCCACGGATGCAGCAGCGAGGCGGAGGCCGACCCGCACGCCGGGACGGTCGCTGCTTGTCCCGAGCGACCGCCTGGCCGGAACGGCTCTGGACGCCCGCATCCTTGAGAGAGCGGGCGCGGAGTCCGGTAAGGGGATCCCTTACATACACGGCCTGTGATCCGGCAGGGGTATCACGATCGCCTCGGAACACAGCACCACGAGATCCTTGGACGGCCCGGAGTCCGCGTGGATCCGAGCTCGAGCACTCAGCGCTTGGTCTCGTACCTGGTCAGGAGCACGCCGTCGGGAAACGTCCGGGTCTCCACCAGGGTCAGGTTCACCCAGTTGTCCAGGTTCGTAAAGAACGGCGTGCCGCTGCCCACCAAGACCGGTGCGGTGGCCAGCACGTACTCGTCGATCAGCCCGGCCCGCATGGCCGCTGCGGCGAGTGTGGCGCCGCCGATGTCCATGGGACCGCCGTCCTCGGCCTTGAGCCGGGTGATCTCGGTGACCGCGTCGCCGGTGACCAGGCGGGTGTTCCAGTCCACCGTGCTGATCGTCGAGGAGAACACCACCTTCGGCATGTCGCGCCAACGGCGGGCGAACTCGATCTCCGCCGGCGTGACGCCAGGCTGCTGGTCAGCGGTCGGCCAGTGGGAGCTCATCGTCTCCCACAGTTTGCGCCCGTACAGCGCCAGGCCCGTCGCGCCCACCCGGTCGGACCACCACTGAAACAGCTCGTCGCTCGGAACGCTCCAGCCGAGGTCGTCGCCGGGCGCGGCGATGTAGCCGTCCAGGCTCAGGTTCATGCCAAAGGTCAGTGTCCGCATGACGTCAGCCTCCCATGGGTCGGCATTTCGGCGTACAGACCAGCACGGCGCTGAAAAATCATCGGTCACGCCACACCGCGGCCCGGTTCACCATCCGGGGCCGCCTAGAATCGACAGGCGATGAGGCTCGCGCGTGCGATTCGCGAATGGGCGCGGCGGTTGTTCTCGGCGCAGGACTACAA
>DASSGR010000077.1:0-34216 GCA_035693425.1 Solirubrobacteraceae bacterium
TGATGTCCGCGTGACGCTGACCGACGGCAAGTACCACGAGACCGACTCCTCGGAGATCGCCTTCAAGGTCGCCGGCTCGCTGGCGCTCAAGGCAGCCGCAGCGCGCGCCAAGCCCGTCCTGCTCGAGCCGGTCTTCGCCGTCGAGGTCGTCACCCCCGAGGAGTTCATGGGTGACGTGATCGGCGACCTGAACCGCCGTCGCGGTCAGGTCAGCGGCATGGAGCAGCGCGGCAACGCGCAGGTCGTCACGGGACACGTCCCTCTGGCGGAGATGTTCGGGTACGCAACGGACCTGCGGTCAAACACGCAGGGTCGAGCGACGTACACGATGCAATTCGAACGCTATGACGAGGTTCCGCCCAACATTGCTGAAAAAGTGGTGGGCGACCAACAGGCTGCCTAGCAGCAAGGTCGGACAGAAGTCCGATAGATTCTTCAAGTTCGTCCTACGGACGGGCACAACTACTGAAAGAGAAGGAGCGACAGCAAAGTGGCGAAGGCCAAGTTCGAGCGCGACAAGCCTCACGTAAACGTTGGCACCATCGGTCACATCGACCATGGCAAGACGACGCTGACCGCGGCCATCACCAAGGTGCTGAACGAGAAGTTCGGCGGCACGGAGGTACGGTCGTTCGAGTCGATCGACAACGCTCCCGAAGAGAAGGCGCGGGGAATCACAATCGCGACTTCCCACGTCGAGTACCAGACCCCCAACCGGCATTACGCCCACGTCGATTGCCCGGGCCACGCCGACTACGTCAAGAACATGATCACGGGCGCCGCGCAGATGGACGGCGCGATCCTGGTCGTGTCCGCCGCGGACGGTGCGATGCCGCAGACCCGTGAGCACATCCTGCTCGCGCGTCAGGTCGGTGTCCCCTATATCGTCGTGTTCCTGAACAAGGTCGACATGGTCGACGACCCCGAGCTCCTCGAGCTCGTCGAGGTCGAGATCCGCGACCTGCTGACCGAGTACGAGTTCCCGGGCGACGACATCCCGTTCGTGGCCGGCTCGGCGCTGAAGGCGCTTGAGGGCGACGAGGAATACGAGGCCAAGATCCTCGAGCTCGCCGAGGCGCTCGACACTTACATCCCCGAGCCCGTGCGCGACCTCGACAAGCCGTTCCTGATGCCTGTTGAGGACGTGTTCTCGATCACCGGCCGCGGCACCGTCGCCACCGGCCGTGTCGAGCAGGGGATCATCAAGACCGGCGAGACCGTCGAGATCGTGGGCATCAAGGACACGACCTCGACCGTCGTCACCGGCGTTGAGATGTTCAAGAAGATCCTCGATGAGGGCCGTGCCGGCGACAACGTGGGGTGTCTGCTGCGCGGTACCAAGCGGGACGAGATCGAGCGTGGCCAGGTGCTGTGCAAGCCCGGCTCGATCACGCCGCACACCAAGTTCAAGGCCGAGGTCTACGTCCTGAAGAAGGAGGAGGGCGGCCGTCACACGCCGTTCTTCACGGGCTACAGGCCGCAGTTCTACTTCCGCACAACCGACGTCACCGGCGTGGCCAAGCTGCCCGAGGGCACTGAGATGGTCATGCCCGGCGACAACGTCCAGATGGAGATCGAGCTGATCCAGCCGATCGCCATGGACCAGGGTCTGCGGTTCGCGATCCGCGAGGGCGGCCGTACGGTCGGCTCGGGGGTCGTCTCCGAAGTCATTCAGTAGTTATTGGGCGGCGTCGCCTATGGCCCGCCGCCTGTTTTTGAGAGCAGATACGACCTAGTGGGCGGGCCCCGTAGCCCGGGGTTCGCCCTCGACGCTGAAAGAACCTAGAAAGCAACACACCCCGAAGTGGCAACGATTGCGCAAAACAAGATTCGAATTCGCCTGAAGTCGTACGACCACACGGCGATCGAGACGGCGGCCAAGGAGATCGTCGAGACGGCGACGCGCACCGGCGCGACCGTCTCTGGGCCCGTGCCGCTGCCCACCGAGAAGAACGTGTACTGCGTGATCCGCTCGCCGTTCAAGGACAAGGATTCGCGCGAGCACTTCGAGATCCGTACTCACAAGCGACTGATCGACATCCACCAGCCGACGCCCAAGACCGTCGACTCGCTACAGCGACTCGACCATCTCCCGGCCGGCGTGGACATCGAGATCCGCCTGGCTTCGTAGTCGTTATGGCCGCGATCCTTGCCAAGAAGCTAGGCATGACCCAGCGGTTCCTCGACGACGGGAAGGTTGAGCGGGTGACCGTGCTCGAGGCCGGCCCGTGTCCCGTCACGGGCATTCGCACCGTCGACCGCGACGGCTACGAGGCGGTGCAGCTCGCGTTCGGCCGCTGCAAGGAGAAGTCGCTGTCCAAGCCCGAGCTCGGCCACCTCAAGAAGGCCGACACCTCGGCTCACCGGCACCTGGTCGAGTTCCGCGACGAGGCGGGCGAGCTCCTGGTCGGCCAGACCGTGACCGTCGAGTCGTTCTCGCCCGGGGACAAGATCAAGATCTCGGGCCGCTCGAAGGGCAAGGGCTTTCAGGGCACCATCCGCCGCCACAACTTTAAGAGCGGCCCCAAGTCCCACGGCTCGCACAACGTGCGCGCGCCGGGATCGATCGGCGCGTCGGCGACGCCTTCGCGTGTGTTCAAGGGCCTGCGTGGTCCCGGCCGGATGGGCGGCGGCCGGGTGACCCAACGCGGCCTGACGGTCGTCGAGGTGATGCCCAACCGCAACCTGATGCTTGTGCGAGGCGCAGTTCCGGGCCCACGCGGGGGCGTGGTGGAGGTACGGACCGATGCCTAGGACAGCCTCAGTGCTGGGCGGCGGCACCGTCGACCTCGATCCGGCCGCGTTCGAGGCCCGCTTCAACATGCCGCTCGTTCACGAGACCGTCCGCGCCGAGCTCAACGCACGGCGCCGCGGCACCGCGTCGACGTTGACGCGCGGCAAGGTGTCGGGCGGTGGCGCCAAGCCGTGGCGCCAGAAGGGAACCGGCCGCGCTCGCGCCGGCTCTTCGCGCTCTCCTGTGTGGACCGGCGGCGGCACCGTCTTTGGCCCCACGCCGCGCAGCTACACCTTCAAGGTCAACCGCAAGGCCCGCCGCGCAGCGCTGCGCGGCGCGCTGTCGCTGCACGCCGGCCGAGAGTCCCTGGCGGTGTTCGACGCGACATCTTTTGACGCGCCCTCGACCGCCGACGCTGCCGACCTGCTGGCCGACTGGGGCGCGACCGGGCCTTGGCTCGTGCTGCTTAGCGAGGAGGAGGCCAACGCGGGCAAGTCTTTTCGCAACCTGGCCCGGGTCGCCGTGATGCCGGTGGCCGCGGCCGGCGTTGCCGACGTGGTCGGCGCCGCATCGATGTTGGTCTCGCAGGCTGCGCTGCCGGAGCTGGTCGCGCGCGCCGGCGGGACTGGAAGTCCCGCGGAGGAGACCTCCTGATGGATCCGTCGCAGGTGATCATCCGCCCGGTCGTCTCGGAGAAGACGTTCGTGCTCGCCGAGGCCGGCAAGTACACCTTCCGCGTGCACGACCGTGCGCACAAGACGCAGATCCGCCAGGCGATCGAGCAGCTGT
Source organism: Solirubrobacteraceae bacterium (assembly GCA_035693425.1). Lineage (GTDB taxonomy): Bacteria > Actinomycetota > Thermoleophilia > Solirubrobacterales > Solirubrobacteraceae > Palsa-465. Next base: position 3,524 of record DASSGR010000077.1, read on the forward strand.
TCGACGTCAAGGTGGTCGACATACGGACCGCATCGGTCAAGAGCAAGCCCAAGCGCCGGGGTCACACCTCCGGTCGCAGCCGGCAATGGAAGAAGGCGATCGTGCAGGTGCAGCCGGGTCAGACCATCCCGATCTTCCAGGGCCTGGAGGGGACCGAGTAAATGCCGATTCGCAATCCGAAGCCCACCTCCCCGGGACGGCGGTTCGTCACGTATCCGGATTTCGCCGAGGTCACGCGCACCGAGCCCGAGAAGTCGCTGACCGAGGGCCTGAAGAAGTCCGGCGGGCGCAACGCGCACGGCCGCAAGACCTCGCGCCACCGCGGTGGCGGCGCCAAGCGCCTGTACCGCAAGATCGACTTCAAGCGCCGCAAGGACGGCATTCCCGCGAAGGTCGCCCAGATCGAGTACGACCCCAACCGCTCGGCCTACATCGCACTGCTGCACTACGCCGACGGCGAGAAGCGCTACATCCTGGCTCCGCAGCGGCTGCGCGTGGGGATGACCGTGCAGTCGGGGCCGACGGCGGAGATCCGCGTCGGCAACAGCCTGCCGCTGGCCAATATGCCGGCCGGTACGGTCGTGCACAACGTCGAGCTGCGGCCCGGTCGCGGCGGGCAGATGGCGCGGGCGGCCGGCGCCGGCGTGCAGCTGCTTGCCAAGGAGGGCGACTACGTGACGTTGAGGCTGCCGTCGGGCGAGATGCGGATGGTGCGCGCGGAGTGCCGCGCGACCGTCGGCTCGATCGGCAACACCGATCACCAGAACGTGAAGATCGGAAAGGCCGGGCGCAAGCGTCACATGGGCGTGCGCCCGCAGACGCGCGGCACCGCGATGAACCCCGTCGACCACCCCCACGGAGGTGGCGAGGGCTCGACGACCGCGGGTCGCCATCCGGTGACTCCTTGGGGCGTTCCCACACTGGGCTACCGCACTCGCAAGAAAGGCAAGGTTTCGGACCGCTACATCGTGCGCGGACGGAGAAGAGGTAAAGGCAAGCGATGAGTCGATCAAGCAAGAAGGGCCCGTTCGTACAGGAGCGCCTGATGGCGCGGATCGAGGCGATGAACTCCTCGGGCGAGAAGCGGATGCTGCGCACGTGGTCGCGCACGTCCACGATCTTCCCCGAGATGGTCGGCCACACGATCGCCGTGCACGACGGCCGCAAGCACGTGCCCGTGTTCGTCTCGGAGTCGATGGTCGGCCACAAGCTCGGCGAGTTTGCACCTACGCGGCTGTACCGCGGGCACGCCGGCACAGGCAAGAAGCGATGACTGACGAAGAGACTCCAGAGACTCCAGAGACCCCCGAGGCTTCCGAGGCCGAAGAGACCCCGAAGCCGCGTCGTCGGCGTTCTCGGAAGAAGCCTGCTGAGGAGGCCCCCGAGGCCACATCCTCGCCCGAGACCTCAAATGTCTCGGACGAGGACGCGACCTCGGACGCCGAAGAGGTCGAGCCGACGCCTGCTGACGTGGAGGCTGAGGAGGCCACGGAGGTTGTTCTCGAGTCCGACGACGAAGCGGAAGAGGAGCCAGAGCCCGAGGTCGAAGCCGAGGACGAGGAGCTTGAAGCGGAAACCGAGGAGGAGCCCGAGGCCGAGGCGCCCAAGCCGCGGCGCCGTCGCCGCAGGCAGGCCGAGGCCGAGGAGGAAGCGCCGGCCAAGCCCGCCCCGACGCGCCGACGTGCCGCGCGCGATCCCGATCTTCCGATTCCGGTGGTCCGGGCACAGGCCAAGTACGTCCGCTCGTCGGCCCGCAAGGCCCGGCTGGTGTGCGACAACATCCGCGGACGCAGCGTCGAGGACGCGCGAGCTATCCTCGCTCACACGCCCCGTGCGGTCGCGCGCGATTGGAGCAAACTGCTCGAGTCGGCGGTCGCCAACGCAGAGCACAATCACGAGCTCGTGGGCGAGGACCTCTACGTCAAGGCGGTTCATGCCGACGAGGGTCCAACAATCAGGCGGTTCCGGCCACGCGCGATGGGTCGCGCGACCAAGATCCGCAAACGCACGAGTCACCTCACGATCTTGCTCACGCCGAAGGAATAGTCACTAAGTCATGGGTCAAAAAGTTCATCCCGAGTCGATGCGCGTGGGCTACATCCACGACTGGAAGTCCAACTGGTTCAACGAGCGCCAGTTCGCCGACTACCTGCATGAGGACACGGAGATTCGCCGCCACATCATCGGCCGGCTCTCGCACGCCGGCTTGTCGGACATCACGATCCGCAAGAACGCCACCGAGGTCGAGGTCAACATCCACACGGCTCGGCCCGGCATCGTGATCGGCAAGTCGGGCTCCGAGGTCGACCAGCTGCGCCGCGACCTGCACCGGATCACCGGCAAGCAGGTCAAGGTCAACATCCTCGAGATCAAGCGGCCCGAGCTCGACGCCAGGCTGGTGGCCCAGTCGATCGCCGAACAGCTCCAGAACCGGGTTGCGTTCCGCCGGGCGATGAAGCGCGCGCTGACCAGCGCGATCCGCTCCGGCGCCAAGGGCGTCAAGGTGCAGTGCTCTGGCCGGTTGGGCGGCGCGGAGATGGCGCGGACGGAGGGCTATTCCGACGGACGCGTGCCGCTGCACACGCTACGCGCCGACATCGACTACGGCTTCTACGAGGCCCGTACCACGTTCGGGCGGATCGGCGTCAAGTGCTGGATCAACAAGGGCGAGATCATGCCCGAGGGCTACACCGGCGCCGACCTGACGATCATGGACGAGCCCGCACCGCAGGCTCCCGAGCGCGGCGGCCGCGATGGCCGAGGCCGTGACGGTCGCGGTCGCGGCGGCGGCGGCGGCGGCGGTGGTGGTCGCGGCGGTGGCCCGGGTGGCGGACGCGGCCCCGGCGGCCGTGGGCCCGGTGGCCCGGGCGGTTCCGGCGGCGAGCGCGGAGGTCGTGGGCGTGGCGGTGGCGGCGGTCGCGGGCCCGGTGGCGGTCGCGGGCCGGGCGGTCCCGGCGGCGGCCGTGGTCCGGGCGGTCCCGGCGGCGGCCGTGGCCCAGGCGGTGGACGCGGCCCGGGCGGTCGCGGAGGCGGAGGCGGCGGTCGCGGACCGAGGCCTGCGGGCGGCGGCGGTGGCGGCGGTAACGGCGGAAGCGGACCGGGCAACAGCTGATGCTCTCCCCCAAGCGCGTCAAGCACCGCAAGGTTCATCGCGGACGCCGGCGTGGCCTGTCACGCGGTCAAACCCGGGTCCAGTTCGGCGAGTACGGCCTCAAGGCGCTCGACTCAGGCTGGATCACCAACCGTCAGATCGAGGCCGCTCGTATTGCGATGACCCGCAAGATCAAGCGAGGCGGCAAGGTCTGGATCAACGTGTTCCCGGATAAATCGTTCACCAAGAAGCCCGCCGAGACCCGGATGGGCTCGGGTAAGGGATCGCCCGAGGGCTGGGTTGCGGTCGTTAAGCCCGGGCGCGTCATGTTCGAGCTGGCGGGAGTGCCCGAGCCGCTCGCGCGTGAGGCGATGCGGCTCGCCGGCCACAAGCTGCCCGTCCGCACCAAGTTTGTGTTGCGAGAGGACGCGTAGCGGTGAAGCCCGTCGAGCTGCGCGACATGAGTGACAACGAGCTGCGCGAGCACCTTCTGACCGCGCGCCGCGAGCTGTTCGGTCTGCGTTTTCAGCACGCCACGGGCGAGCTTGACAACACGGCCGGCCTAACGAAGGCCAAGCGCGAGATCGCAAGAGCGTTGACGATCGTGCGCGAGCGGGAAATCGACGCAGAGATTGAGCAGAGCTAGAACATGGCTGAAGAAGAGACCCCCGACAACACCGAAGAGACCCCGCCCGAGCAGCCCGAAGAGGCCGCCGCGGAGGCGGCTCCGGAGCCCGAGGCCGCCGCCGAGCCGGTAGCCGACGCGGGCGACGAGCCCGCGGCTGCCGAGCCCGCTGGCGCCGAGCCGCCTGCCGCCGAGCCGCCCGCCGCCGCGCCGGCCGAGGTCGTCGCTCCCAAGGAGCGCCGGCGTCGTGCCCGTTCGGCCAAGGCGGCCAAGACCGCGGCACGACCTGCGCGTACCCCCGAGGAGCGCCACGACGAGCGGCTGGTCGAGCGCCGCCAAAAGGCTCGGGCCCGTCGGGCCCGGCGTCAGAGCGAGCGCGTGAAGCGGGCTGAGCGGACCACGCCGGCCCAGACCACGCCGCCGCGCGAGCACGGCCCCGGCAAGCAGAAGACGCGCCAGGGGGTGGTCGTGTCCGACCGCGCCGACAAGACCATCACGGTGCGGATCGACGTGACCCGCCGCCACCGCGAGTACAAGAAGATCGTCCGGACCTCGAGCACGCTGCACGCGCACGACGAGCGCAACGACGCCCACATCGGCGACACCGTGATCGTCCGCGAGAGCAGGCCGCTGTCGCGCAGCAAGCGCTGGCGGCTGGTCGAGGTCGTAGAGCGCGCGAAGTGATCGCAACCGGAGCCTGCGCGTGATCCAGAACGAAACCCGACTTCGTGTGGCCGACAACACCGGCGCCCGCGAGATCCTCGTGATCCGCGTCAAGGGCGGCCACCGTCGCCGGTACGCCGGCGTCGGCGACGTGATCACCGCCACCGTCAAGCAGGCCAGCCCGCAGGGGTCGGTGCGCAAGGGCGAGGTCGTGACGGCCGTGGTAGTACGCACCAAGAAGTCCTACGGCCGCGAGGACGGGACGTACATCGCCTTCGACGAGAACGCGGCGGTGCTGATCGACGCTCAGAACAACCCGCGCGGGACCCGCATCTTCGGGCCTGTCGCGCGCGAGCTGCGCGAACGCAACTTCATGAAGATCGTGTCCCTGGCCCCGGAGGTGCTCTGACCATGTCGAGGCGAATCAGGGTCGACGACGAGGTGCTGGTTGTCGGCGGCAAGGATCGAGGCAAGCGCGGCAAGGTGCTGCGCGTTGAGCCGAAGAAGGACCGGCTCTACGTCGAGGGGCTCAACATCGTCAAGCGCCATCAGCGGCCGCGACAGGTGGCGGGCGCCCAGCGCGCCGAGCAGGTGGGCGGCGTGATCGAGAAGGAAGGCCCGATCCACATGTCCAACGTGATGTTGCTGGATCCCAAGGACGGAAAGCCCACCCGCATGGGGATCGAAGTCGAGGACGGCACGCGCTACCGGGTGGCGCGCCGCAGTGGAACCAGACTGGACTAGTTGCAATGGCACAAGCGAGACTGAAGACCAGGTACATCGAGGAGATCCGGCCGGCTCTGATGCAGCAGTTCGGCTACTCGACGCCGATGCAGGCGCCGCGGATCAGCAAGGTCACCGTCAACATGGGCGTCGGCGACGCCAAGCAGGACTCCAAGGTCCTTGAAGCGGCCACCGAGCAGCTCGCGACGATCACCGGCCAGAAGCCGAACATTCGCCGCGCGCGCAAGTCGATCGCGCAGTTCAAGGTGCGCGAGGGAATGCCCGTGGGTGTTGCGGTGACGTTGCGCCACGAGCGCTCGTACGAGTTCCTGGACCGCCTGATGTCGGTGGCGATCCCACGGATCCGAGACTTCCGCGGCCTCAGCCCCCGCGCGTTCGACGGTCGCGGCAACTACTCGCTCGGTGTCCGCGAGCAGATCATCTTCCCCGAGGTCGACTATGACGAGATCGATCAGGTCCGCGGCCTCGACATCACGATTACGACGACGGCGTCCAGCGACGAGGAAGCGTTCGCGCTGCTCGAGGCGCTCGGGATGCCGTTCTCACGCGAGGGCCGCCCGCAGGCGGCAGCAACGACGTAGAGGAGCCAATGGCAAAGCTTTCACAGCGCGTCCGCCAGCAGCGGACACCCAAGTACAAGACCCGCGGCTACACCCGCTGTCGCCGTTGCGGCCGTGCCCGCGCCGTGTACCGCAAGTTCGGCATCTGCCGGATCTGCCTGCGCGAGCTGGCGCACAACGGATACATCCCCGGCATGACGAAGTCGAGCTGGTAGCGATGTCGATGACAGATCCCGTAGCGGACTTCCTGACGCGGCTGCGCAACGCCGCCAAGGCGCAGCATCACGACGTCACGATCCCGTCCTCGAAGCTCAAGCGCGAGCTTGCCCGGATCCTCAAGGAGGAGGGGTACATCGAGGGGTTCGAGTTCGTGCCCCCGGGTCCGGGAGAGCCGAGCGAGCGCATCACGGTGACGCTCAAGTACACCGATCAGCGCAAACCGGTGATCACCGGCATGCAGCGCGTGTCGCGTCCCGGTCAGCGCACCTATGTCGACCACGCGCACATCCCGCGGATCCAGGGCGGCATGGGCACGGCGATCATCTCGACGTCTCGTGGAGTGATGACCGGACACGACGCCCGTCAGCAGGGCGTGGGCGGCGAAGTGGTGGCGACGGTCTGGTAGACCCTGGAACGCAATGTCTCGTATCGGCAAGCAACCAATCCCCGTACCAGCAGGCGTGACCGTCGCGATCGAGCCCGAGCGCGTGACGGTCAACGGCCCCAAGGGCGAGCTGTCTGAGCGCATCCCCCGCGATATCACGGTGCAGCAGGCTCCGCGCGAGGACGGCGACGGCGGCGACCAGCTCGTCGTGACGCGCCCGAGCGACCGCGGCGAGCACCGCGCGCTGCACGGACTAACCCGCACGCTCGTCGCCAACATGGTGGTGGGCGTCACCGACGGCTTCGAGAAGCGCCTGGAGATCCAGGGCGTCGGCTACCGCGCCCAGCTGCGCGGCCGCGACCTCGAGCTGGCGCTGGGGTACTCGCACCCGGTGTCGATCAAGGCTCCGGACGGGATCGAGTTCGAGGTCCCGCTTCCCACCCGAATCGTGGTGAGAGGCGCGTCCAAGCAGCAGGTCGGCGAGGTCGCCGCGATCATCCGCAAGCAGCGCAAGCCCGAGCCCTACAAGGGCAAGGGGATTCGCTACGAGGGCGAGTACGTAGCACGGAAGGTCGGTAAGCGCGCATGACCGTGAAGACCGCTCCAGCCCGCAGGCTCAAGCGCCGGCGCCGCGTCCGCTCCAAGGTGCGCGGGAGCGCCGAGCGTCCCCGCATCTCGGTGTTTCGCTCCAACCGCGGGATCTTCGTCCAGCTGATCGACGACGACACCGGACGCACGATCGCGGCCGTCAACTGGACCGAGGACGCGCTGCGCGGCCTTGGCCCGATGGAGCAGTCGCGTCGGATCGGTGCCGAGCTGGCCGACCGCGCCAAGGCTGCGGGGGTGCAGCGCGCGGTGTTCGATCGCGGCGGCTACCAGTATCACGGGCGCGTTAAGGCGCTCGCCGAGGGCGCCCGCGAGGGCGGGCTGCAATTTTGATGGGCTACTCTGGATTAGTTCATGGCACGTGATCGCACAGTCAGCTCGGCGGGCCTCGACCTGCAGGAGCGCGTGGTTGAGATCAACCGCGTCGCCAAGGTCGTCAAGGGCGGCCGCCGCTTCTCGTTCACGGCGCTGGTCGTCGTCGGGGACGAGCGCGACGTGGTCGGCATCGGCTACGGCAAGGCCAACGAGGTTCCGGTGGCGATCCAGAAGGCCGTCGAGCGGGCCAAGAAGAACCTTTACCGCGTGCCCAAGCACGGTGCGACCATCACCCACCAGACGACCGGCGTGTTCGGCTCCGGTCGGGTGTTCCTCAAGCCGGCCGCTCCCGGTACCGGCGTGATCGCGGGCGGTGGCGTCCGCGCGGTGCTGGAACTCGCCGGGATCCACGACATCCTCTCCAAGAGCCTGGGCTCCCAGAACCCGATCAACCTCGTCAAGGCGACGATGGCCGGGCTGGAGTCGCTGCGCACGCCGGATGAGGTGGCTGAACTGCGTGGGATCTCGATCAACCAGGTGCTTGGATTGACCGCCGAGCCTGAGGCTGCCGAGCCTGGTTCGAATGGCAACGGGGCTGCACAAGCGGCCCCAGAGTCCGATTCTGAGCCGGCCGAGGTTGCGGAGACATGAGTGCTCTGAAGGTCACGCAGCGCAAGTCCCGCAACGGCTCTGACAAGCGGCAAATCGACACGCTGCGTTCGCTCGGTCTGCGGCGGATCGGGCACACGGTCGAGGTCAGCGACACTCCCCAGATCAGGGGCATGCTGCACAAGGTCCGTCACCTGGTCGAGGTCGACGAGGATTCCTGATGGCTGAGCCTGAAGAGCGCGAGGAGCGCATCGGCCTCCACAGCTTGAGTCCCGCGCCTGGGTCGCGGCGTCCGCGCAAGCGCGTCGGTCGCGGCGAAGGCTCGGGCACCGGCAAGACCGCCGGCCGCGGGCAGAAGGGCTACGGATCGCGTTCAGGCGCCAAGCAACGCGCCCGGTTCGAGGGCGGCCAGAATCCCATTCATATGCGGATGCGCAAGCTGCGCGGGCCGCACATGAAGAAGTCGATGCCGTTCGAGCCGTTTCGGACGCAGACCCAGCCGGTCAATCTGCTCGATCTCGAGGCACGATTTGAGGCGGGCGATGCCGTTACGCTTGAGGCAATGCACGCCAAGGGTCTCGCCACCCGCAAGGAGATCCCGGTCAAGGTGCTCGCGAAGGGCGAGCTCTCCAAGGCGCTGACGGTCCACGCGCACGGCTTCAGCAAGGCCGCGCGCGAGCGGATCGAGGCTGCGGGCGGGACCTGTCAGCTGATCGAGGACTGACGGGCGATGATCTCGACGATCCTCGGCGCATTCAGGGTTCGCGACATCCGCAACAAAGTCCTGTTCACGGCGGCGATCCTCGCGCTGTACCGCCTGGGCACGCACATTCCTGCCCCCGGCATCAACTCCTCCGCGGTCGACGCGATCCAGCAGAACTTCGGCGGCAACAGCATCCTCGGGCTGCTGAACCTGTTCTCGGGCGGTGGCCTCGGGCGGATCGCGCTGTTCGCGCTGGGGATCATGCCCTACATCACCGCGTCGATCATCCTGCAGCTGCTGACCGTCGTGGTGCCCTCGCTGGAGAAGCTCTCCAAGGAGGGCGAGGTCGGGCAGGCTCGGATCACGCAGTACACGCGTTACCTCACGGTCGGCCTGGCGTTCGCACAGTCGATCGGGTACGTGTTCCTGTTCAGGAGCTTCGAGAAGCAGGCCGGCACGTCGCTGATCTCGAACTTCACGCTGGCCAAGGTGTTCCTGATCGTGATCTCGCTCACTGCCGGCACCGTGCTGCTGATGTGGATGGGCGAGCTGATCACCCAGCGCGGCATCGGCAACGGGATCTCGCTGCTGATCTTCGCGAGCATCGTGGCCCGGATCCCGCACGGCATCCAGTCGTGGTGGAACAACCCCGACCAGGTCTTCCGCGTGATCATGCCGTTCATCGTGATCGGCGTGGTGGCGGCGATCGTGTTCGTCCAGGAGGGCCAGCGCCGGATCCCGATCCAGTACGCCAAGCGCGTGATCGGCCGGCGCATGACCGAGGGGGGCCAGACCTACCTGCCGCTGCGCGTGAACATGGCCGGCGTGATCCCGGTGATCTTCGCCGCCAGCCTGATGGCCGTGCCGCCCACGATCGGCCAGTTGATCGGCCAGAACCGCACCAACAACTGGGCCACGCACCTCGCGTCGTTCTTCAATCCGCAGGGGTGGCACTACGTGCTTGGCGAGAGCCTCCTGATCATCTTGTTCACGTACTTCTATACGGCGGTCACGTTCAATCCCGTCGACCAGGCCGACAACCTCAAGAAATACGGTGGCTTCATCCCGGGGGTTCGACCAGGTAGGCCCACGGCCGAATTCCTCGACCGCATCCTCGCCCGCCTGACGTTCCCAGGAGCATTGTTCCTGGCTGCAGTCGCGGCTTTGCCGACGATCCTCATCAATCAGACCAGCGCCAACTTCTTCTTCGGAGGCACGTCGATCCTGATCGTGATCGGCGTCGCGCTGGACACGATGAAACAGCTTGAAGCGCAACTGATGATGCGCAACTACGAGGGCTTCTTGAAATAGGTCTCGGCCCGCGCGCCCGGGCCGGCTCCGACACGCGCTCCAAACCCTGGGGTACGACCCTGGTGCGAAGCAGTGGGCCAGGGCTTAGCTTGTACGACACACCGGTGCTGCCGTTGTGGGGCAATTGGCAGCACCCACCATTACATGGCTCCCGGGGCGGGGAGCTGTGGGGGCAAGAGCTGCGGGTGGTCGGCATGGGAGCCGGCCGGCCGCAGCTTTGGAGGGCGGCACGGAGGCTGGCCCCCACACCCGTCCGCCTGTCAACTCTCCAAAACCTACCTAAAACTAGGGTGTCTTCCTGGTGCGAAAGGGTCGGAGCCGCCGTATCTTGTGGTCCACAGAGGGAGTTGAGCGCTGCCCGCTGGGGGCAAGGGCAGGCAGCGCTCGGCACCTTGGTAGGGGGCCCATCTTGGGGGCGACGTTTTTCGGAGGGTTCTCCGGTGTGGCGTGGGGCGCGCTGCACCGGGGGTCCGCCGGATCGATCCTCCGTCACCGCATTCTCTGCGTCGATACAGTGGTGCCTCGTGTCTGAGCTCGACCTGATCTTGCTGGGCCCGCCAGGAGCGGGAAAGGGAACCCAGGCCCAGCGGCTCCAGGAGGATTTCCAGGTGCCGTTCATCTCGACCGGCGACATGCTGCGGTCCAACGTCAAGGGGGGGACCGAGCTGGGCCAGGAGGCCGACAAGTACATGAAGGCGGGCGATCTGGTGCCCGACGACCTGATCGTGGCGATGGTTGCCGAGCGCTTGCGCGAGGAGGATGCGCTCGACGGCTTCATCCTCGACGGCTTCCCGCGGACCATCGAGCAGGCCAAGGCGCTCGACAAGCAGCTGTCGGAACTGGGCCGCCGGGTGACGGCGGCGCTGCTGATCGACGTGCCCGACGAAGAGGTCATCAAGCGGTTGTCGGGCCGGCGGGTGTGCGTCAAATCGGGGCACAACTACCACGTCGACTACGACCCGCCGAAGCACGAGGGCGTCTGCGACCAGGATGGATCACGTCTGATCCGCCGCGACGACGACGATCCCGAGGTCATCAAGAATCGCCTGCGCGTGTACCACGAACAGACCTCCCCTCTGATCGAGTACTTCGACGAGAAGGGTGTGATGCGGCGGATCGATGGCACGCGCGACGCGGCCGAGGTCCACGATCACATCCGCGCGGTGATCGCGACTCTCAGGCTCGAGGACAACTTCTAGACTCGGTGTAGTGATCATCAAGAAGAGCCCCGAGGAGATCGACCGGATGGCCGCCGCGGGGGCGGTCCTCGTCAAGACGCTGAATCTGCTGGCTGGGAAGGTCCGCCCGGGCGTTACCACCCGCGAGCTCGACGAGGCCGCCGAGAAGTTCATCCGCTCGCAGGGCGCGGAGCCCGCCTTCAAGGGCTACCGGGGGTTCCCGGGGTCGATTTGTACCTCGCCTAACTCGATGATCGTCCACGGGATCCCGGGCCCGTACAAGCTGGCCCGTGGCGACATCCTGTCGGTCGACGTCGGTGTGGTCCTTGACGGATGGGTCGCTGACGCCGCCCGCACGTTTCCGGTCGGACCGATCAGCCCGGTGGCGCGCAAGCTGCTGACCACCACGGAGGAGTCGCTGCTGATCGCCGTGGACAAATGCCGCGCGGGCAACCGCCTCGGCGACGTGTCACACGCCATCCAGGAGCACGTCGAGGGGGCGGGGTTGTCGATCGTGCGATCGCTGGTCGGTCACGGGATCGGCCGCAGCATGCACGAGGAGCCCCAGATCCCCAACTACGGCAAGCCCGGGACCGGGATCGTGCTCGAGGAGGGCATGGTGCTCGCGGTTGAGCCGATGGTCACGGCCGGTCGCCACGCAATCCGGGTTGCGGACGACCACTGGTCGATCTACTCCCAGGATGGATCACTGGCGGCCCATTTCGAGTTCACGATTGCGATCACGGCCGCCGGGCCGCGGATTTTGACCCCTTGGCACGAGGCCGGAAACGGCCGCGCGGCCGCCTGAAGAGGGGTGCTAACATCAGCCGGTGCGCGCTCGTAGCGCATCGTTTGCGCTGCGTGCCGTTCCCTAGCGCGGTAGCGGCGACCTGAAGCGGTCGCCAGAGCCGGGCTGAGGGACTATCCGAGATCACTCACGACGAGAGCGAAGACGTGAAAGTACGACCGTCGGTCAAGCCGATGTGCGAGAAGTGCAAAATTATCCGCCGCAACGGACGGGTTCTGGTGATCTGCTCGAACCCGCGCCACAAGCAGCGCCAAGGATGAGGAGGCTGAGGTAGCAATGGCACGTATCTCTGGCGTCAACATCCCGCTCAACAAGCGTGTTGAGATCGGCCTCACGTACATCTACGGGATCGGTCGGTCCACGTCGAACAAGCTGCTGGCCGAGGTCGGCATCGAGCCCGACCGCAAGGTTCGCGACCTCACCGAGGACGACGTGATCAAGCTGCGCGAGCGGATCGACTCGGAACTGACGGTCGAGGGTGACCTTCGCCGCGAGCGCTCGCAGGCCATCAAGCGCCTGCAGGAGATCGGCAGCTACCGCGGGCTTCGCCACCGCCGTGGGCTGCCCGTGCGCGGGCAGAACACCAAGACCAACGCGCGCACGCGCAAGGGTCCCAAGCGGATGCAGGTCGCCGGCAAGAAGAAGGCCGCGAAGAAGTGAGCCCAGCCCCTAGGAGACCTCAGCGCGGCCGTCGGCGCGTTCGCAAGAACATCCCTGTGGGCCAGGCCCACATCAAGACCTCGTTCAACAACACGATCGTCTCGCTCACCGATCGCGAAGGCAACGTGATCGCCTGGGAGTCAGCCGGCGGCGCCGGCTTCAAGGGCTCTCGCAAATCGACCCCGTTCGCTGCCCAGGTGACAGCCGACCAAGCCGCCCGCAAGGGCATCGAGCACGGCCTTCAGAAGGTCGAGGTGTTCGTCAAGGGCCCGGGCTCGGGACGCGAGACGGCGATCCGCTCGCTGCAGGCGGCCGGCCTCGAGGTCACCGGCGTCAAGGACGTCACCCCGCAGGCCCACAACGGCTGCCGCCCCCGCAAGCGGCGCCGCGTATAGGAAGACCGGGAGCGAATGGCACGAGACACATCACCGCAGTGCAAGCAATGTCGCCGCGAAGGGCAGAAGCTCTTCCTCAAGGGCGAGCGCTGCCTCACGGACAAGTGCGGGGTTGAGCGCCGCTCCTACCCGCCCGGGGACCACGGACGCGGACGCCAAAAGCAGAGCGAGTACCGCGTCCAGCTGCGCGAGAAGCAGAAGGCCAAGCGCTACTACGGCGTGCTCGAGAAGCAGTTCCGGATCTACTACGACAAGGCCTCGCGGCAGGCCGGCATCACCGGCGAGAACCTTCTGCGGATGCTCGAGTGCCGGTTCGACAACGTGCTCGTGAGGCTCGGATTCGCGGCCTCCAGGCGCCAGGCGCGCCAGCTGATCCTCCACGGACACTGGACCGTCAACGGCCGCCGGGTGAACATTCCGAGCTACCAGCTGCGCGACAACGACGTGATCGCCATCCACACGCGCTCCAGCGCGCAGCAGGTGATCCGCGATGCCACGGAGCTCACCGGTCAGGTGCCGGCGTGGCTGCAGGCCGATCACGACTCGCTCACGGCGAAGGTGCTCCGTAAGCCTGAGCGGCGGGAGATCGCCGCGCCGGTGCAGGAGCAGCTCATCGTCGAGCTGTACTCGAAGTAACCCAAGCTTTGGTCGCGTGTCCTCCTGAGAGGGCGGCGCGTGACGACGACAGCCGCCGTGGCGGCGGCAGGAACCCCACGACGTTAGGACCCTGATGCTCGACTTCCAAGTCCCACGAATCTCCAACGAGAGTGTCGACGAGAACCGAGGCTCGTTCACGATCGAGCCGCTCGATCGGGGCTTCGGCTACACCTTTGGCAACTCGCTACGGCGCGTCCTGCTCTCCTCGCTCGCCGGCGCAGCCGTCACCAGCGTCCGCATCGAGGGCGTCGCACACGAGTTCTCGACGATCCGCGGCGTCAAGGAAGACGTCACCGACATCGTCCTGAACCTCAAGGGCATCGTGTGCCGGATGCACTCAGACGCCACAGAGATTGAAGCCCCGCTGGTCGTCACCGGCCCGGGCGAGATCACGGCAAAGGACATCGACCTGCCCTCCGGCGTCGAGATCCTCAACCCGGATGCCCACATCGCCACGCTCGAGAAGAAGACCAAGCTCGAGGTCTACCTGACGATCGGTCGTGGCCGTGGCTACCGGCCGGCCGAGGAAAACAAGTCGCCCGATCAGCCGATCGGCGTGATCCCGATCGACTCGATCTTCTCGCCCGTGCGCCGCGTCGCCTACAACGTCGAGCAGGCCCGTGTCGGTCAGCGGACCGACTACGACAAGCTGACGCTCGACATCGAGACCGACGGCTCGATCGACCCGCCCGCGGCGCTGCGCGAGGCGGCGGAGATCCTGATCTCGCAGCTGGCGATCTTCACCGACCCCGACCGCGTGGTGGAGCTGCGTGCGGCCGGCGAGCCGGGCGTGCTCGAGCCGGGCCTCGGTGCCCCGGGCGCTGTCGGCGCCGGCTCCCGCCAGCCCAACGCGATGGACGACATCCTGATCGAGGAGCTCGAGCTGGGCGTTCGCTCCTACAACTGCCTCAAGCGCGCCGGGATCCAGACGGTCGGCGACCTGGTCTCCAAGACCGAGTCCGAGCTCAACGCGATCCCCAACTTCGGCAAGAAGTCGATCGACGAGGTGATCGAGACCTTGCATGCGCGTGGGTTGGGGCTACGTAACGAGTAGGGTTGCGCGGTAGCGATGCGCCATCAACGCCAGCGATACCAGCTCAGCCGCAGTGCCTCGCACCGCAAGGCGCTGCTCATGAACTTGTCAAAAGAGGTCATCGAGCACGAGCGGATCAAGACCACCGAGGCCAAGGCCAAGGCGGTCAAGCCCGAGCTCGAGAAGCTGATCACCCTCGCCAAGCGGGGGGACCTCCACGCCCGGCGCCAGGCGCTGTCCGAGCTCGGGCAGGACAAGTTCGCCGTCTACAAGCTGTTTGACGAGATCGCGCCGCGCTACAGCGAGCGCGCGGGCGGCTACACCCGGATCCTGAAGCTGGGGCCGCGCCGGTCTGACGCGACGGAGATGGTGCTGCTCGAGCTGGTCTAGCGCGGCCGCCTGCGGATGCGCAGCCGGCTGCTGCTGGAGTACGACGGGACTTCGTTCGCGGGCTGGGCGCGGCAGGACGGCGCGCGGACGGTTCAGGAGTCGGTCGAGCGTGCTTTGGCTGTTGTCCTGCGGGTGGAGGCTGTTCGTTTGACGGTGGCGGGGCGGACCGACGCGGGCGTCCATGCCTGGGGTCAGGTGGCGAGCTACGACGGTTCGCCTGTGTCGGTGCGGTCTTTGAACGCGCTGCTGCCTGACGATGTTTCTGTGCTGTCGTCTGTGGCTTGCCCGCCCGGGTTCGACGCGCGTCGGGACGCGACCTCGCGGGCGTACTGCTATCGGGTGCTGGCGCGGCCGGCGCGTTCGGCTCTTGACCCGGGGCGGGCGCTTTGGTGGCCGTACAGGGTGGATGTGGCGGCTTTGGAAGCGTGCGCTTCAGCTTTGGTGGGGACGCATGACTTCACGGCGTTCACGCCGACCGAGACCGAGCACGTGCGCTTCTCGCGGGACGTGTTCGCCGCTGATTGGCGGCGGGGTGCTTGTGATCCTGACGTGCTCGAGTTCTGGATCGAGGCGGACGCATTCATGCGCCACATGAACCGGGTGCTGGTGGGGACGATGCTGGAGGTCGCGGGTGGGCGGCGGTCGGTGGAGTCGTTCGTGGGGTTGTTAGGCGGCCGGCCTCGGTCCGAGGCGGGTCCGACGGCGCGGCCGCATGGGCTGGCGTTGGTGGGGGTGGGGTATGGGGGCGAGCGGGTGCTGAAAAACATCCAATGAAGGGGTGGGTTCGGGGGGTGTGCGGGCTCTTAGTAGGTGAATGAGTGCCCGCTCGCCTCGAGATCTGGGATCAGACCGGGAACAACGTCGAACGCACCCACCCACCGACCGCGCATTCGACGTTGGTCCCGCCCACCGGGAACAACGTCGAACGCGAGGCCGGGAAGATGGCGCATTCGACGAACTTCCCGGCCAGGAGCCGGCGGAGCTCGGGATCGCACGCATCGCTACGTCACAGAACGGCGCAGTGACACACGCCCAGCTGGTCGAGACAGGATTGGGCCACAGCGGAATCGGGAGACGCTCCGATCGTGGTCTCCTTCATCGGATCCATCGAGGGGTCTACGTGGTCGGACACGAGGCCTTCGCGCCACATGCCCGCGAGGCGGCAGCCCTCTTGGCTGTCGGTGAACAGACCGTGGTTAGTCACCGTTCAGCGGCGATTCTCTGGGGCCTGGCCATCGCCGCCGCCGGTGACCACGACATCGATGTGATGGTGATCGGTCGTCGGCCTCGGCGCCGACCGGGTCTGCACCTGCACTACGCGTCGAGCCTCGACCCCCGCGACGTCCGCCGCCTCCACGGCCTCCCGGTAACCACTCCCGCCCGGACACTCATCGACCTCGCGGCCACCGGCTACCCCGACCTCGACCGCGCCTTCGGAGACGCCCACGCCCAGCGCCTGGTCACCGCTCGCGAGATCGAGCAACTGCTCGAGCGGGCGGGACCGCGCGCCGGCACGCGCGCAATCCGGGCGCTCCTCAGCGACAACGCCTCCGGCTTCACGCGGTCAGAGGCGGAGCGCCTTCTGCGAGCGCTGATCCGGTCCGCAAATCTGCCCCGGCCCCTATTCAACGCCCGGGTCGCCGGCTTCGAGGTCGACGCCGTCTGGCCCGACCGGCATCTAATCGTCGAGGTCGACGGCTACGCCTACCACGGCCACCGCGCGCAGTTCGAACGCGACCGCCGCAAGGACCTGGCGCTCACCGCCGCCGGTTACCGGGTGATCCGCGTCTCCTGGCGCCAGCTCACGCAAGAGCCGTTGGCGCTCGTCGCCGTCATCTCGGCGGCGCTGAGCCTCGGCCGCGAGCCCGGTTAGCATCAGATGCAGATGCGCGTACTGCTCACTAACGACGACGGGATCGAGGCCGCTGGCCTGCAGACGCTGCGCCGCGCGCTGTTGCCGCTGCCCGGGATCGAGCTCGCCGTGATCGCGCCCGACGGCAACCGTTCGGCGATGGCCCGCTCGATCACGACGCGCCGGCCGCTGTGGGTCCAGGAGGTCGACTTCGGCGACGGCACGGTCGGATACGCCACGGACGGGACGCCCGTTGACTGCGTGCGGCTGGCCCGGCTGGGGCTGATCGAGGGGTTTGAAGCAGATCTGGTCGTCGCGGGGATCAACCACGGCGCGAACCTCGGCGACGACATCACCTACTCCGGAACGGTCGCTGCCGCGCTGGAGGCAATCGTTCTGGGGCTTCCCGGGATCGCAGTCAGCCAGCACTCGGGCGCGCTCGAGCTCGACTTCACCACGGGCGCCGGGTTCGTGTTCGACAGCGCGGCCGCGTTCACGGCGCGGCTGGTGGCCGAGCTCGAGGACGTGCCGCTCCCGTCGGGCACGCTTCTGAACATCAACGTTCCGGCAGGCGAGCCCGTGGGCGTCGAGGTAGCGCGGCTCGGCAAGCGCGTCTATCGCGACGAGCTGACGCTTGTGGACGAGGGATCCGGCGGCCGTCGGCTGTATCGGATCTACGGCGAGGCGCTCCACGAGAGCGACGAAACCGGGACGGACCTGGCGGCAGTCTTCCGAGGCAGGATCGCCGTGACGCCGATTCACTTCGATCTCACCGACCAGGAGGGCCTGTCGGCGTTGCAGCGCTATGACCTGGCCCGGCTGATCGAGTCGGCGGTCGACGAGGTGACGGAGCCATGAGCAAAGCAGTCGACCCTGCCGAGCGCGCGGCCGAGCTGCGCAAGGTCCTCGATCACCACGGCTACCGCTACTACGTCCTCGACGACCCCGAGATCGGCGACGACCAATACGACGCGCTGATCGACGAGCTGCGTCAGATCGAAGCCGATCACCCGGAGCTGGTGACCCCCGACTCGCCGACGCAGCGGACCGGCGGTGAGCCGGTCTCGGAGCTCGAGAAGGTGCGCCATCCCCAGGCGATGCTGTCGCTCGCGAACGCGCGATCGGCCGACGAACTGCGCGCCTGGATCGCGCGGATGCGCAATCACCTTGCCCGCGAGGGCATCGAGGACCCAGACTTCGAGTACGTTGTCGAGCCCAAGATCGACGGGCTTGCAATCTCGCTGATCTACAGGGACGGGACGCTGGAGCGCGGCGCCACGCGCGGCAACGGCGAGGTCGGCGAGGACGTCACCCACAACCTGCGCACGATCCCGGGAATCCCGCTGAAGCTGGAGATGGACGACCCGCCGCCAATGATCGAGGTGCGCGGCGAGGCGTACATGGCGCTGCCGGACTTCGCCAAGCTCAACGAGCGCCGCGCGGAGGCTGGCCTCTCGACGTTCATGAACCCGCGCAACTCGGCCGCTGGCACGATCCGCCAGCTCGACCCCAAGCTCGCCGCCGACCGCCCGCTCTCCTTCTGGGCCTACGCGATCGGGGCGACCGAGGGGATCTCGTTCGCCGCGCACTGGGACGCGCTGCAATGGCTGCGCGAGCACCGTCTCCCGGTCCATCCCGACGTCAAGAGGCTGCGCACCGAGGACGAGGTCGTGGCGCAGTGCCGCTCGTGGGAGGACCGCCGAGGGTCGCTTGACTTCGAGATCGACGGGGCGGTGGTCAAGGTCAACACGGTCGAGCTACAGCGTCGTCTCGGAGTCGTCGGCCGCGAGCCGAGGTGGGCGATCGCCTGGAAGTTCCCGCCGACGACCGCCGTCACCAAGCTCAACGACGTCGGCTGGAACCCCGGCAAGTTCGGCGACCTGCATCCGTTCGCGATGCTCGAGCCGGTCCACGTCGGTGGCGTGACGATCAAGCAGGCGACCCTCCACAACGAGGAGGACCTCGCGCGCAAGGACATCCGCATCGGCGAGGAGGTGATCGTGCTGCGCGCCGGCGATGTGATCCCGCAGGTGCTCTCGCCGGCGCCGCACGTGGCAGAGCGCTCCGACAGGCCGCCGCCGCCGCGTCCCCCGGACAAGTGCCCCGTGTGCCAGACCCCGACCGTCAAGCCCGAAGGATCGGTGTTCACGCGCTGCCCGAATCTTGCGTGCCCGGGACGCCGCTGGCAACTGCTCACCTCATTCGTGGGCGTCATGGACATCGACGGTTTGGGCGAGAAGCAGGTCAGCCTGTTCATGGACCTGGGATGGGTCAAGACCGCGGCGGACTTCTACCGGATCACCGCCGAGCAGGTTGCCGAGCAGAGCGGGTTCGGGCAGGTCTCGGCCGAGAAACTGGTGCGAGCGATCGAAGCGTCCAAGCAGCAGCCGTTCGGGCGCGTCCTGTTCGCGATCGGGATCGAGGAGGTCGGCTACGTCACCGGCCGCAACCTCGCCCAGCAGTTCCGCACGGTCGATGCGCTGCTCGCCGCAAACGCGGAGGAGATCGAGCACACCCAGGGAGTCGGGCCGAAGATGGCCGCGCTGATACAGGCCCAGCTTGCCGAGCCCCAGATGCGCGCGCTGATCGCCGACCTCAGAGAGCAGGGGCTTCGGTTCGAGGAGGAGGGACCGCCGCCGGGCGAGGGCCCGCTGGCGGGCAAGACGCTCGTCCTCACCGGGACGCTACCGACGCTGACTCGCGAGGAGGCGACCGAGATGATCGTTGGCGCCGGGGGGAAGGTCACCGGGTCCGTGTCTCGCAAGACCGACTACTTGGTGGCCGGCGAGAGCGCCGGCTCGAAGCTCGCGAACGCCGAGCGGCTGGGCGTGGCCGTGCTCGACGAGGCCGGCCTGCGCGACCTGCTCGCCTAGCCCCTGGTCGGCGCTCAGCCGTTGTACTTGGCGAGCGCCACGGCCATGTTCGCCTCGAGCTTGTGCGTGACGTCGGTGTTGAACACCGAGTTCATCAGGAACGCAAACGCCAGCGTGTGGCCGTCGCGGGCCTGGCAATACCCGACCAGGTTCGCGACGTCGCGGAGCGTCCCGGTCTTGCCCTGACAGCGGCCCTGGGCGATCGTGCCGTTCATCTCGTGCTCCAGGGTGCCGGTCTCACCCGCGATCGCAAGCGACGAGACGAAGTCGATGTTCGACGCCATTTGGCTCAGCAGCGTCACCACTTGGCGCGGCGTCGTGGAGTCCGATCGCGACAGCCCGGAGCCGTCGTTCAGCTGCGGGTGGATTCCGAACCTCGACGCAACGAGGCGTCGGACCGCAGCGGCTCCCGCGGACGTCGTCCCGGCGCCGCCGAACTTCGCGCCGATGTCCTTGAGCAGGGTCTCGGCGAAGAAGTTGTCAGAGGGTGCGTTAGTCAGCTTGATCAGAGTCGCCATGCGGGGCGAGTTGACCTCGGTCAGCAAGCCGGTGCCCGCCGGCGCCCGTCCTGCCGAGATCGGGATGTTTCGAGCAACCTTGACGCCCGCTGCGCGCATAGCCGAAACGAACTGCTGCGCGGCGAACAGGGCGGGGTGCAGGACGTAGGAGCGGCCCTGGTTGATCAGTCCGCGGTTGTAGGCGAGCGCGCTCAGCGACCCTTCCACGTCGGTCGAGAAGCGATAACCGCTGGGGGGAGTCCCGCGCAGCGAGTCGAAATACGACTCGTCGCCGACTACGCGTCCCTGGATCGAGGTGATCCCCTGAGTGCGGATCAGGTTGGCGACCAGGCGCTGCATCGTGGCTCCGCCGCCATAGGCGAAATGGTCAAAGGAGGCCGAGCCGAACGTTGGATCGCCGCCGCCCTTGAGGTACAGCGTGCCGGTCCAGTGCCCGCTGTCGAGCGTCCCGGAGCCGTAGACCGATGTCGTCAGGGTGGTATTCGTGCCGAAGTCCAGCAGCGCCGTGCTCGTCGTGTAGAGCTTTTCGACGGACGCGGGCAGGCGCCCCACGTCCGGGGAATACGAGAACAGCGGCCGTCCCGTCTGCAGGTCGAGCACGTAGGCGCCGCTCTGGCCGCCGGCGTGCCGAATCGTGCTGCTGAGGCTGCGCGCGAGAGTGGCCTGCGCCGAGCGCGCCGACTTGGCCGACCCCGTTGCGCCCAGGGCAACAGGACCCGCCCACACCATGCCCAGCATCAGCCCAAGCATGGCGGCGAGCGATCGCACCGGGGCGCCGATTGTTGCTGCAAGCCGGCGCATCGGAGTATCTAACCGCTTACAGCGGCGAAAGCTTCGGTCGGCGCCGGAAATCCCGGTGGCGCTCCGTACAATTGCCTTGGGCATGGGCAAGGTAGTCAAGCTCGATACGGTCGCGGACCGTCCGGCCGGGGGTACGAGGGCCAGGCGGCGGCCGCGCCGCTCGAAGTCGGCGTTGGTGCTGGGCGGTGGCGGATTCACGGGCGGGGTCTACGAGATCGGCGCGCTGCGGGCATTGGACCTGCTTTCGGTAAATCGCACGGTCAACGAGTTCGACGTGTACGTCGGCACCAGTGCCGGCTCGTTCGTGGCTGCTGCGGTCGCAAACGGCGTCACCCCGGAGGAGATGATGCGGGTGATCGTCCAGCAGGTCCCGACGCCGTTCCCGGATGCCAGCGTCAGCTCGTTGCTGCGGCCCAACTATGGCGAATTCTTGGCCAAGGGGCTGCTGGTCCCGTTCAGGGTCGTGCAGCTTCTGCGGACGCTGGTCCGCGACCTCGGGCAGATGAGCGCGGTCGACCTCGCGATCGGCCTGGCCGAGGCGCTGCCGTCGGGGATCTACTCCGGTCAGGGGATCGAGCGCTATGTCCGCACGATCCTGTCGGATCCCGACCGCACCGACGACTTCCGGCTGCTGAAGAACGAGCTCTACCTCGCCGCCACGGATCTGGACACATGCGAGCGGATCGTCTTCGGGGCAGAGGACTGGGACGACGTGCCGATCTCGACAGCGGTCCGCGCTTCGAGCGCGCTGCCGATGATCTACAAGCCCGTGAAGGTCAAGGACCGGGAGCTGATCGACGGCGGCATCCTCTCGACGACGAACCTCGACATCGCCGTCGAAGCCGGCGCCAAGTTCATCGTCGTCGTCAACCCGCTCGTTCCGTACGTGAACGACTTCGAGAAGCGGATCCCCACGATCACGGGATCACGGGCGCGGCGGGTCTCGGACATGGGGTTCCCTCAGATCGGCTACCAGGCCTTCAAGCTGCTCGCCTACCAGCGGCTCCATGAGATGGCGCGTCGCTGGGAGGAGCGCTACCCCGGCGTCGACATCATCCTGATCGAGCCCGAGCCCAACGACGAGCTGATGTTCCAGACGAGCATCATGAACTACACCTCGCGCGTCGACATCGCGCGCCACGGCTTTCAGTCCGTCACGCTGAAGCTCGCCCACGACTATCCGCGCTTCAAGCGGATCTGCGCGCGCCATGGGATCGACATCTCGGCCACTCGCGTGCGCAAGGTCGTCAAGCACTTCGAAGCCGAGCGCGAGAAGACCCGCGCCTGGCGAAAGATCCTCGAGCAGACGACCTCGACGCTGCTGCGCCAGTCGGCTCAGGAGTAAAACGAAGGCCGCGCCTGGAGACGCGGCCTCGTCATTGCAGAGCCACCCACGGTTGAATGCGTCCTGCCCCGCCCGCAGCCGTGGAAGCGGGTGGAAACCGGCCTGAAGAGTTCTAAACGACCTGCGCCTGTGGCTCCTGATCCTGGATGTGGATGCCCATCGTCTCCCGAAGACTGGAGAGGAAGAGGGTCTTGTCGATCCGACCGTTGAAGATCGGGACGCCCAACTCGCAACACTTCACAATCACGTCGCGGCGCTCTAGGCCGGACTCACGTGCAAGCTCGGTGGGCGTCAGGTGAATCGCCATCGGTCCTGCTCCTCCTTTGCCGCAGTGCTAGATGCTTTTTAAGTATGCCGCCTTTGGCGGACGCTCTCAACACAATCTCAACATCTGTTCGTCTAGATGCTGGAAAAGTCCTGGATTTTGCGACAAACCTGCGAGCAGCCCTCCACCCGACGGTGCCGAGCCCCCGCCTTCCCGACCCCCAACCCCCGCCTGCCCGATCCCGCGCCGCTATGGGATACTGGCTCGATTCGGGGCGTGGCGCAGCCTGGTAGCGCGCACCGTTCGGGTCGGTGAGGTCCCCGGTTCAAATCCGGGCGCCCCGATATCTAGAAAGCCCTGCTAACGCGGGGCTTTCTGCGTTTCAGCCGGAGTCGCGCTCAGACGCCGCGGACGTCGATTCGGCCGTTTTGCGCCCAATCTGTGCCCAATCGTGGCCTTCGACGAGCGCCTTGAGCTGCTCGCGCTCATCCTCGCTGCGGCGCATCGCAGGGGCGTAGACGCGTGAACGCCGGGTCGGTGTGGCCGAGTTGCTGCATCACGTAGGTCGGATCCCTGCCGATCGCGACCAGGATCGAGGCGAACGTGTGCCGCAGCTTGTGCGGGGTGATGCCAAGCGGCAGTGGCTGCATCCCGCGCTCCTCTACCAGCCGGTGCGCCTGGGCGACCGCGGCGTCGACGACGTCCTGCCGAAGGTTGTGTCGGGAGCGCGCCGTCCCGGTGGCGGTGACGAACACGTGGTCGTTGGGGCCGGTCCGCTCGCTCGCGGCTTTATGCTCGGTCAGGATCTCCCGCAGCAGCGGCAGCATGTCGACCTCGCGCATGCCCGCGTCGGTCTTGTCCCGACCGACCTCGAACCGGCCGTTGGCGAGGTCGACGTCACGCCACAGCATCGCTCCGGTCGCCGACGCTCGTCCGCCGCCGAGGAGCAGCGTGGCGAGCGCCGCTCGCCGGCCGGTCGTGTAGCTCGGGTGGCGCTGGCTCCAGCTGCGGCCCCGGCGGTCGGTGACGTCGATCACGGCTTCGCCGCGATCGAGTTGGCCGGCCGCCTCGAGCAGGATCGCGATCTGCTCGGCGCTGTCCAGGTGAACCGGTCGCGGCTTCGAGACCTTCATGCGCCGGCGCTTGCCGACCGCCGGATTGCTCGGCAGGTGGTCGTGGTCGACCGCGACCGCGAGGATCTGCGCCAGCAGATCGATGTGCATGTTGATCGAGCGCGCCGACAGCGGCCGCGCGCGGCGGCGGTAGCGCCGGCCCAGGCGATCGACGTAGGAGACCATCATCGGCTTACCGCTCTCAGCCGCCGCAGTCATCTCGGCCGCCTCGCGCACCTTGTGCTGGCGGTAGCGGTCGACCTCGGCCACCGTGATCTGCGAGAGGTGGTGCTTCTTGAAGAACGGGAGCAGGTGGTTGATGAGGTCGTTGCGGTAGTGGTTGGCCGTGTTCGGCTCGACCTCGAGCTCCTTGGTGGCGTACCAGTCGGACGCGAACTCGTGGAAGGTCGGGTCGACCTCCTTCACCCGAGCCGGCTCCGGCCGTGGGGGCCGCCAGGTCCCAAGGTCGACGTCGCGCAGGACGACGGCCAGCTCGCGCTCCGCCATCTGGGTCGTCCAGCCGTCCTCGGGCCGGCCGAGCTTGATCACCCAGCGTTTGCCGTAGGCGCGGAACCGCAGCGAGAAGCTGCGCCGCTGCCCGCTGGGCTTGAGCACCTGTCCGTTGGCGCGGGGGGCCATCAGCCTTCGTCGAGGACCGACATCGGATCCAGTATGCAGGTTCCTCGCGCTCACGATGTCGCGGGAGTTCGAGGCGGATGCGGTGATTGCGCTATGTGGCGGCTTCTCGGCACCGGGCAACCCGGGTCCCGCCGAGGCGGCGGGGCCTGCCCGCCGGCGTGGTCGTCGGGCCGGCGTTCGGGCGCCCGTCGGCCTAGCGGCTGTCGGGCCCGCCGACACGGAGCAACTCGGCGCCGGACGGGGTGCGGTCGGTGCGGGGGCGCCGGCCCCGGCGGGGCTTTGCGATCTGGGGCAACGTCAGGGGATCTGGCTCGTCGACCTTCTGGAGAGCTGCGGCGACACGGACGGGGGAGAACCCGAGCCTCGGCCGCCGGCCGGAACCGAGGCGCACGGCGCCGAGCTCGCCGGCGTGCTCGTACACCCAGGAGCGCGTCTTGCCGTGCAGCCGGGCGATCTCGGCAGCGTCAACGAGCGGCGCAGCCCGCGCGGACGTCAGTCCGCTCAACCGCACGGCAAGCCGCTCGGCGAGCAGGTCCGCGAGCCGGTCGAGCGCATCGTCATCGTCGTCGGCCGGCTCTCGGGCGGACATGGTCGTCGCGGTAGTGGCGGTCGTGGTCATCCCTCTCTGGGAGATGAGGTACTGGACGGCGACGCCGGAATCTCGCGCACACGTCCGGCACCGCCAGCTCGGGCGCTGGAGCCATCGGCCGGGGGTGGCACGATCCAGGCGTGCGCGATCCTGAAACAGCTTCGGACACGGTGCTCGGTGTGAGCGCGTGATGACTGGCAGATCGGTCGCGAATCGCTCCGAGACGGTGACCGTGGCCACCCCACGTGGCCCAGTCGAAGTCGTCCGCCAGCAGTGGCGCTCGCAGCGCCCGGGGAGTCGGTGGAGCTGGGAATGGCTGGCACGCCGGGCCGGCCAGCGAGACTGGCGGCGGGGAACGACGCCTCGCGAGGCGATTCGCCAACCGGCTCTTCTGCCGCCGAGCAAGCAGCCGAAGTGGCTGCTCGACGCCGCAGCGCGCGCCAGCGCGGAGCTGGAGGACTTGTGATCGTCCGGGCACACCGGGTCAACTATGCGCGGCGCCAGCAGTACCGCCGGCTCTCGCGCGCCGGCGAAGCGGGGATCGGGGCCGCCGGCACCGCGCTCCTCGGCCTATGGGCCGCCAGCATGAGTGCAGCTCCCGTCGCCGTGTGCCTGCTTATCGTCGCCGCGGCGCTTGGCCTGTGCGCGCGCCACTGGCTTTCGCTCGCTCGCCGGAGCGCGGTTGGCGCTCGCTCTGAGGACGCCGTCCAGCGCGCGCTCGCGCCGCTGCAGGCGGACGGCTGGCGGCTGCGTCACTCGCTGCCGTGGCGGGGACGGGGAGACATCGACTCGGTGGCGATCGCCCCTAACGGGATCGCGATCGCGATCGAGATTAAGACCAGGACGTACGACGCTCCTCATCTCGCTCGGGTGCGCGAGCAGGCGGCCTGGCTAACACGACGCCGGCGAAGATGGGCACGCAATGGCACCTTTGGCGTCGTGTGTCTCGTTCGCGCGCGGGGCATCGAGCGCGTTGAGCATGACGTTCTGGTGGTCTCGATCGACCGGTTGACGCATGTCCTCCGCGTCGCTGCGGGGATGGGTCCGGGCGCGCGTTCAAGCGCCTGACAGGGAGCCGGCGACCGCTGCTTCCGCTGGGCTCTACCCTGGTGATGATGACCATCATCACCTGCCCGACCTGTCACGCGCGCAATCGCGTCGGCCCAATCGCCCAGGGAATCCCGCGATGCCCGCGGTGCAAGTCGACGCTCCCATGGGTCGTCGAAGCGGACGCCGACACGTTCGCGGCCGAGACGACCGCATCCGTGCCCGTAGTCGTCGATTTCTGGGCGGCGTGGTGCGGGCCCTGTCGGATGATCTCCCCAGTGCTCGAGGACCTGGCCAAGCGACACGCGGGGGACCTCAAGGTCGTGAAGGTCGACGTCGACGCGAATCCCGGGCTCGCGACCAGGTTTGGCGCGCAGTCGATCCCATTGCTAGTCGTGATCCGAGACGGGCGACAGATCGACCGAGTTGTCGGCGCGCTTCCTCGCGCTGCGCTGGAACAGCGATTGCGGCCAGTGCTCGCCGCCTGATTGTTGATCCGCCTCGACCTTCCGCGAACGCGGCGTCTCTCCAGTCGCGGAGTTGCTGAAGCCGTGGGTTAACGAGGTACGCGACGTGATTGCGAGGGGTTGTAACGCATCCGCGCCGACTCGCCGGCGGCTACAGGATGCTCGTGGGCGAATCCGATTCGTAAGCCGGCGCCACCGGCCGGCCGGATCGTGACGACCGGATCGTCGCCAAGGCCATCGCCAGCTGGGCTCGTCGGGACGATCGCTCTCGAGGAATCGATCGTCGCCCAGCTGGAGCGGTTCGGTCCCAGCCGCCTGCTGAATTTCGGCGAAAGCACTCGTTCGCCACGACCACGATCGAGCTCGGTCCGGGCTTGCGGAATGTCGCCGAAGCACTCGTCCACGTCGTGGTCGGCGTGACGAGCTAAGCGATCATCACGCGGCATCTACTTCTGGCGCGTGCTGCGCCCGATTGCCCGGCGTTTCGCGATCAGTCGCGAACGACAACAGTGCCACGTGCGCAGCCGTCCACGACAAACATCGGGCTTTCAGCGCAGACATTGATGTCGACACGGCTGCCGAGCCGCCACGGTGTTTTGATGCAGTGGCCCGCACCAAAGCAGTGGTTGTCGTTGGCTGGCCAGCGAAACACGACCCGCACGCGGCTGCCGATAACGACTGCCCTGAACTTTGGCGCCACCCCAAAGCCATTGCCCCCACGGTTGACTGTCGGCTGAATCTCGAGCCGCACGGCGTCGCCGTTGCTGACCGCCCTGGCCACGCGACCGGATGCGTAGACCGTGACTTGCCGGCCGATGTGGACGCTGCGCGGGACCTGGAGCGTTGAGGCCGACGTCAGGGTGGCGGCCAGGGCGACGGCAGTTGTCACTCTCATCGAAGGGACCTCAGCTTGATGCCTTGATGGCGTCGGCCCTCGCCAAGCCGAGGTCGTGCTCGAACTTCGCCACATCGGCCTGGAGCTTGGCCCTGGCTATCTCGCTGATCTGCCAGCTCACGGCGTCGTTGACCCAGGCGTACAGATCGCTCTGGGCATTGCCGGCGTCGTTCTGCCAGGCGGTTATGGCGTTGGGCTCGTTGGCGGCCGTGAAGTATTTGTCGGCCTTTGTGAAGGCA
This sequence comes from Solirubrobacteraceae bacterium, assembly GCA_035693425.1. Classification (GTDB taxonomy): domain Bacteria; phylum Actinomycetota; class Thermoleophilia; order Solirubrobacterales; family Solirubrobacteraceae; genus Palsa-465. The sequence goes on from DASSGR010000077.1 coordinate 31,118, forward strand.
TCGAGGTACGAGGTGTCGTTGACCGGGTTGTGGTTCTTCTGGTAGGCGCTGAACTGGCTCGCGGCCGAGTTAGGGTCGCTGAACGCCGTCAGGCCAGCCTGGGCATTCGGATACTGCGTGGTACCGACAGCCTGCTGCCCCTGCGCAAGCAACGAGGCATAGTGGTGGACGCTCCCTAGCAGGATCGACCGCACCGCGGCCTTGTCGCTTGCGTTTAGCTTCGGCACGAATGGCATTGCGAGTCGCGTGCTCCCCGACCAGTGGCCGTCAGGACAAGCGGCGCCGGATGGCTGGCAGACGCGTGTCAGAGTGACGCCGGACCCGTTGACTCGGAAGGTCGTGCCGCTTCCAGACGTCACGGCCACCGTGAAGGTGGTCTTGGTACCGGACGCGGCCAAGGTCGAGACCGACCTGAGTCGGTGGTCCGAGTTCTTGAGCGTCTGCGGCAACACGATCATGTAGCTGTGGAAGACCTGGTAGCCGGACGCGATGTCCTTGAGGGCCCGATTGACGAACGCCTGAGCCTCCGCGTCACTCAGGCCCGACCGAGCAGCCGCGGAGGTGTTCATGCTGCCGCCACAGCCGGCCGCACCGGCAATGATGATCATCGCTACGCCGACGACGATGGCGTCCGCTCGGATCCCACAACACGAAGCCACGATTACCCTGCCCCTACAATTCGGGAACTGCCGGGTCGGTCACCGAGGCTACGCCAGCATCCGAGAGGAACCCTGAAAACAGGTTCGCGAGCTGGCATCCCTGCGTAGCCCGGTCTGGCACTGGGTTGCAGTAGGCGTAGCTGCGCATCATCTTCGCCCCTTGTGGATTCATGCACAGCGTATTCGAGTGTGCCCGCCGACTGCGTTTTTAACCGGACCATGTGGTCGCCAGTACGACGAAGCCTGACACCTCTCCGCAACCATGCCTCAGTTCTCGCAGAACCATGAGCCTCGCTGCGGCGGTTAGTCTGACGGGCCAGCCGACGGCGCGATGACGGCGCCCGCGGCCCACGCCTCGGGGGCGACCGTGTTAGACCGGGACCATGAGGCACCGGCCCGTGCAGTTTCGGTGGGCTGGTCGCGAGCACGATCGGCCGGCGGATTCGACGTAACGAGGGTTATGAGCCCGCCACGTCTCGCTGCCGCCCTAGGACGCGTCCCAGGGCCAGCCCGGGGTTCCATATCGGGCCGTGTACGTCTGCCCGTTCCGTCGCTCCATGACGAAAGTGAAATGGCCTTTGCTCGGCCGGCTGAATACAACGGTCGTCGGGCCCGGCGTCGCCGAGCCTTGTGCGCAGTTCGGCACGCAGCTAAGGATGTTGCTGGTACCTCTGCCGACCGCCTGCGAAGTTGTCCACTGCGACCACCGGATCCAGGTCACGATGTTCCCGGCATCGCCTGAGAAGTAGATGTCCTTGGGCCTGCGACCCGAGTACTGCCCTGACCCTGAAATGAAGAGCGGGAGCGGAGCGGGAACGATGGTGATTGTGCGCGTGGCGGCCGTCGAAATGCCGGTGCTGTCCGTCACGGCAGCATGGATCTTGAGCTCCACGCTTCCATACTTCTGCACATCGCCGCGGAGTAGACCTTGATTGAAATCGCTCCGCGCATACCACACCGCGAACCTTTGGCCAAGCGCGGGTTGGCGCGGCATCACGATCGGACCGGGCTCCAGGTCGCGCAACTTCCACAGCCGGTGCCCGCCGCCGAAAGCAGCCTGCCGTAAGTGGATCGTACAAGGGGTTGCGTGACAGGAAACCTGGTAGGCGTAGATCCGCTTGTAAGGAAGGTGAATACGGCCAGGGCCAAAGGAGACTAGGCGGGTCGCGGGCACCGTGGTGACGGCCATGTTGCCTGCAACCGCTCCCGACCCTCCCGCGACGCTAAGGGTCAACATCGCGGTGGCCGCAGCGATCATCACGTTCCTCATTTCTTGTCCTCCCTTCTCCTGCCGAGAAGCCTCGCGGCGTCGACCCGTACTCGAGACGTACCCCCTAGTGCCGCACACCCCTTCGAGAAGAACCAGTCTGAAGCCCCGTTTCTTGCGCCGATCGTACTCTCACGCAGCGGCGCCGACAGGAGAGAGTGCTCCTGGATCCGGCCGTAAGTCCGGTCTCCGAGATTGGCTCTCACCGACGAGCGTTTCGTGTCTGACGGCGCTCAGGACGACGAGCGCATACGACAACGGAGCGGCCCGGCCGAGCTCGCGTCTGGCGATCGCGAGTGGCAAAGGGATCGCGCCGGAGCTGGCGGGCCGCGTGATCCAGATGTCGCGCCAAGGGAATCGCCGGTTCGTATGCGTCGGTAAGCCAGAGCGATCGTCCGGTGATGGGCTGACTGCGAGGCACGCAGCGGATCCTGCCCGGGAGCTGGGAAGTGATCGGTTGGCGTGTCCGCCGGAACCAGCGGTACCGTAAGCCGATCAGCAGGGAATTCGTCATCGCGATGGGTCCAGCTTCGGCCGCGATGCTTGCGCTGATATGCGCACGCTGGAGCGAGGTGCAGCGGGTTTGGAGCGCGCCAACGAACCAGCTCTACGTCGGCGCGACACTCCTATGCCTCGGAACCTCGGTGGTAGCGGCGCCGCTTGCTATCGAGACAGCGCATCCTTCAGCACTAGTCGGCGCGGTGCAGATCTTCGGCGTCGTCTGGGCCAGCACGTTGGTCATCGGCACATTCGTCCCGGACGTATGGAGCTCACTGACAGCCGGACTCGACGAAGGCCGTGCCCTCGTGTTGGCTTGTCTGGCCGCCGCGACCGTGCTCCTATGCCTTCTTGCCCTCGCTGCCTACGTGGCAGTCACGACAATGCCATGGTGGACAATCTTGGCCATCATGGTAGTGGCTACGGCCAGGGCGACGCTGTACGACCGGTATGGGTCCGTGGTGCGACGACTGGTGGAGCGTCTGCCTAATCCACAGCTGTGAGGTGGCCATCGGGTCGAACGGGTCGTCGCCAACGGAATCGTCGGTAAAGGCGACGAGCTCCTGCTCGGTCGCATCGGCCTCCAGCACGTCATGCCGCAGGGCATCCTCGGGGTCAGCGGTGGCGTCGTGGTAGACGATCACGCGACCGTCGCTCGTGAGGAAAACCTGCAAC
>DASSGR010000078.1:0-5855 GCA_035693425.1 Solirubrobacteraceae bacterium
GACGATGGCGCCAAGATCGCGGATCGACACGCCCTCTGAGAGGAGGGCCTGCAGTACGCGCTGAATCTCTCCGAGCGAGAGGACGTCTGGCACAACCTCTGTAACGACAGCTTCGTTGATTTCCTTTAGCTGATCGAGCAATTGCCTTACGTCCTGACGCGTGAGCAGCTGGGCAGAGTGCTTGCGGATCGTCTCGGTCAGATGGGTGACGATCACCGATTCACCGTCGACCACCGTGTATCCGAGGGCCTCCGCCTCGGCGTGCTGGGACTCCGGGATCCAGGTCGCCGGCAGCCCGAACGCGGGCTCGGTGGTGGGGATCCCGGGAAGCGAGCCGACGGCGTCGCCCGGGTCCATCGCGAGGTGGTGGCCGGCCATGATCGACCCGCGCGCCACCGGTGTGCCGCGGACCTTGAACACGTACTCGTGGGAATCGAGGTCGATCTCGTCGTGGATGCGTACCGGCGGGATCACCATGCCCAGCTCGCCGGCGATCTGGCGGCGGATCGAGGAGACCCGGCGGACCAGGGTGCCGCCGCCGCGGCGGTCGACGAGCGGGACCAGGCCGAAACCGATGCCCAGCTCGAGCGGGTCGATCGGAAGTTCCTTCATGACCTCCTCGCGCGGAGCGGCGGGAAGCTCCGGCTTGTCGCCGGCCGGCACCGCGGCCGCGGCAGCGGCGGCCGCCAGATCGTCGGGCGTGCCGTTGCGCACAGCGCGTCCGATCAGCAGGAAGATCAGCCCGATGAACAGGAACGGAAGCTTGGGCAGGCCCGGGACCAGCGCGAACAGGCAGATCACCGCGCCGGCGACCATCGGCGCCTTCTTCTGGCGCAGGATCTGGTTGGCGACGTCGCTTCCCAGGTCCTTCTCGGAAGCCGAGCGCGTGACCAGGATGCCGGTCGCGACCGAGATCAGCAGCGCCGGGATCTGGGCGGCGAGGCCGTCACCGATGGTCAGCAACGAGTAGTGCTTGCTCGCCTCGCCGAACGGAAGCCCGTGCTGGAGCATTCCGACCACAATCCCGCCGATCAGGTTGATCGCGGTGATCAGCACGGCGGCCATCGCGTCGCCCTTGACGAACTTCGACGCGCCGTCCATCGCGCCGTAGAAGTCGGCTTCCCGCGCGATCTCCATGCGCCGGTTGCGCGCCTGCTCGTCGGTGATCAGACCGGCGTTGAGGTCGGCGTCGATCGCCATCTGCTTACCGGGCATCGCGTCCAGGGTGAACCGGGCGGCGACTTCGGCGACGCGGCCGGCGCCGTTGGTCACGACCACGAACTGGATCACGACCAGGATCAGGAAGATCACCAGGCCGATCACGACGTTGCCGCCGACGACGAACTGCCCGAAGTCGTGGACCACGCTGCCGGCGTCGCCCTTGGTGAGGATCAGACGCGTCACCGAGACGTTGATCGCCAGCCGGAACATCGTCGTCAGCAGCAGGAGGCTCGGGAACACCGAGAAGTCGAGCGGCTTCGAGAGATACATCGTCGCGACGGCCACGGCCAGCGCGGCCGAGATGTTCATCGTGATGAACAGGTCGAGGATCATCGGCGGCAGCGGGACGACGAGCATCGTCACGACCACGACGACCCCGACCGCGGCGAGCAGGTCGGAATGCTTGAGCAGCTTCTTCATCGTGTCCTGGTTCATGACTGGGCCGCCCTCCTACGGCCGGCCATCCGGTAGACGAAGGCGAGTACCTGTGCCACCGCCGCGTACAGCTCGGCGGGGATCATCTGACCGATCTCGACCGAGGCGTGCAGCGAGCGCGCCAGCGGCGGGTCGGGCACGATCGGGACGTTGTTCTCGGCTGCGATGCGGCGGATCTGGAGCGCGACGAGGTCCTTGCCCTTGGCCACAACGATGGGAGCGGGCTTGCTTCCGTCGTAGGCGAGGGCGACCGCGTAGTGCGTCGGGTTGGTGACGATAACATCGGCCTGCGGGACGGCGGCCATCATCCGCGCTCGCGCCGCCTGCATCTGGCGGCGGCGCATCGCGGCCCGGACCTCGGGCGGGCTGGTGTACTGCTTGCCCTCCTCCTTGACCTCCTGCTTGGTCATCTTCAGCTGCTTGGAATGGCGCCGCTTCTGCCAGACGTAGTCGATGATCCCGATCAGCAGGAACGCGGCCACCGCGCGCGTCGCGATGCCCATCGTGCCCGACGCGATCAGGTGGCCGAGGTCGCCGGGTGGCGTGCCGATGCTGGCGCCTAGGTTCGTGAGATCCGGGATCAGCGTCATCGCAACGACCGCGCCGACCACTGAGATCTTGGCGATCGCCTTGGCCCCCTCGACGCCGATCCGCGGACCGAAGATGTTCTTGAACCCGGTGGCCGGATTCAGCCGCTTGAAGTCGGGCTTGAGCGCCGTCGCTGACGGCTTGAAGCCGACCTGGGCCAGGTTTGCGAGCAGCCCCAGCGCCGCACACACGCCGGCGATCGGCGCGGCGGTCGTCAGCAGCGTGTGCAGCGCCGAGTGAAACAGCCCGTTGAGCCCGGCGGCGCTGGTGATGCTGTCGGGGCGCGAGATCTGGCCGAATGCAAAGCGCATCGAGTTCGCCACGCCGGACACCACCGCGGGGCCCATGAAGCTGACCGCGATCAGGCCGCCGAGCAGGACCAGGGCGGAGTTGAGGTCGGTGCTCTTGGCGACCTGGCCCTTCTTGCGCGCCTCCTTCTTGCGCTTGGCTGTCGGCTTCTCTGTCTTGTCGTTGTGGGCCATGGCTCAGGCTCAGGCGATCTTGAGGGAGTGCAGAGCGGTGCCGACCGAGGTGTAGATCTGGTCGGACATCCAGCCGCCGAGGAACGGCAGCGAGGCGGCGACGACGAGCATCGCGACGCCCACCTTCAGCGGCAGCGCGACCGAGAACACGTTCAGCTGCGGGACGGCACGCGAAACCATCCCGAACGCGACGTCGGTGATCAGCAGCGCCAGCAACACCGGCGCAGCGACCTCGATCGCCGCCACGAAGATCTGAGCAAACGCCTGCTCGGCGCCGTTCACGAGCGAGGTGATCTGGGGCGCCTTGGTCAGCGGCACCAGCTTGAAGGTGCGCGAGATGCCGCGCAGCATCCAGGCGTCGCCGCCGATCGCGATGAACATCGCGGTGCCGATCATCATGTACAGCCGGGCGAACGCGCCGCCCTGGTTGCCGTTGATCGGATCGACCGTCGCTCCGAACGAGAAGCCCGAGGCGATGTCCGCCAGGCCGCCGGCGGTCTGCACCGCGGTCAGCAGCGCCGACACCGCAAACGCGAACGCCAGGCCGACCAGCACCTGGACGACGATCAGGCCGGCCACACTCAGCGGGTCGGTCGGGACGTGCTGGCCGTGCATGGCGACGGGCGTGAGGCCGATCGCCAGCGCGACCGCAATGATCCCGCGAACGCGCGCGGGGATGATCTTCGAGGAGAACAGCGGCGCCAGCACGAACAGCGGGCTGACGCGCGCGAGCACCAGGAAGAAGCCGGTGACCTGGGCGCCGCCGCCGAGCTCCTTGATCAGCTGACTGAGCGTCAGCTGGCTCATCCGCCCACCAGCTGCGGAATCGACATGTACAGGTTCTGCGCGTAGCTGACCAGCTGGTCGAGCATCCAAGGGCCGAGGATCACGACGATCGCGGCCACGCCGACGATCTTCGGGATGAAGGAGAGGCTCTGCTCCTGGATCTGGGTGACCGCCTGGAAGATGCTCACCACGAGGCCGATCACCAGCCCCACCAGCAGGATCGGGCCGGCTACCTTCAGCGCGAGCGTCATCGCCTGGGTTGCGAGGTTGACGACTGTGTCCTGGTCCATGTGAGGCTCCTAACGCGGCGTCAGTGGAAGCTCGCGACGAGCGAGTGGGTGATCAGGTCCCATCCGTCGACCAGGACGAACAGCAAGATCTTGAATGGCAGCGAGATGAAGGTGGGCGGCAGCATCACCATGCCCATGCTCATCAGCGCGGAGGAGACGATCAGGTCGATGATCAAGAACGGCAGGAAGATCAAGAACCCGATCTGGAAGGCGGTTTTGAGCTCGCTCATGATGAACGCGGGGATCAGGACGTAGGTGGGGATGTCGGCCCGTGTCTTGGGCTGCTTGATGTGAGCGAGGCTCACGAACAGCGACAGGTCCCGGCTGCGCGTCTGCTTGAACATGAACTGGCGCAACGGCTCCTGACCGCGCTGCAGCGCCTGCGTGGTGTTGATCTGGTGGTGCTGCAGCGGCTCGTAGGCGTCCTTCTTGATCGCGCTGATCGTCGGCGACATCACGAACAGGGTCAGAAACAGCGCGATCCCGACCAGCACCTGGTTGGGCGGCGTGCTCTGCGTGCCCAGGGCGTTGCGGATGAAGCCCAGGACGATCAGGATCCGGGTGAAGCCGGTGACCGTGAACAGGATCGCCGGGATCAGCGAGATCCCGCCGATCAGCAGCAGGATCTGAAGCGCGTTTGACGAGTCGACCTTCACGAGCGGACCGTCATCCGGCGCAGGGTCTCGAGCACTCGCACCGACGGCTTGCCGGCCGGCGCGTAGTCCGGAGCTTCCTCCTCCGGCAGCTCGATCCCACAGGTGATCACCTCATCCTCCGTGTAGGTGCGAATCGGGGTGACGCTGTGCTCGGAGACGCCCACCAGCACGACATCAGTGCCCGCACGCACCAGGGCCACCGAGCGCCCGTTTCCGAGCGGGAGGTTGGCGAGCTGGGACAGGCCGTTGCCGGTGGCGCGGGTCTTGCCCTTCTTGGCCTGACGCATGATCCAGGCGACGCCGTAGATCACCGCGATCACGATGAACAGGCCGACGATCGTGCGGACGATGCTCGAGCCGCCGCTCGACGACGCGGTGTGCGTGGGCAGCGCCGAGCTGCCGAGGTTCACCGGCGTGTTCTCGCCGGCGGCCGCTTTGATGCTGGCCGTGCTCGGGGTGCCCGAGCCGGCTGCAAGCGCGGTCGCGGCATGCATAAGTGTCAGGGCGCCGACCATCACGACGCCACGGGTAAGCGTGAGCGACTTGTTCATCGAGGGAAGACTCCGAGGGAGAGTCCTCCCGATGATCGGCCGGGCTGGCCGTTACTTGAGGGGCCCTTACACGGGCCCGAGGCGCGCTAACGCCGAGGGGCTAGGCCAGCGCTTTGCCGACAGCTTCGAGCAGCTGCGCGGGCTGGAACGGCTTAACCACGAAGTCCTTGGCACCGAGTTGGATCGACTCGATCACCTTGCTCTCCTGGCCGAGTGCTGAGCACATCAGCACGCGCGCGCCGGGATCCAGCGCGATGATCTCCCTGAGCGCCGTGATGCCGTCCTTGTCGGGCATCGTGATGTCCAGCGTGGTCAGCTCGGGGGACAGCTCCTGGAAGCGCTTGACCGCCTCTGTGCCGGTGCCGGCCTCGCCAACGACCTCGTGGCCGCCGGAGACCAGGGCGTCGCTCACGACCTTGCGCATGAACGCGGCGTCGTCGACTACGAGTACACGGGCCATCAGGTTCCTGCTCCTTCAGATTCTGGATCGGTGGTTTCGCTTACTTCGTTGGCCGCCGGCGCCTCCTCGACGGCCTCCACGTCTTGTTCGGCGTCCTGCACTTCGGCCTGAACCGGTTCAGGGGCATCCTCGACGTCTGTCTCGGTGCCCGCCTCCGGCGCCTCCGGTTCGGCCCGCACAGCCCGCTCCTCCGCCACGGGCGTACCCTGCGCCGGCGTCTCGTCCTCGACCTCAACGGCCTCGGCCTCGACGTCGGCCTCCTCCATCACCCGCTCGGCCTCGAGCTCGGTCGCCGGCGGCCGCCGGGGGAACCCCCGTCGGTTCGCCGGCGCGAGCAGCGGCCCGCCGACCTCGTCCACGCACACGGCCCACTCGCCGTCGTCGGT
>DASSGR010000079.1:0-7377 GCA_035693425.1 Solirubrobacteraceae bacterium
GACGCGCTGCGCCTGCTGGAGGAGGAGCTCGTGCTCGACGGGATTCCGGTCCGCAACCTCGCGACGTTCGTGACCACGTGGATGGAGCCCGAGGTCCAGCGGATCATCGCCGAGAACCTGCACCGCAACTTCATCGACCACGCGGAGTACCCCAAGACCGCCGAGATCGAGCAGCGATGCATCCGGATGCTCGCTGATCTGTTCCACGCTCCCGGCGAGACGACGGGCGCCAGGACCCAGGGCTCGTCCGAGGCGATCATGCTCGGGGCGCTGTCGCTGAAATGGAAGTGGCGCCAGCGCCGTGAGGCCGCCGGCAAGCCGGTCGACCGGCCCAACCTCGTGTTCGGTGGCGACGTGCACGTCGTCTGGGAGAAGTTCTGCCGCTACTTCGACGTCGAGCCGCGGATCGTGCCGCTGCAGCCCGACAAGTACACGATCGGCCCAGAGGACGTCGAGCCGCACGTCGACGAGAACACGATCGGCGTCGCCGCCGTGCTGGGGACCACCTTCACCGGACACGCGGACGACATCGTCGGGATCAACAAGCTGCTCGTGGACCTCAAGAGCGAGCGCGGGCTCGACGTCCCGCTGCACGTCGACGGCGCCAGCGGCGGGTTTGTGTGGCCGTTCCTGTACCCGGACTCCGAGTGGGACTTCCGGCTGGAGCAGGTCCGGTCGATCAACGTGTCGGGCCACAAGTACGGCCTGGTCTATCCGGGCATCGGCTGGCTGATCTTCAGGACCCGGGACGACCTCGCCGAGGACCTGGTCTTCTACGAGAACTACCTGGGCAAGACCGACGCGACGTTCACGCTGAACTTCTCGACCGGGTCGGCGATGGTGCTCGCGCAGTACTACAACTTCGTGCGTTACGGCTTCGAGGGCTACAGCTACATCATGCACACGATGCAGGCCAACGCGCAGGCGCTGGCCGCCGAGGTCGAGGCGAGCGAAGACTTCCGTCTGGTGGGCGAGAAGGGTGCCGAGCAGCTGCCGCTGGTTGCGTTCCAGCTCGACGGGGAGCACAGCTACGACGAGTTTGACATCGCCGGGCAGCTGGCCGCCGAGCGCGGGTGGATGGTTCCCGCCTACACGATGCCGCCCAATGCCCAGCACGTGAAGATCATGCGGGTGCTCGTGAGGCAGACCCTGGGGCGCTCGCTGACCACCGCGTTGGCTCAGGACATCGCTCAGGCGTGCGAAACGCTGAAGGAGCGAGGTCGCTTGCACCCCAGCGTGCGCAAGCGAGTGCACTCCAACACGGGCTTCTGAGCCGGCAGCGCACCCTCCGGCCGACGGCCGGTAGGGTGGCCGGCGCATGAAGATCGTCTACACGCTCACCGACGAGGCCCCCGCCCTCGCCACCGCATCGCTGCTGCCGATCCTGCGCGCGTTCGCCGGCGCGGCCGGGATCGAGATCGAGGTGCGCGACATCTCGCTGGCCGGGCGGATCCTCGCCCAGTTCCCCGACCGCCTGGACAACGGCCAGAAGGCGGCCGATGCGCTGGCCGAGCTGGGCGAGCTGGCACTCGAGCCCGAGGCCAACATCATCAAGCTGCCCAACATCAGCGCGTCCGTGCCACAGCTCAAGGCCGCGATCGAGGAGCTGCAGGGCCAGGGATTCGAGATTCCGGACTATCCCGAGGATCCCGCCAACGACGAGGAACGGGATGCGCGTGTCCGATACGACAAGGTCAAGGGCAGCGCGGTCAACCCGGTGCTGCGCCAGGGAAACTCTGACCGCCGCGCTCCCGCCTCGGTCAAGCAGTACGCGCGCCAGCACCCGCACTCGATGGGCGACTGGTCCACGGACTCCCGCTCTCATGTCTCCACGATGAGCGACGGCGACTTTCGCACCACCGAGCAGTCGGTGACCATGGAGCGACCCGGCAAGGTGCGGATCGAGCTCGTCGCTGCCGACGGTGCGGTAACCGTTCTCAAGGACAAGATCGCGGTCCAGGCGGGCGAGGTGCTCGACACCGCCGTGATGCGCCGCGCGGCGCTGCAGGAGTTCCTCGCCGAGCAGCTCGCGGACGCCAAGGAGCGCGACGTCCTGTTCTCCGTGCACCTGAAGGCGACGATGATGCGGGTCTCTGACCCGATCATCTTCGGCCACGCGGTGCGGGTGTATTTCTCGCGTGTCTTCGAAGAACACGGTGAGGCTTTGAAGTCCGCCGGCGTCGATCCAAATGATGGGCTGGGCGCGCTCCTGAAGGCCATCGCGTCGCTATCAGACGATCAGCAGGCAGCGATCGAAGCGTCGATCCAGGCGGCGTACTCGGACGGGCCGCGGTTGGCGATGGTCGACTCCGACCGCGGGATCACCAATCTTCATGTCCCCAGCGACGTGATCATCGACGCGTCGATGCCGGCGGCGATCCGCTCTTCGGGTCAGATGTGGAACGCCCAGGGCGAGCTCGAGGACGCCAAGTTCGTGATCCCGGATCACTCCTACGCCCTGCTCTACCGAGAGGCCGTCAACCATTGCCGCGAGCACGGAGCCTTCGACCCATCGACGATGGGCAGTACGCCCAACATCGGCCTGATGGCCCAGGCCGCTGAGGAGTACGGGTCGCACGACAAGACGTTCGAGATCTCCGCACCGGGCACGGTTCGGGTGGTCGACGACCACGGCACGACGCTGATGGAGCACGAGGTCGACACGGGCGACATCTGGCGCATGTGCCAGACCAAGGACTGGCCGATCCAGGACTGGGTCCGCCTCGCCGTGTCGCGGGCACGCGAGACCGGCACGCCGGCCGTGTTCTGGCTCGACGAGACACGCGCGCACGACGCTCAGCTCCTGCGCAAGGTCGGGCCAGCACTCGACGAGCTCGACACCGAGGGGCTGGACATCAAGATCCTCGACGTCGCCGAGGCGGCGCGTTTGAGCTTGGAGCGCGCGCGCGACGGCAAGGACACGATCTCGGTCACCGGAAACGTGCTGCGCGACTACCTGACCGATCTGTTCCCGATCCTCGAGCTCGGCACCAGCGCGAAGATGCTGTCGATCGTCCCGCTTGCCAAAGGAGGCGGGCTGTTCGAGACCGGGGCGGGCGGCTCGGCGCCCAAGCACGTCCAGCAGTTTCTGGCGGAGAACCACTTGCGCTGGGATTCGCTGGGCGAGTTCCTCGCGCTCGGCCCGTCACTCGAGTTGCTTGCCGACCACACTGACAACCCCCGTGCAAAGGTGCTGGCCGACACGCTCGATCGCGCCACCGGGCGCGTGCTCGAGGAGAACCGCTCGCCGTTGCGCAAGGTCGGCGAGCTCGACAACCGCGGCAGCCACTTCTACCTTGCGCTGTACTGGGCCCAGGAGCTCGCTTCGCAGTCCCAGGACGGCGAGCTGGCGTCGCGTTTTGCGCCCCTCGCCGAGACGCTGGCCGACAACGAGCAGACGATCGTCGACGAGCTGAACGCGGTCCAGGGCCAGTCGGTCGAGATCGACGGCTACTACCGGCCCGACATCGACAAGGTGGCGGCCGCGATGCGCCCCAGCGTGACCTTGAACGAGGCACTGGAGTCGTTCTCGAGCTGAGCGGGTAGTACGCGACTTGAGTCGGTTGCGTTCTCGGGAGGGATTTGTCGATGTCAATGCTGTCCAGGTCCGCTGTCGTCGTTTTCTGCGCGGTTGCGTGTGCGCTCTGCTCGCCGGCGGCGCAGGCGTTCGAAGTTCAGGTCACCGGGCCGTCGAGCTCGCCTCAGATGGTGTTCGACGCCAACATGAGGGTGGCTCCGGTCTGCCTGCCCGTGACCAATCCCCAGGGCGGCCAGAGCATGCTGTACGGGCAGCGCTTCACCGACGGTCCGACGAGCGCGCTGACCCCCGCGATCGTGCTCGTGCACGGGATCGCGTCCTCGACCGAGAACTGGGACTTCTCGCCGACCTGGTCGGTCGCGCGGGCGCTGGCGAGTGCGGGCTACGTTGTCTTCTCCTACGACCGGCTGGGATACGCCAAGAGCAGCTACTTCGATCACCCTGGCGGCGGCTACACGCTCACCACCCAAGCGCACCGCGCGATGCTCCACGACGTGGTGACCGACGTGAAGACGGGCGGCTACAAGTTTGCGTCGGCGGGCGGCTGCGCTGGAGCCACGACGCCGGGCAACACGAAGAACCGCAGCGTGGTGATCATCGGCCACAGTGCTGGCGGGTGGATCGTGGCCGGCTACCCCGGCGAGTACCACGACGTCGCCGCGATGATCCAGACCGACATCTCCGGCTCGGCGGGCGGCTCGGCCGCTTCGCCGCTGGGGTCCTCGTCGGGGGGCGGCTTCACGCCCGACTCAAGCCACCCCGACTACTTCCAGTTCTTCCAGACCACGCAGGAGTGCATGGACTTCAACACGTACGCGCCGGGGCTGGTGGCATACGTCGCCAAGATCGCCTGCGCGCCGCCGTTCCTGGACTCGCCGTTCGGCGAGATCGCCGACCTCGGCGTCAAGTACGCGCAGAACGACGCCTACATCGCGATGATTGGCCCATCGATTCCGGTGCTGCTCACGTCGGGCGAGGAGGACACCACCGACCCGCCATCGTCGGCCAACGCCGACTACAGCTACTACAAGGCCCATTGCGGTTGCGACGTGACCGAGCACCTGTTGCCGAACACGGCGCACCTGTTCATGGTCCACAAGTCGCTGCCGGGCTGGGTCGACTATGTCGTCAACTGGCTGACGTCGCGGGGGATCCCCGGGCACGCCTGAGCGCTCGCTCGCAAGCCGCCACGGGCCGGACAGGCACGACGATGAGGGTGCTCACCGTTAACCCCATCCTCAACGTCTCCGACATCGCGGAAACGATCAGCTGGTTCGCGAAGCTCGGATGGACCGTCGGGTTCGAGTGGCGAGACGATCCGGAGGACGCGAATTCTCGGGTCGACTTCGCGAGCGTCACGTGCGGCGATCGTGCACGACCGATGCGTGAACGCGGGCCTCGAGATCACCTACCCGCCGACAAAGGAGCCGTGGGGAGTCCGTGAGATGCACGTCCGCCACCCCGATGGGCATGTCTTCCAGGTCAGCACGAGATCGTTCTGACGCGCCTTGACAGGATGAATCGATGCTGACTGAGGTGGCCGACGGCGTCTGGGTCCGGCAGAGTGCGTGGGTCTGGAGCAATTCCATCGCGGTGCGCGGGGAGGATGGGTTGATCCTGGTCGATCCCGGCATCGACGGTTCCGATCTGAACCAGCTCGCCGATGATCTGGACCGGCTCGGCATTCCGGTGGTCGCCGGGTTCTCCACCCATCCCCACTGGGACCACTTGCTCTGGCATGCTCGGTTCGGCGACGTGCCGCGCTACGCCACCGCCGCCGCTGCCCATGCTGCCAGTGAAGGCCGAGAGCGGGGGCAGAGGATGGCGGCCGAGAGCGCGTCGGGGATCCCCCTCGAGCTGTTCGGGCTCGTCACCCCGCTGCCCGCGGACGGCGGACCCGTGCCGGGCGAGATCATCGAACATGGGGCGCACGCAGTCGGCCACGCCGCGGTCCTGCTCGCGGACCGTGGCGTCCTAATCGCCGGCGACATGCTCTCCGATGTCCTGATCCCGCTCTTCGACCCTAGCCGTCCCGACCAGGTGGGCGCCTATGAGACGGCGCTCGACCTGCTGGGAGAGGCCGCCAGGCACGTCAATGTCGTGGTCCCCGGCCACGGCGCCGTTGCCGAGGGTCCCGAGGTGGCGGCGCGCCTGGCCGCCGATCACGCCTACATCGACGCGCTGCGGCGAGGAAAGGAACCGGTCGACGCGCGTCTGGCGGATGCGGACTGGCTCTCCGGCCCCCACCAGTCGAACTTGGAGCAGGCTCGAGGGCGGTAGGGATCTTCTGATGGCTCGGGGGTCGAGCTCACGACTGCGCCTCGAGATACTCGGGGCACACGCGCTGAACGTGACGGGACGACGTGGTTGATTTGGCCGGATCACCAACCGGGACGAGGGCGCCGGGATGGTGCCACGCTCCATCGCCCGCCCAAATCAACATGACCCTGTTCATGCCTGCGACCGGATAACTCACGACCGGATCAACTCCTTCCACCGCGCGAACGCGTCCGCCGACACCCAAATATGCAAGCGCCCATCTCGGGGCCACAGTGTGAAGAGCATCCGCGTCCTGTTCCTCGGCGGGAGCCTGGCCGCGTAGGCTGCCGCACGACATGGCGGGGCTGAAGGCGGCCAATCTCGGACTCAAGTTCCTGTTGGAGCTGGTGGCAATCGCCGCGTTCGCCTACTGGGGCGCGAGCCACTCCCCGGTCATTCTCGCCGTGATCCTCGCAATTGCGATCCCGGCGGCGTTCGTCGCCGCGTGGGGTATCTGGGCGGCGCCGCGCTCCCCGCGGCGGCTCCGCCGCCGGCCCCGGGTGGCGTTTGAGCTCGGCTGCTTCGAACTCGCGGCCGTGGCGCTGATCGCCGCCGGGGCCACCTTGGCCGGGATCGCGTACGCGGTTGTTGCGGCGGTCAATGCCGCGCTGCTGGCGGCGTTCGGCCAGCTCGAGGCCTGAGCAACAACCGGCCCGCGCGCAGATCCCGACGCCGCGCCGTGGTTGTCGCAGGCGCGGGCGGACAGGCACGTACGCGAACACACGTTCGCTACAATATGAACATGGGCGAAGAAGACATCAGAGCCACCGACATCGGCATGGTGCCGCTCGGCTACGGGCGGTTCGTCCGCGCTGACGAGATCGTCGCAGTGCTACCGATCGAGGACGGGCGAGGCCCCCGACGGCGAACCCACGTCCACGTCGCAGGGCTAGCGGCGCCGATCGTGGCTTCACGATCGGAGGAGGCGATCCTCGCTGATATGAAGAGCGCGAGTCGTTCCAGTCACCGAGGCACGCAGACAGACCACCGCACCGGACAGGCCGTCACCGCCGCACCGCATCGCCGAAGCCGCCTGGTCTTTGGCGGGCGACGCGACTAACCGCGCCTGATCAGGCCCCTGGACTCGCTAGTGGAGCCAACGGGATTCGAACCCGTGACCTCCTGCGTGCAAAGCAACCCGCCGGAGCAGCGGGAATGGCTTGATTTGCTGGGCATTCACCCGTCAGACCCGGGAGCGAGCGGCTCGAAAGCTCGATTCGTTTGTAGGGACTTTTCGGTACGTTGGTCCACGGACGCGGTTGCGTGGACCAGCCGCGCGGCCGCAGCGCCGCGGGTCCTCCTCGGGGCGCGAACCGCGGACCGCACTGCACCGGGTGGTGCGGTCTCCGGCTCAAAACCCCTGCTCACAAGCCTCTTTTCGTAAGCGTTCAGTTCCCGGGGCCGCTCAGGTGAGCGCGGGGAATGGGTCGCCGCGGGCGTGGCCGGCGAGGAGTTCGCTGAGGTAGGTGAATAGCGAGCGGCGTTGCATGCGGCAGGTGGCGGCGGCTGAGAGGGCGCGC
>DASSGR010000080.1:0-2298 GCA_035693425.1 Solirubrobacteraceae bacterium
CTCGCCGACGTTCGCCAACACGGAACGGACGCCCCGGCGGGGGCGCCGTCCGAGCCACGGCTGATGGCGCCGGTCACTGTGACGAGCGCGAACGAGCGCATCCTCGACGGCCAGGCCGGCGTGCACGTAACACGACAGCGCCAAACCACGTCAACCAACAAGCAACAACTGATAGGGCGACCACGACCCTCCACCCCCCAAACACACGCGTCGCGATGAGCCACAGCCGCACGAATCCGACAGCGCGACGAGGAACGCACCCGACAATCGCTTACGCAGGCAGAGCGAGCGTCTGAACCAAGTCCCCGCCCACACTCGCTGCGGACGATAGGGAGCAGCGCGTGTGCTGGCAGGGACGAGATGACCGCCACGCCTGGCCAAGCGACAACCGTGTGATCGAGGTGGCAGCGGTCCGCTCGGTACGGCCTGTGCCCATGCAACGCGCGATTGTGTGTCAATGGCCATCGGTTTCTCCCCAGTGGTGGCCACAAAATTCCCCACTGGTGGCCATCATTTCTCCCCGCTGGTGGCCATCGGATGTCCCCGCTGGTGGCCATCGAATCTCCCCACCGTTGGTGGGCCGCGGGGTTCAGGTCAGGGGCTTCACCCCCTTGCCGGCGGTGGCTTGCGCGAGCCGGTAGCTGTCCTGGCCGTCGGTGACGATGACGTGGGCGTGATGCAGGAGCCGGTCGACGGTTGCGGTCGCGAGGGTCTTTGGCATCAGCTCGTCGAAGCCGGCGGGGTGGATGTTGGAGCTGATCGCGATCGAGCGTTTCTCGTAGGCGGCGTCGACGACCCGGAAGAGAGCGTCGGCGGCGTCTGCGGAGACGGGCAGGAGTCCGACGTCGTCGATCAGGATCAGGTCTGAGCGGATCAGCTTGGTGATCGCCTTGTTGATGCTGTCGTCGGCGCGGTGGCGGCGGAACAGGGCGGCGAGCGACTCGAGTGTGTGCCAGGAGACGGTGCGCCCTTTATCGATCGCGAGGTGGCCGAGCGCTTCGATGAAGTGGCTCTTGCCGCTGCCGGATGGGCCGCACACGACCAGCACTTCGGCGCGGTCGACCCACTCGAGGGTGCGCAGTGCTTGCTGGGCCGGTTTTGGGATCACCGATGCGTCCTGCTCCCAGGCGTCGAACGTCTTGCCGGCCGGCAGCCCGGAGGCGCGGCGGCGCATGCTGATCGTCGCCCGGTCGCGTCCGGCGGCCTCCTCGGCTAGCAGCAGGCGCAGAACCTCGGCGTGTTCCCAGCGCTGGCTGTTGGCGGTCGCGATCACCTCCGGCGCCGCGCGGCGGATGTACGGCATTCGCAGACGTCTGAGCAGGCGGTCGAGCTCGTCGGGCAATGGCGGCGGAGGCGGTGGTTTGACGGTCATCGGCCGAATCCCTCCCAGCTGCGAGTCGAGGCCTGCAGCGAGCGGTCTTCTGGCGCCCGCTTAGGGAGCGGGATCACGGTCGCGGTCTGCTGGTGGGCGAGGATGCTGGCCAGATCACCGTCGGCGAACCGGCCGTAGCTCGCGCACCGCGCGAGCGCCTCGTCGACCACTGCGGTGCCGTGGAGCTTGGCCAGATCGACGGCCTCTGCCATCTTGCGACGGATCCGCTGCGTCCCCTCCGCGGCGGCCCGTTTGAGCCACCGCTCCGCGCCCTCGCCGATCGCAAGGAACTCGCGCTCCTCGCTTGAGCGGGCGCGGGGCTTGCGCTCCAGCGCGCCTGCCGGCCGCGGCGGGTAGTGCGCGTCGTTGATGCTCGGCCGGCCCGGTGTCGTTAGCGGATGGCGGGCGACCTCGCGCGGCCCCTGGACGGGATCGATATGCACGACGATCAGCTGCTCGCCCTCGGCACGGACCCACACCGGCTCACCGATCAGCTCGTGCGGCACCGAGTAGATCGCCTCACCGAGCGAGACGGTCGCTTGCCGGTCGACCTTGCGGGTCTGTCCGAAACACAGCGTGTGCGGCACCCTGGGCAGCCGGTGCAGATGCTCATGCTCCTGCTCAAGCAGCAGCAACGGCGGCTGACGGGTCGCGCGGTGCGGCCGCGTGTTGACATCGGCCATGAACTCCTGGCACGCCTGCTCCAGCGCCCGCCAGTGCGCATACTCGTCGCGGAGGTTGTGATCGGTCGGGACCAGATCCGCCTTCGCGAGCTTGACCGTTGCCTCGCTGCCGCCCTTGGACTGCGGGTCCGCCGGCTCACACGTCGCGATCGACAAACCGTAATGGCGCGAGACCTCGACGATCGTCGCGTTGCGCACCGCGATCCCGCACACGTGCTCGACCGTGACCGTTTTCTCGTTGTC
>DASSGR010000081.1:0-8457 GCA_035693425.1 Solirubrobacteraceae bacterium
GGTCTGCCGTCAGCGCGTCGTACACGTCGGCGACCGTGAGGATGCGGACGGCCAGGTCGAGCTCGCCGGCGGGAACGCCGTTGGGATAGCCGTGACCGTCGAGTCGCTCGTGATGGCTCTCTACCAGGTCGAGAACGAGCGGCGGAAAGCCGCCAAGCTCGGTCAGAAGCTCGCGGCCGGCGCCGGGGTGACGGCGGATCTCATCAAACTCCGCATCGGTGAGCTTGCCCGGTTTGTTGAGGATCGCGTTGGGCACCGACAGCTTCCCGACGTCGTGCAGCAGACCGCCGAGCGCGAGTTGGCGCAACTGGCTTTCCGGCAGGCCGAAACGCTCGCCGATCGCAACCGCGAGCGTGGCGACTCGGCGGGTGTGCCCCTCGGTCGAAGGATCCTTGTCGCCCAGTCGGATCAGGATCGAGCGGACTCGACCGCCCAGGAACGCCTCCTCGTGCTCGACAAGCTCGCCCGCGCGGAGGTCCCCGACCAGCGGACGCGAGCCAACGGCGTGCCGAAGGTCGAGCGCGGCCGGGATGCCGACCATCCCGATGCCGACAACCTCGAGAAGGTGGGCCATCCACCAGCTGCAGTCCATCGTGCCGAAGTTCAGCAGCCCGTACTGGGCGCCGATGAGGCAGACGACGCCCTCGGTCACAACGAGGTCCAACGCCCGGCGGGTCAGCAGATAGGTCCGCGCGGCACGCCAGGCGAGCAGCGCAAGCGGGATGGCCCCCGCGACGAGGATCAAGTTGGCGACCACCGACGACGGCGGTGGCACCGCCGGAACGTGCGAGGAAAGCGCCAGTGCTGTTGCGCCGACCGCGGCGAGCAGTCCAACCACTACAAGCTGCACCGCAAGAAGCAGCCTCGGCCGGCGCACGGCGCAGCAACGGCAACGCCGAGGCAGCCAGGATTGCCCCACCGATCGGCAGGTTGAGAGTACCCGCGACCTGCACAACCCCGTTTGCAGGCAAGATCACGCCAGGCGTGGCGAGGCCGTGGATCACGAGCATCGTCGCCATGACCGAGAACGCGATGCCGAGCCATACCGCGCGGCCATCGTTGCGGCGGGCCGCGATCACCGACATCGCGACCGACGCTGCTCCCGCGAGAGCTCCAGCGGCCCCTACCACGATCATGTGGATGGCTGGACCGAACATCACCATGTGATGCATTCGCGTGCCGACCAGCAGCAGCGCCGGCAGCAGGCCGGCACGTGCCAGCACACCGAGCACTGGGAGCCTGTGGCGAAGCTGACCCATACGCGGGACCTCGGCATCGTTAGTTTCCGGCCTGAGGCGAACGCGGATGTCCGGACGCCTGTCTAGCGCCAGGCGCGAACCCTTGGGCGGGGTGGGTCCCGGGTCCAAACCAGTGCGCCCACGGGCGCGATCGGGGCAGCGAGTGGATCAGGCTGTGCATATGCCAGCAACCTGAGGAGTTCGCCATGGGCAGCACCGACACAAGTCTTTCCGGGGCGCGGCTTCCATTTCGCGAGCCCCCGATCGCGGTCGCGCACTTCATCGTGTCTGCCGACGTGGCACGTTCTCGCCGGTTCTACACCGAGGTGCTTGGTGGGGTGACCGTGGCAACGCGACCGGTGACCTACGTGGCACTGGCGAACAGCTGGATCATCATTAACACCGGCGGCGGCCCGACGGACGACAAGCCGACGGTCACGCTCGAGACCCCGCCCGACCCGGATCGGGTTAGCAGCTTCTTGAACCTCCGGGTGGCCGACATCCAAGCGGTCTACTCCGAGTGGAGCGCCCGAGGAGCCGAGTTCCTGACGCCGCCCAAGGACCACGAGATCGAGATCCGCTGCTACATCCGAGACCCGGACGGCTACATCATCGAGGTCGGGCAGACGACTCGCCCAGAGGCGTACCTGGTCGACGCGTGACGGAAGACACGCCCCCACAACCGTTCAATCGTGATCGAAACTCAACGGAGGTCAAATGAGCACCACCGACGTGAGCAGTGAAAGCTCTGGCGGCACCCCCAGGCCCCAACCGGGCGACATGCTGATGGAGGTTGTCGTGATTCCCGTCTCCGACGTTGACCGCGCCAAGGAGTTTTACGACCGCCTCGGGTGGCGCCTCGACGCAGACGTCGCTCAAGGCGAGCTTCGGCTGCTCCAGTACACGCCTCCGGGCTCGCTGTGCTCGATCCAGTTCGGCACGAACCTCACGCCCGCTGCGCCCGGCTCGTTCCAGAGCCTGTACCTGGTCGTCCCCGACATCGATGCGGCCCGCGAGGAGATCGTCGGCCGCGGCGTCGACGTAAGCGAGGTGTTCCACGAGGACGCGATCGGCGCCCGGTTCTCTGGCGTCGGCTCCAACGGCCGCGCCAGCGGCCGCGCGCCCGAGGGGGCTACCTACGGCTCGTTCGCCACGTTCAGCGACCCGGACGGCAACGGCTGGCTGCTCCAGGAGATCACAATGCGACTTCCTGGACGCTGAAGCCTGTCGTCATTGCCACGAGACCGTGAACGGGACGGTCCCCTGCGCCGAGGCCCGCGCAGCCGCCCGTCGGCGTCCCGCGCACCGTCATCGGCGTCTGCGCGTAGGTCGGGATGAAAATGTCCTCCGCGGCCATGATCGTGCCGCTGCACCCGAGCATGTCCGTCGGATCGGTGGCGAAAGCGCCCGACTTCAGGCCGGCACTGCTGACGGCGACGTTTTGAGTGACCGAGCTCGTCTTGCCGCCGTTGTCGGTGACGGTCAGCGTGACGGGGTAAATGCCCGCGGTCGGGAACCTGATGGTGGCATGCGGCGTCCCGTCTCCGGACACGTTGCTCGTCCCACCGCCGCCGTGCAGAGTCGCGCCGACGCTCCACGACCACGCCACGACGGTGCCGTCCGGGTCGGCAGAACCGCTGCCGTCGAAGCTGACCGCCTGGCCCGCCTTGGGTCCGGTCGGCGGGTCGTTCGGCGTGAACGTGAACGCCGCGGTCGGGGCCTGGTTCACGGTCGATCCCGGGCCCGGACCGCCGGGACCTCCCGGCTGCCCCGGACCCCCGGGCGGTCCGCCACCAGGCTGCCCACCGCCGGGGATCACGTGGTGGCTGTGGAGAATCAGCACGAAGCAACCGAGCACTACGCCCTTGCTGATCGGCAGGCCCAGCGACCAACGGCCGGCGTCCACACGCTCTCCCGGCCATCGCCCCGGCCACGATCAGCGCCGCGGCAGCGCACGCAGTGGCCGCCCGCCAACGACGTAAGCACCGCCATAGGACTCCCATTGCCCCGATCCTTGCACCCGACATCCGACGAGTACGACAACCGCGTTAAACCACCGCCGGCAAGGCGGATTCGCTTAACGATGCAGCTGGTTGACGATGAGGTCAGCCAGTGGCGAGCCGAGTCCCGAAGCCAGATCGAAGCCCGGGCCCGCGGTACAGCATGAAACGCCGCCGAAGATCGCGTTGCTCCCCGTGGTGATGTCGAGAAACGATCCGGGCGAGCGATGCGCGATCGAGTACAGCAGCGGCGGCACGAACCCCGGGTTGGGCAGGCCAGATTGACGGGCCTGCTGGTCCCACAGCGCGATCATCCCTGCCACCAGCGGCGCAGCCGCGCTGGTGCCGCCCACGAACGCGATCGTCTGGCCAGGTGAGTGTGCGCAACCCTGTACCGACGGCGAGCAGATGATCACGTAGCCGGGGCTGGGATCCGCGAACGCCGCGACATCCGGAACCATCCGGTAGGTCTTCTGCGACGGGATCGCCGGCTGCCACCACGGCCGCTTCTCGAAAGTGCTGACGCCGCCCCCGCCGGCTGCCGTCTGCTCGTACGGCCTCGGGTACTCGGTGTCGTTCCACACCCCGGAGGATTCGATCGTGTTCGCCGGCGTAAGGGTGAGGCTGGTTCCGCCGGCGGCCATCACCCACGGCGACGTGGCCGGCCAGCTCGCGGACTTCTGCTTGTCGAAACTGGTCAGCTGGGACGACGGCACTCCGTGTGCGCATGACGACGACCCGCTGTCGCCGGCCGCAACGACGGTGGTGATCCCCAACGCGTCGGTCGCCGCCAGCTGACGATCGAACAGCGTGCGCGCCGCGCTGTACTGCTTGACGCTCGCCTCGCACACGCCGTAGGAGATCGAGATCACGTTCGGAAGCGGCGTGCCGTTGGTCGTGGCCTGTAGCGGATCAGCCAGCAGTTCGAGTGCGCCCTGCGGATCGGCTTGGCCGAGCGCCTTCACCCAAAGGTCCAGGCGGGCCAGCTTGGGAGCCACCATCGCGATCGTCATCGCGTCCAGGGAGCTCTCGAGAATCGGGGCGATATTCGAGGCGCCGTGGATCTTCAGGGCGGTGCCGGCGAAGCCGAAGCAGTTGCGGAACGCGCTGACATCGCCGGTCGGCGTCGGGGCCTCGCCGAGGATCGCGACGCGCACGCCCTCGCCCTGCAGGCCGCCCCCCTGCAGCGAAGCGATCCCGTACGCGCCCAGCGTCTGGTTGGGAAACAGGCCCGCGGTCGAGAACACCGCCCCCGGGTACGTGGTCGTGGCGCAGCCGGGACTGATCGTGCCGGTGCGAGTCGGCGTCCCACCGGCCACCGCGGCCTCCCGGGCCTGAGGACGGCGAGCTGCCGACGACGTCGCGATCGCGTGGTGGATGGTCACGTTCAACCGCAGTCCCGAGACCGTGTCGATGTTCCCGCTCAGGCCCTTGACGAGCTTTGGCGTGTTCACAGGAACCGCGACCCCCTGGTTCTTCTGACCAGTCGCGTACACGTCCCACTTGGTGCCGAACAGCTTCTGGGCCGTCTTGACGCTGACGGTCGCGCTAACGCGCAGGTGCGTCACATCGACGGTCGCCTTCACGCCGTAGTTCTTGAAGGCGCCGACCACCGCGTTGCGGCGCGACGACGAGGCGCCGTACTTCTTCTGCAGCGTGGAGAGCGACAGGTACTTGCCGTAGCTCGACGATGTCGGGTTGCTAGCGGCCTTCACCGCGTTCGCGATCCCCTGCTGGTTGGCGATCATCCCTAGCTCGAGCGAGAGCTTCAGACTCGTCGACGCGGGACCCAGGTTCTTCAGGCCCTTGTGGGAGATGTCTCCGAAATCGACCTTGGTCGACGAGGCGGCCGCCGAGCCGGCGCCTGAGGTCAGGACCGCCAATGCGACGGCCACGAGGCTGAGTGCGTGACGCATCCGCCGTGACCGCGTCAGACCGCGGTGTCGAGGGCGCCTGCAGCGGCCGGACGCGACGCGACGCCCCGCTCGGCGCTCGGCAGCGGATTCTCGGGAAGTAGGAACGAGATCCCGAGCCCCGCCAGTGCCACCACGACGAGGACGATCATCGCGGCGACGTACGTTCCGTTTCCCGACACAAGGTTGGAGACCAGGATCGTGCCGGCGATCGCGGTGCCGAACGACGAGCCGAGATTGGAAACGGCGCGCGATAGCCCGGATATCTCGCCCTGCTTCTGCTCGGGGAACGCCGACTGTACGAGGTTTACCGACGGGGTCAGCATCACGCCCAGCCCGAGCCCGATCAACAGCAGCCCGGGAGCGAACGCCCACGCGCTGGAGGAGGCGGCGTGGACCAGGCCGAGGAGGAGCCCGATACCGACGGCCGTGACGAGGAAACCGGCAGCGATCAATGTCTTCTGGTGACGCTTCGTTGCCATCCGCTCTGCGGCCAGCGACGAGGCGAGGATCCCGAGCGTGGCGGCGGTGAAGATCACACCCGTCTTGATCGCGCTGTAGTGGCGCTCGGTCTGCAGGAAGACCGACACGACGAACGACACGCCCATCAACAACAGCCACTGGAGATTCTGGGTGATCAGGCCCAGATTGGATGTGCGGTTGCGAAACAGGTCGGTGGACAGCAGCGCTTCCTTGCCCGCTCGCTCCCGCGAGCGGATGTAGACGTAGCACCCGGCCAGGAAGGCGATCCCGATCGCGACGAACAGGATGAACAGCGTCTTGTTCGTGTCAGCCTGGAGGATCCCGAACACGACGCAGAACATCCCGACGCCCGACAGGACAGCGCCAACACTGTCAAACGGGCGCTTGGGATCCGGCGCAACCGGATCGACGACCCGACGGCTGAGCAAAATGATCGTTGCGACGATCAGAGCCTGGAACACGAACGCGGCGCGCCAGCTGATGGCGGACGTGATCACACCGCCGATCAACGGTCCGGCCGCGGCGCCGATGCCCCCCATGCCGCTGATCACGCCGAATGCTTTGGCGCGCGACTCCAGCGACGTGAAGGCCAGCGTCGTGAGGATGTACACCGGCGGGATCAGGAAGGCCGTGCCGACGCCCTGGAACACCGAGTTGCCGAGGATCAGGATCCCCAGATTCGGGGCGATCGCGCTGAGCACGGTGCCGATCCCGTACAGCACCAGACCTCCGGTGAAGCAGCGCTTGCGACCGAAACGGTCGGTCAGCTTGCTGCAGGGGATCATCAGCACAGCCATGATCAGCAAAAACAGCGTGATCGTGGTCTGCACACCCTTCACATCCGTGTGCAGATCCCGACTGATGTCGTTGATCATCACGTTCATGTTCGAGCCCGCGAAGCTGCAGATGAACTGCGCCAGAGCGAGCGGAGCTATGAACGCGCGCGCGGAGCCGACCCAGCTTGCTGTCGCCAACCCCTTCTGTTTGGGCGGTGCGCTCACGCTCCGCCGACCGTACGCGCGGGCGCCGTAACCAGCATCACCCGAAGCGAATGAGGCGCTGGCTGATCAGGCAGGAGCGGGCGAAGCCGCTAGCAGCGACAGCAGCTGGTCACGATCCGGGCCCGGTAGCTGCAGCGGCTCGGCGTCGCGCGCCAACTCAATCATCCGCGAGAACAGGCGCTCGTCGGCGCAGGCCTCCCCGATGCGCCAGAGACACGCGCGCGTCCCGATGAACGCTCGGAAGACATCGGGGTCGTACGCGAACGACGCGAACATCGCGCCCCGCATCGCGGCGGACTGGTCGGTCGGTGGCTCGGGCACCCGTCCCTCGCGAAGCGCCTCGATTTCCCGCAGCCGGGCGCGGTCCTCCGCGACCGTCTCTCTGTACCAGGGGGTCAACTCGGACTCCGTCACCGCATCCCATGCCTCGGCGAACTCGCGCGGGTCGTCGAGATGCGACCGCGCGGTGTCGCGAAGGCGGCGCACGTGCATGAAGGCCAGCGTCATCCCACGGCCCTGCGACGGGTTCGTGCATGACCACGCGTCGCCGGCGAGCGCCACGCCGGTCGCGACCGGCAGCGCGCCGTAAAGCAACCGTCTGTATCGGTCGACGATCCCGCCCATCGCCATCACGCCGGTCGTCGGTTCGCCGTCGAGCCAATGCGCGTGCAGGGGGCACGCCGCCAGCAGGCGCGTCCACGCGTCCGGGTCGCGCAGTTGCTTGAGCGGCTGATCGCCCGACGCCGTGTACAACGTCACCGACCACGTCCCGTTGTCGGCCGGGACGGTCAGGATCGAGAACGTGCCCATCACGCTCAGCAGCGGAGCGCGGAACTCGGGCATGCCACCGTTGCGAGCCCGGAAGTGGCGCGTGTAGTAGAGAAACCCCGAGTCTTCGGCCTCTTGGTGGATCGGCCCGGCGCCGGCCGCCTCCAGCCAGCGCGGAAGCTGCGAGCGCCTCCCCATCGCGTCCACGACGAGGTCTGCGGTGAGCTCTTCGCCGGTTTCGGTCCGGACCCCCGCGACGTGCGGCACGCCGTTGTAGGCAGGTGTGACCAGCCCGGTCACCGTCACGCCGCGACGGATCTCAAGCCCGGGCTCCGCCTCGGCCGTGCGGGCCAGCACCTGCTCCACCGTCGCCCGCCGGGCGTTGACCGTGATGAAGCGCTCGTCGCCTTCGCGTGGCGCTCGATCGGTGATCGCGGGCGGCATGAGCTGCAGCGGATCCATGGTCATGCCCCCAGCGGCTACGAGCTCCATCCGCACATCGGGCAGCACCACGTCGAGCAGCTCGCGCCCGCGCGAGGTCAGGTAGTGGGTCTGGCGGAACTGGGTGACCCCATCGCGGGGCCAACGCTCCCAGGCGTCGTCGACCGACGACGGCACCGGCTCGCGGTCGCGCTCAAGCACCGTCACCTCCTGACCGTCGCGGCGCAGGAGGATCCCGGCCGTCAAGCCACACACACCGCCGCCCAAAACGATGATTCTCGCCACCCGTATTCACCCCCGGCTGCAATCGCCTACGACTCCGGTGCGGCCCGCACCGGGCCGCCTCCAGGGACTATGCCGAGACAGCCTTAAGCGGCCAGAAAGTCGATCAGCAGGCGGTTGAGCTCGTCCGGTGCCTCGAGCTGCATCCAGTGCCCCGGCCCCTCAAGACGCTCATAGCGCCAGGGGCCCGCGACGCTCTGGGCCGAGTTAGTCATCTGCCGCTCGGTCAGCGCCATGTCTCCAGAGCTCCACACGCCCATCGTCGGACACTGGATCGGCGGCAGCTCGCGCCCTGGGCTGAGCCAGGTCTCGGGCGGCAGGTTCGCGCGGT
>DASSGR010000082.1:0-6915 GCA_035693425.1 Solirubrobacteraceae bacterium
CTGGTCGCCGGCGCGGGCGACGGCGTCGCGCAGCGCGCGCTCGGCATAGCGCGAGTCCACGTCGCCAAACTCGAGCGAATGCGCGGCGTGCAGCCCGGCGATTCGGCCCGAGTCGGCGGCCGCGTGCCGCGATTCCGCGCCGACGACCTCGCCCGCGCCCGCCACGTGCTCGGGCGTGTCGGTGACCGCGAAGTTCCCCCGCGCCTCGTCGTAGCGCGTCTGCGCGCCGGCCTGGAGCAGCAGCGAGCTGGCGGGGATCGCGCCGCCGGAGACGACCACCAGGTCGCAATCGACCGTGCGCTCCTGTCCGCCGCCGACCGGTGCGAGCACGGCCTGGCTCACGGCCTTCTTGCCGCGAGCCTCGATCACGGTGTGGCCGTGCAGTACTTCGATGCCGAGGTTTTGCAGCGTGGGCGCCTGCGCGCCGGGAGTTGCGCGCAGGTCGGCGACGGCGGCCACCGTCACGCCGGCGCGGTGCAGAGCGATCGCAGCCTCAACTCCCCGGTCCGAGGTCGTCGCCACCACCGCCCGGGTCCCGGGCTGGACGGCGTACATCGCGGCCAGGCGGCGCGCCCCGTCGGACAGCATCACCCCTGGCAGATCATTGCCGGCAAACACCAGCGGCTGCTCGATCGTGCCGGTCGCGATCACGTGCCGGCGAGCCCGGATCTGGTGCAGCGTGTCGCCCTGCCAGACCGGCACCAGCCCGTCGAAGAACCCCAGCGCGGAGCCGCGCTCGATGATCTCCGCACCCGCTTCGCGCGCCGTCTGGACCATCGTCCGGACCTCCTCGCGCGACTCCTCCACCAGCTGCCGGCCGCCCGGCTCGGGCCCCTCGTCGACGAGCACGACGTCGGCCCCGAGCTGCGCGGCCGCGGCCGCTGCGCTCAGCCCCGCCGCGCCGCCACCGACGACGAGCACGTCGGCATGGCGGCGGCGGTATTCGGTGCGCCACTCGCGCTCGGGCTGGTCGTCGGGCAGGCGCCCGAGCCCGGCGGCGTGTCGCAGCACCTTTTCGTACAGCGGCCACAGCCGCCGCGGGCGGATGAACGTCTTGTAGTAGAAGCCGGGCGGGGTGAACGGGCCGCTCTTGTCGGTGACGCTCATCGCGTCGAACTCGAGTGACGGGAACGCATTGAGGTGCTCGACGCGCATCCCCTCGCGGACGGGCTCGATGCAGGCGCGCGCTCCGGGCGCCCCATCGACGGCGACGATGCAGTTCGGGCAGTTGCCCGCGCAGCACATCAGGCCCCGGCGCCGGTGGTACTTGAAGCTTCGCGAGAACGTGCGTTGGCCGGCGGCATAGAGCGCCGAACCGATCGTGTCGCCCTCGAGCGCCTGGACCCGCTTGCCGTCGAACTTGAAGCTGATCACGCGGTTGCGGTTGATCCGCTCGCCGGGCTGCTCCGGGAGCCTGCTCACGGCGCTCCCCCGGGCCGCGCGATCGTCAGCACCTCGTTGGTGCGCGTGTCGCGCTCGGCGATGAACCACGCCCTGCAACCAGACCGGTGAAACCACCACTCCCGCTGGACCCCGGCCACGTTGCGGCGAAAGTAGTTGTAGGTGTTCAGCTCACGAAACGTCGGCCGCTCTTTCGGGCGGGCCGACACCTCGCCGCCGAACGCGAAGTCGGTGACTTCGCGCACGCCGCAGTTTGGGCACGTCAACAGGTAGGACATCTCTCCTTGGCACCAACGCTACGCCCGGTGTTTGATCGTGTCCAATATCGAATTCGGTAGAACTGATTTGTATTCTGAATCACAGAGTCGCCCGTGGAATTGCGCCAGTTGCGATATTTCGTCGCCGTCGCGGAGGAGCTTCACTTCCGCCGCGCCGCCGCCCGGCTGCACATCTCCCAGCCTCCGCTCAGCCAGCAGATCCGCGCGCTCGAGGACGAGCTCGGCTGCCGGCTGCTGACGCGCACCCGCCGCCGCGTCGAGCTGACGCCGGCCGGCCAGGCGTTCCTGCGCGACGCCCGCCAGCTCCTGGGAGAGCTCGACGGCGCGGTCGCCACCGCGCGCCGGATCGACGCCGGCCAGACGGGCCACCTGCGCATCAACTTCGTCGGCTCGGCGCTGTTCTCGGTCGTGCCCGGGATCGTGCAGCGCTTTCGCGCGGCCGCGCCCGACGTGGAGATCGAGCTGCACGAGCGTCCGACTGCCGAGCAGTTGCGCCTGGTCAGCGCCGGAGTGGTCGACGTCGGGCTCGTTCGCCCACCGATCGAAGAGGTTCCGGAGCTCGACTCGGTGGTGGTGTTGCAGGAGCGCACTGTGGCCGCTCTGCCGAGCGCCCACGAGCTCGCGTCGCTTCGCCGGGTTCCGCTGAAGCGACTCGCCGCCGAGCCGCTCGTGCTGTTTCCCCGCGATCAGGCGCCCGGCTTCCACGATCTGCTGATCTCGAGCATGGCCTCGCTGGGCGCCCACCCGCGGGTCGTTCAGTACGCGCCCGAGATGCTGACGATCATCGGCCTCGTCGCTGCGGGCATCGGCGCGTCACTGGTGCCGGCGTCGGTCACGCGGCTGGCGCTCGAGGGCGTCGCCTACCGCCCGGTCACCGGCGCGCCCCACTCCGAGCTCGTCGCGGTCACGCGCGCCGACGACGACTCCCCGCTGGTGCGCGCGTTCATGGCGCACGCCGCGGGCTAAGCGCTCGCCGCGGCATTAGCGGCCTCGAGCGTGTTGCGCAGCAGCATCGCGATCGTCATCGGGCCGACGCCGCCCGGCACGGGTGTGATCAGCCCCGCGACCTCTGAAGCGGACTCGAACTCCACGTCGCCCACCAGCCCTGCATCGGTGCGGTTGATGCCGACGTCGATCACCGTGGCGCCCGGCTTGACCCAGTCGCCCTTGACCATCTGCGGCCGACCCACGGCCGCGACGAGGATGTCGGCGCGCCGGCAGACCGCGGGCAGGTCACGCGTGCGCGAGTGGCAGATCGTGACCGTGCAGTGCTCGGCGAGCAGCAGCGCCGCGACCGGCTTGCCGACAAGATCAGAGCGCCCGACGACGACGGCCTCGGCGCCGACTAGCTCGACGTCATGGCGGCGCAGGAGCTCCATCACCCCCGACGGCGTGGCTGGTCGCAATCCCGGCAGGCCCTTGGCGAGCAGTCCCGCCGACACCGGCGTGAGCCCGTCGACGTCCTTGCCAGGGGGGATCAACGTCGTCAGGTGCGGACCGTCGATGTGGTCGGGAGTTGGCAGCTGCAGGAGGATCCCGGACACGCGGGCATCGGCGCCGAGCTCGCCGATCAGCCGCTCAACCTCGGCCTGCGATGTGTGGGCGGGGAGGTCGTGAGAGAACCCTCCCATCCCCACCTCGACGCAAGCCCTCTGCTTGTTCGCCACGTACACCGCTGATGCGGGGTCGTCGCCGACGAGGATCGTCGCAAGGCCGGGCGGGTGATGGCCGCCCGCTGTCCACGCCTCGACCTCGGCGCGGACCTCGCTCCGCACCTGCTGCGCAATCGCCTTACCGTCGATCAGGGTCGCCGTCACCGACCGGGCACGATAGTGCCCCTTACGGATTCCAAGCCGCCGCGATCTCCTGCCATGTGGGCGGCGGTCCCGGCAGCGGACTCTCCGCGGGCGCCCGGAACGCGGGGATGAACAGCGCGATGTAGCGCCTGCGCAGCGCGTTGCTGCGCTCGGCGTCACCGACCCGGATCGCACGCAGCATCTCAAAGAACCGCCCGACGTCGTTGGCGTTGATGTCATCGCGGACCGCGCCCGCCGCCTGTGCGCGCTGCAAGACCTGCTGGATCAGCCACGACATCTGCTGGGCGACATGGTTGAGGTCCTCGTCTGCCTCAAACGTGCCGGCCAGCCCCCGAAGCGAGCCCGCGCCGGCGTCGATCGCATCGCCGATGAACGCGACGAAGTGGTCCCAGGGGTCGTCGTCGATCACCTCGATCGTGCGGCGTGCCAGATCGGCGAGCGCACTCATGCCGTCGAGGCACAGGCGATAGGCGAGCGCCTCCTTGCTCGGAAAGCGACGGTAGAGCGAGCCGATGCCGACGCCGGCACGCGCAGCGATCTCCGCCATTGGCGTGTCGGGCTCGACGGTGAGCACCTCCCGCGCCGCTTTGAGGATGAGGCCGTCGTTGACCGCCGCCTCGGCCTGACGCCCTCGAGGCCGCGGCAGTGTCGCGTCCTCGTGAGCCTCCTGGTCCTGCGGTGCCATTAGGCACCACCTTAACACAATTCGGAACGGAATCTTCCGTTCGGTCTGATATGATTTCGGAACCGTACATTCCGTTCCGAAAGGGGTCC
This sequence comes from Solirubrobacteraceae bacterium, assembly GCA_035693425.1. Lineage (GTDB taxonomy): Bacteria > Actinomycetota > Thermoleophilia > Solirubrobacterales > Solirubrobacteraceae > Palsa-465. Next base: position 4,271 of record DASSGR010000082.1, read on the forward strand.
CAGCATGGATTGGAAGCTCGAACTCATCGCCCTTCCCGTGAGCGACGTCGACCGCGCGAAGGCGTTTTACGAGCGTGTCGGGTTCCACGCCGACCACGATCACCGAGTCAGCGACGAGATCCGCTTCGTGCAGCTGACGCCCCCGGGTTCGGCGTGCTCGATCGCGCTCGGCAACGGCGTGTCGGATATGGAGCCCGGCTCGATGCGCGGCCTGCAGGTGGTCGTCGAGGACGCCGACGCGGCGCGTGCGCACCTGGCGGCGCAGGGCATCGAGGCCACGGACGTGCAGGAGTTCCCGTGGGGCCGGTTCGTGTTCTTCTCAGACCCCGACGGCAACGGCTGGTCGGTCCAGCAGATCGTCCGGCCGCCGGCCGTGTGACAGAGTCGGCTCGGTGAACCGGCCGCGACCCGCGGAACGCTCCCTGTTGGCGGCGCGGTTGGCCGCACAGGGCCTGTCGGGAAGCCCGGCCGCCGGTCCGCTCGAGGCGACACGGCAGTTGCTCGCGGTGCAGGCGCAGGATCCGCGCGGCGCCAGGCTTGCGGTCCGGGCGCGCAGCGCGAGCACGCACGCCTCCGATCTCGATCGCGCACTGACCGAGGAGCGCTCGCTCGTGATCACCTGGGTCAACCGTGGGACGCTTCATTTGATCGCCGTCGAGGACGAGCCGTTGCTGCATGTGCTGACCACGCCACAGCTCCGCACCGGCAGCGACCGCCGCCTCGCGCAGGAAGGCGTGAGCCCGGCCGCGCTGGCCCGCGGCATCGACGCAATCGTCAAGGCGCTCGGGTCCGAAGGACCGATGACGCGCGACCGGCTTCGCGAGGTGCTCGACTCGATCGGCGTGCGGACGACCGGGCAGGCGCTCGTGCACATCCTCTACCGGGCGACGCTCGACGGGCTGATTGTCCGGGGGCCGATGATCGGCTCCGAGCATGCGTTCGTGTTGCGCGCCGACTGGCTCGGCGAGCGTCGCCCGGTAGATCGCGACCGCGCGCTCGCCGAGCTCGCGCGTCGCTACCTCGTCGGCCATGGGCCGGCCGACGACCGCGATCTGGCCAAGTGGGCGCAGTTGTCGCTGCGCGACGCACGGGCAGGGCTCAGCGCGATCGCGTCCGAGTTGGACGAGCGACCGGACGGGCTGGTGGACGTGCCTCGTGGGGAGCCCGAACCACTGCCCCCGCCGCGGCTGCTGGGACCGTTCGATCCACTGCTGCTCGGCTGGCGCTCGCGAGAGCTGGTACTCGGCGACGCCCAGGGCGTCGTCACGGTGAACGGCATCTTCAAGCCGATCGCGCTGATCGGCGGACGCGCCGCGGGCACGTGGTCGATGCCGGGCGGTCGCGTCGAGCTTTCTATGTGGGAGAACCCGAGCCGTACCGCCGCGACCGCGCTGCGCCGTGACGCCGCCGCGGTGGAGGCGTACCTGTCGTTAGCCTAGGCCGCATGACCTGGCACATCGCGAACATCCGCGACGCGAACTGGTACCAGGAGGGTCCGTTCGGCGTCTCGGGCAACTTCCAGCGCGACGAGCACTTCGACGAGTTCGGCCTCAACTTCGCGGTCGTGTGGCCCGGCCAGCCCGTGGCCATGTACCACCGCGAGGCCAATCAGGAGGGCTTCCTGATCCTCGCCGGCGAGTGCCTGGCGATCGTCGAAGGCGAGGAGCATCCGATGAAGCAATGGGACTACCTCCACTGCCCGCCGGAAACCGATCACATCATCATCGGCGCCGGCGATGGCCCCGCGTTTGTTATCGCGGTCGGAGGCCGCACCGGCGACGGGGGCATCGTCTATCCGGTCGATCCGGTGGCGCTACGACACAGCGCCGGGGTCGAGCAGGAGACAACGGTGCCACGCGAGGCGTACGCGCCGTTCCCCGACGCGGCGCCCACTTCGTTCAGCGAGGACTACCTGCCCACGGTGAGTCCTCCTACAGCCCCAAGGTCTTCGAGATGATCTCGCGCTGGATCTCGCTGGTCCCGCCGTAGATCGTCGTGACCAGCGCGGTGCGGACCTGGCGCTCCATGTCGTATTCGACCGCGTAGCCCGCCCCGCCCATCATCTGCATCCCCTCGAGCGTCATGTGCTTGGCCACCTCGGTCGCCTTCAGCTTCGCCATCGACGCCTCGCGCGGAAGCATCGCCTCGGGGTTTGCGTCGGCGCGAGCCGCGACCGAGTACACCAGCAGGCGCGTGACCTCGATTTCGGTCGCGAGATCGGCGAGGCGGTGCTTGATCGTCTGGAAGCTGCCGACCGGCCGGCCGAACTGCTTGCGCTCCTTGACGTAGGCCAGCACGTCGTCGAACGCTCGCTGGGCCATTCCCAGCGACTGCGCCGCGATGATCAGGCGCTCGTTGTTGAGCCCGGCCATCAGCTGCGTCCACGCGTGGTCCTCGCGACCGACCAGCCGGTCGGCCGGCACGTGGCAGTCGGTGAAATACACGTCGTTGACCTCGCGGCCGCCCATCGTCTCGATCGGCCGCACCTCGATCCCCGGCGCGTCCATCGGGATGTCGAGCATGGTGATCCCGCGGTGCCGTGAGTCCGGCCCGCCGGTGCGCACCATCAGCAGGATGCGCTCGGCGAACTGCGCGTTGGACGTCCACGTCTTCTGGCCGTCGATCACGTAGCCGCGCTCGGTCCG
>DASSGR010000083.1:0-5492 GCA_035693425.1 Solirubrobacteraceae bacterium
GGCGGCGCGCTCGAGAAACGCGGCGGCGGCGGCCAATCCCCCCCGCGCCTCGGCGTGGCCGGCCGCCCGCTCGAGCTCGGCGGCGACGTCTTCATCAGGCGGTCGCAGCCTCGGCGAGGTGCGAGGCGCGCGGGCCGGGATCGGCCTGCGCGTCAGTCGCCTCGGCCAACGCCCCGTGCACACGCCGCCGCTCCTCCGGCGATGCCGCGCGGTACGCCGCCGAGCGGACAAGCGGGTGGCGAAAGCGCGTCCTATTGTCGACCTCGATCAGCCCGGCCGATTCCGCGAGCTCGAGCGCCGAGTCGGTGACCGCGAGTTGCTCGGCCGCGCGCCACAATAGGGCCGGATCGCCGGTCGGCTCCGCCGCCGCCACCAGCAAGAGCCGCTGGGTGTCATCCGGCAGGCCCCCCAGCCGCGCCTGGAAGCTCTCCTCGATCCTGCCTTGAAGCGACAGCGCCGCCGGCAATCCGAAGCCGCCCGCCAGCTGCGCCGCTGGGAGTCCTCGGGGCAGCTCCAACAACGCCAACGGGTTCCCGCGCGTCTCGGCCAGGAGCTGGTCCGCGATCCGTTCGTCCAAGCGCCCCGGAATCACCGAGGCCAGCAGCGACCTTGCATCGGCCCCGCGAAGACCTTGCACCAGCAGGCTTGGAAGGCCTGTGAGTTCGCCGTCCGGCTCCCGCGTCGCGAAAAGCACCACAACCGAGTCCGCCAGCAGCCTGCGAGCGACGAACGCCAACGTCTGGGCGGAGGCTTTGTCGAGCCACTGGGCGTCGTCGACCACGCACAAGATTGGGCGCTCGTCGGCGACCTCCGACAACAGACCCAAGACGGCCAGGCCGACGAAGAACCGATCCGGGACCGGCCCGGCGCTTAGTCCGAAGGTGGTCTGAAGCGCATCGCGCTGCGGCCCCGGGAGCCGGTCAAGCCGATCGAGGAGCGGCGCGCACAACTGATGAAGCGCCGCGAACGCCAGCTCCATCTCCGACTCCACCCCCACCGCGCGCAGCACCCTCAGGTCCGACGCCGACGCGATCACGTACTCGAGCAGCGCGGTTTCCCCACTCCGGCTTCGCCCTCCAGCACGAGCGCCGCGCTGCGCCCCGCCCGCGCCCCATCGAGCAGCCGGTCGAGCGCCGCGCACTCGTCTCGCCGAGCACGCAGCATGATCACCCCGGAGCTGAATGACCGTCAGCCATGGGCAGGGCGATCCTAGAACCAGACTCTCCTCGAGGAAAGCAGAGCGACCAGAGGGGCGCCGCGTGAGGCGAGCCATGCCTGATTGCAATAGCCCGGCCCTCGACGGCGTCTAGCGGCAATGGCGGCAGGCACCGACCCTATGAGTGCAGCAATGCACGCGCGGCGCAGCCGCTGACCCCGAAGGAGAAGCCAAATGAGCACCACCACCCAGGTTGTCCTCGAGCCCGCCGCTCAGGAGTTCGCCGACGCCACCGCCAACCCGCCGTACCTGTTCGACCTCGGCCCCGTCGAGGGCCGCAAGGTGGTCGACGAGGTCCAGTCGGGCGAGATCGAGAAGCCCGACGTCGAAATCCACGACACCACCATCCCGGGCGGCCCCTCCGGCGAGGTGTCGATCCGGATCCTGCGGCCCAGGGGCGTCTCCGGAGCGCTTCCAGCGATCCTCTATACCCACGGTGCCGGCTGGGTGTTCGGCAACGCCCACACCCACGACCGGCTGATCCGCGAGCTCGCCGCCGGCAGCGGCGCCGCGGTCGTGTTCACCAACTACAGCCTCTCGCCGGAGGCGCGGTACCCGACCGCGCTCGAGGAGATCTACGCCGCCCTGAACTGGGTCGCGCAGCATGGCCAGCAGAACGGACTCGACGGCGCGAGGATCGCCGTGGCCGGCGACTCCGTTGGCGGCAATATGAGCGCCGCGATCACGCTCATGGCCAAGCAGCGCTCCGGCCCGAAAATCGTCGCACAGGCTTTGTTCTACCCGGTCACCGACGCGAGCTTCGACACCGACTCCTACCACCAGTTCGCCACCGGCTACTTCCTGCGCCGCGACGCGATGCAGTGGTTCTGGGACCAATACACCACCGACGAGACCCAGCGCACCGAAATCACCGCCTCACCGCTGCGCGCCAGCACCGAGCAGCTCGCGGGGCTCCCTAAAGCGTTGGTGATCACGGCCGAGGCCGACGTGCTCCGCGACGAGGGCGAGGCGTACTCACGGAAGCTCCGCGAAGCCGGCGTCGACGTCAGCGCCACGCGCTACGAGGGCATCATCCACGACTTCGTGATGCTCAACGCGCTACGCAACACCAACGCCGCCCAAGCCGCGATCGACCAGGCAACAAGCTACCTCCGCGACGCGCTCGCCAACGATCACTGACGGCGGAAAAGCGGGCGACTGGGCCGGTGGTACCGCGCCATGCGTAAGGCGGGGCCGCCGGGTCCTCAGCGTGCTCTCTGGCCACCGGCTTGGTGGACGCGGTGAGCTACCTGGGGACCGGTCAAGTGTTCACCGAGAACATGACCGGGACATGCCGGTGCGGGCGTCGATTGGTCTTACGCCGCATCGTACTATACGACATCGTAGACAGCACCTGCCCATTGATGCCTCTCGAGTACCGCCAGAGCCGTGCCGCCCGCTGCCTCGATCTCAAAGACGAGCGTGTTCAGGCGGTCCTTGCGGCGGGCGACGGCGACGACGCTCGCGCCGTGGTCGGCCAGCTGGCGGGCGGTGGCGTCACCGATGCCGCTGCTGGCGCCGGTGATGAGCGCCACGGTGCCGTTGAGTGCGGTGATGTTCATGCCGTGTCGTCCGCGTCGGTGTCGGTGAAGGCCAGTGATGTGGACAGGTCTCGGTGGGCGTCGATCTGTTGCTGGCGCTCGGTGAGCTTCTCCTCGGCCTGCGCGATGGCGTCGGAGCCGGCGATGAACCGTAGCGGCGGGTGCTCGAGCTCGGTGATCGTGACCAGCGCCTCGGCGAGCTTGGCCGGGTCGCCGCTCTGCTTGCCGTTCATGCCGTCCCAGAACTCGTGTTGGGCGGCGTTGCGTTCGGCGTAGTCCTCGATCGTCATGGGCGCGTAGTTCGTCGACTCCTTCGTGAGCAGCTCGGTGCGGAAGAAGCCCGGATTGACGACCGTGGCGTGGATCCCGAACGGCTCGATCTCCGGGGCCAGGGACTCCATCCAGCCGTCGACAGCGAACTTCGACGCTGCGTAGGCGGACCCGTACTCAAAGCCGGCGAGGCCCGCCGACGAGGAGATCGTCACGACGTGCCCGGAGCGCTGCATGACCGGCAGCACGGCGCGGGTGACGTTCATCGCACCGATCAGGGTCGTGGTGATCTGCCGGTTCATCTGCTCGGGCGCGAGCTCCTCGAAGGACCCGGCGTAGAAGCTCGCCGCGTTGTTGACCAGCACGTCGATGCCGCCGAAGCGCTCGACGGCAGCCTCGACGGCGGCCTTTGCGTCCTCGCTGTTGGTGACGTCGAGCTTGGCGACCAGCAGGCTGTCTGCGTCCCCGAGCGCCTCGGCGACGGCGGCGGGGTTGCGGCCGGTTGCCACGACATTGTGGCCGGCGGCCAGTGCGGCCTTGGCGATGTCGACGCCCAAGCCGCGGCCGGCGCCGGTGATGATCCAGGTTCTCTTTTGAGTAGGCATGAGTCCAGAGAAGCACCGAACAGGGCGTTCTGAGAGACCCTGTTGAGGGAGGTACTGGCAGGGTCTCCCAGCAGCCCGTGCCCGGGTCTACGCTGGTTGTCGTGGAGACCAAGAAGGAGATCCAGGAGTTCCTCACCTCCCGCCGCGGTGCAACCACCCCGCAGCAGGCAGGCGTGCTGTCCTACGGCGCCCGGCGCGTCCCGGGCCTGCGCCGTGAAGAGGTCGCCGTCCTAGCCGGCGTGAGCGTGCCGTACTACACCCGCCTGGAACGCGGCGACCTCGGCGGCGTCTCCGAAGGCGTGCTTGAGGCACTGGCTGGAGCACTCCAGCTCGACGACGCCGAACGGGCGCACCTCTTCGACCTAGCGCGCGCCGCCCACCCCACCGCAGCGCCCAAGCGCCGGCGCGCGCCGAAACCGCGGATCCGGCCCGAGATCCAGTGGACGCTCGACGCGATCACCGGCGCCGCGGCCTACGTCGGCAACGACCGCCTCGATATCCTCGCCACCAACCAGCTCGCACGCGCGCTGTTCTCCGAGCTTTACGCCGCACCGACCCGCCCGACGAACTTCGCGCGATTCTGCTTCCTGGACCCGCGAGCCGAGGCGTTCTACCCCGACTGGGACGGTGCCGCCCGAACCACCGCAGAGATCCTGCGTACAGCCGCCGGCCGTGACCCCAACGACCGCGAACTGTCAGACCTCGTCGGCGAACTCGCGACCAAGAGCGACGCGTTCCGCACCCACTGGGCAGTCCACAACGTCCGCTTCCACGCCACCGCCGTCAAGCTGTTCAACCACCCCATCGTTGGCGAGCTCAGCCTCAGCTTCAACCGCATGGACATCGCCGCCGACCACGGCCTGACCCTCTTCACCTACGCCGCCGAGCCAGGCTCGCGTTCTGAGGAAGCACTCAACCTGCTCGGAAGCTGGGCCGCCACAATCGACCTCGCCGAGCCGCAGCAAGCGATCGACCGAGGCTGATCCGAAGCGACAAGCCGCGCGTCGTTCAGAACGCGCCGCAACCGCGCTGCCGCTTCCATCCACGGCAGCGACGCGACACTCCCGCACCCGGCGACTCCTATCGTCCCGAATTGGACGGTGCTGACGAGCGCAACAGCGACGTAGGAGCGCTGCGCCGGCGCCGGGGAGCTTCGCCACGCGAGCGATCATCCCGCCCGGACCCGCTTTCACGTCCCGACGCGCCTCTGCGCGCAGCCGCCCGCTGTCTCCCTTTGCGCGGAAACCGCGCATCTCGGCGGCGATTGCTATTGCGGGTTTAGGCGCCGCAACCCGGACGACTGCTCGGCGACCAGGCGATGCTGCATCAAGCACGAGGCGGGTATGCCTCGTCGCACAGCTGAGTCCCGAGTGCCATTCACCCGGCTTGCTCTTTTTGAAACGACGTTCGCCACGTGATGGTGGTGATGATGAGGACGTTGCCATTGATCACGGCGACGCCGTGATCGAGGTGTCTCGTGCGAGACGCGCGTCCACTCCGCGTCCACTAGATCGACTACGGGCGGAATCAGGGGGCAACGCCCGTACATCAACTTGGCATCCGTTTGCAGGAATTTCGTGCCCTCTCGTCAGCGCACGTGAATGCCCGAATCACGCTTGAACTTCCATGGTAAGGAAGGGGTCGACGGTTCGAGTCCGTCAGAGGGCTCTGAAGAAGCCCCGCGTTCGCGGGGTTTTTTGGTTTCTCTAGCGCCGGGGCAATTCCAAATGTGTCCCCAAATATGTCCCCAGATCGGCGTACGATCTGCCGGTCATGGCGGGCACGTTCCGACCTCCTACCGGGCACGTGTTCCGGGTCGAGCGTGCGCGCGGGCCGGCGTGGTACATGAAGTATCGGTTG
>DASSGR010000084.1:0-6267 GCA_035693425.1 Solirubrobacteraceae bacterium
CCTGGGGCGTCGCGTTGACCCCGAGCAGCTGCTGCGCGGCGTTGCCGGGCAGATGATTGACCACCAGGAACGTCAGGAACGTGACGCCCCAAAGCACGGGGATCGCGATCAGCAGACGACGGCCGATGAACCGCAGCATCGGCGAGCCCGCCAGCCGCCCGAGCCGGCGGGACGCACGAATCGGAGGCGCCGGCAGGGGCGCTGAAGCGGTACTACTCACCCCTGCACCGTTCGCCGATTCCCGCCGCTCACGACCTGGAGACGTCCTCCCAGAGGATCTGCGAATTGACCGCGACCGACGGAATCTGGGTCGTCAAGCCGGGGCCCTGCACGCCGTGGGCAGCGACGTTGTAGCCGGAGATCGGGAACAGGAATGGGCCGTAGGCGTTCTTGGCGATGTATTCGGCGGCCTGGTCGTAGAAGTTCTTGCGCTGAGCCGGGTCCACGGCCGCCTGCCCTCCCAGGATCAGCGCGTCCAGCTTGGGATCGTGCACGCCGCTGAACGGCGACTGGGACAGGAACCTGAAGCCGAGGCCGACGCCGCCGGCCGGATCCCACGCTCCCGCCGTCTGGAAGGCGATCTGCCACGGGCCCTGGAACTGCTGGATCAGGCCCGCCAGCGAGTAGAAGTGGATCGAAGCCTGGATTCCGGCCTGCTTCCACATCTGCTGCATCGCGACCATCATGTTCTGCGTGGCCGGCTGCTGGATCGTGAAGTAGTTGACCTTCAGCCCTCCGAGCTTCTGGACCAGTTGCTTTGCCTTCGCCAGGTCGTAGGTCGGGTAGCCCGGAACGGTCGGGTTGTAGAACAGCCCGCCCGGGGCGGTGAACGACTGCGTGACCGGATAGTGGTTGTTGAACAGCTTCTGGTTGAGCAGCGCCGTGTCGGTGGCGTAGTAGATCGCCAGCCGCGCGTCCTTGTTGTTGAACGGCGGGATCTTGGTGTTGAACTGGATGTCGTATGGGGACGTCGAAGGCTCGGTCGTGACCTGGAACTTCGACTTGAACGTGTCCACCAGCTGCGGCGAGCTCAGGCCCTCATACGCCTGTCCCTGTCCGGATTGCATCGCCTCCAACGCCGATTCGTCACCGGCGGTGGTCTTGAACGTGAGCTGGTCCAGGTGCGGCTTCCCGCTGTCCCAGTAGTTGGGGTTCTTCTTGAGCGCCAACGTGTTGCTGAGCGTGTTGCTCATCACCGTGAACGGGCCGGCTCCTACGGGCGTGATCTTGAACGCCTTCTCGCCCAGCTTCTTCAGCGCCGTGGGGGACGCGATCCACGAGAAGTTCGAGTCCTGAAGCTGGTTGACGAACGCGCCGTCGGGGGCGACGAGGGTCACTACCACCGTGTCGGGGCTCGGCGACGTGATCGTCTTGACCGGGATCACCGGCTTGCATGTGCACGGCGAGGCGAGGTCACGCTTCCAGTTGAACACCACCGCCTGCGCGTTGAACGGCGTGCCGTCTGAGAACTTCACGTTCGGCCGCAGCGTGATCGTGACCGTCTTGCCGCCGTTTGAGAACTTGTAGCCGGTGGCCAGATCGGGTCGCAGCGTCCCGTTCTCGGTCAGCTCCCAGAGTTCGCCGTAGATGGCGTTCATCTGGCTCTGGTTCGCGGCGCCGTTCGTGTTGGTCGCGGGGTCCAGGCCGGCGGGCCAGTCTCCCGCGAACCCGGCGGACTCCAGCACGGTCAGGTTGCCGCCCGACTTGGCGGCAGCAGACGCCGTCGAGCTAGACGAACTCGACGAGCTGCCACACGCGGTCACGGCCAACGCCAGTAGGCCGATCAGCGCTGCCGTCGCTGCAAGCTTCCACGGTCGGATGCCCAGGCTCATCCCGCACCTCTCCTCGCTTGTTGCAGCCGTTCTGGATGGCGCTCCCGGTCGCGCAGAATGCCTCTCGGCTGCGGATAGCGGCTTCCGCGCAGGATGCTAACACGATTGTCAACGATCTTGTTGCGCAAAAATCCCCTCCCCTTGAGGAGGTTCCGAATGAGGCGCAGAGGCCCCGGCACCGGGCTGCCGACCGGCCTCTGGACAGGGCTTTCGCGGGCTCGTGGATGCTTCTCCGTCACTAAGGCGACGACCACCCACGTATGAGAGAAGAAAGCCGGCGCCTTGCACCTCTCACCTCGCCGCGATCGTAACAGTGACTATCCAAACGGCCTAATAGATAGTCGATCTTCTGGCCATAAATGCCATTGATGCCCCGCGAGCGACAAGGTCGCCCGGGTCTGCGGCCCGGATTTGGGCGGCCGGTGTGCCTCGGGTCATCGACCTGGCATCACCGTCATTTATCCGCTGTAGACAAATAATCCATTTCAAGTGACAGGGTGACCACTGTTACGATCGCGCCGGTCCGGGCGCTCGCGCCCGTCCAGACGCGGGTGTCGCAGAGCTCACGCTCGCTGCGTCAGCACAAGAGCGCGGAGTGACACACGGGAGGTGAGGGATGTCGATAGCAGTGAAGCGAACCCAACGGGAGCGCTTCAGCGTTGCCGCACGCCGCTCGATCCTCGGCGCGGTGATCGCGCTCTTCATCGACAGCTATGACATCTACCCCGACCGCAGAAGGGTGCCGACGACGGCCACGTGAGCGACGACGACGAGCTATACCACGGCGCCAGCGAGCGATGGTTCACCTCCGGTGGGCTCGACGGTGAGCTGACCCCTGAGCATCCTCGGGCGTCCAGCGTCCGGGAGCCGCCCCGTGACACTCCCGTGCACGCCGTCGCCGACGTGCTGGTGGTTGGCGGCGGCCCGGCCGGCTGCGCAGCAGCGCTGGCGGCGCGCCGGCTTGGCGCCGAGGTGCTGCTGGTCGAGCGCTACAACCACCTCGGCGGCCTGTCGACGGGCGGCCTCGTGGTGTGGATCGATCGCATGAGCGATTGGACCGGGCGGCAGGTGATCACGGGGTTTGGATCGGAGCTGCTGCAGCGGCTTCCGCAGGAGGCGATCGCGGGGGCACCGCCGGAGCTGTGGGGATCGCGAGCGGAGCAGGCCGTCGCCCACTGGCGCGAACGTCAGGGGGCGTTCCGTGGGGTGGTGACGTGGTCGCCGATGGTCGACCCCGAGTGGCTCAAGCTCGCCTCGGCGGAGTTGCTGGCGGATGCGGGGGTGCGGTTCCAGCTTCACTGCTGGGTCGTCGACGTCGTGCTCGACGGCCCGCGGATAGGCGCGGTGATCTTCGAGAGCAAGCAGGGACGCGGCGCGATCCTCGCGCGCGAGGTGATCGACGCTACCGGCGACCTCGACGTCTGCAGGCGCGCCGGGGTCGCGTTCGAGTCCGACGCCGACAACGCTGACAGCGTCCAGCACTGCCTGAACACGGCCTGGACGTGGGCGGGCGTCGACGTCAAGCGGTGGCTGGAGTTCAAGCGCGGCGATCCGGCCGCGCACCGGGCGCTGATGGCTCGCGCGCGCGAGTCGTTGGGATACGCGGAGCGCCCAGTGGTGGGGTGGCGCGACGACATCGTCGTGTTCATGGGGCCGCGGCTCAGCGGCTACAGCGGCTTGGACGTCGGCGATCTCACCCGGGTCGAATTCGAGTCGCGCCGCCGGATGCTCGCGCACCTGGACTGGTTTCGCCGCCACGCGCCCGGGTTCGAGCGCGCGTGGTTGCTGCTGAGCGCTCCCCAAATCGGAGTCCGGCACACGGGGCGCGTGATCGGCCGCCGCAAGATGGTCGCCGAGGAGTGGAAGCGCGGGGTGCGACACCCGGACGAAATCGGAGTCTCGCCCTCGCCCTCGCAGAAGTTCGCCAACGTGTCGGTCCCCTATGGGGCGATCGTCCCGGTACGCCTGGACAACGTGCTGGTGGCGGGACGCCACATCGCCTCCGACCCCCAGACGCAGTCGTTCATGCGCGAGATCCCGCAGTGCTGGCTCACCGGTCAGGCCGCCGGCATCGCCGGCGCGTTGTGCGCCGCGGACGGGATCGAGCCGATCGCGCTCGACGTGGCCCGGCTTCAACGCGAGCTCCGGCGCCAGGGCGTGTACCTGCACTCTGCGGACTCGCGGGCCCCGGTTGCTGCGGCCTGACCGAGGCCGAGCGGCATCACGTCGCGCGTCGAGCACTAGGATTCCGGCGGCGGTGACGACTGATACGACCTTGAGGGCGGAGCGGCCGGTCGCGCGCCTGGCAAGGCTGGACCTGAACCTGCTCGTGATCCTCCGCGAGCTGCTCCGCGAGCGCAACGTGACGCGGGCCGCCGAACGGCTCGCCGTGACTCAGCCGGCGGCGAGCGCGGCTCTGGCCAGGTTGCGTCGCCATTTCGACGACCCGCTGCTGGTCCGGCGCAAGGGCCACTACGAGCTCTCGCCGCTGGCCGCGCAGCTGGCCGAGCAGGTGGAGCTTGCCTGCGCCGCGGCGGAGCGCGTGTTCGCCACCGAGGCCGAGTTCGATCCCGCGAGCACCACGCGCGAGTTCACGCTGCTGATGGCCGACTACACGATCGCGATCATGGGCGAGCGGCTGTCGCAGCTGTTCGAGCAACTCGCGCCACGCGCCAAGCTGCACGTCCGCCTGGTCCGTGAGTCGCTGTCGGCCGAAGCGGGGGACACGATCCGGCTGGTGGACGGGATCGTGGCGCCGCCGATGAGCTCGCTGATGCTCCCCTACCTGCGCTCGCTCGAGCTGTTTCGCGATCGCTGGGTGTGCGTCGCCTGGGAAGGCAACCGGGCACTTGCGGGGGGCACGGCGAGCGCGGAAGACCTGGCCCGCCTGACCTGGGTGGCCCCGTACCTGCCCGACCTCGGGCGACCGTGGAACGCGCCGGTGTCCCGGCAGTTTGCGGTGCTCGGGATCCAGCCACACGCCGCCGTGCGGGTCGAGAGCTATCAGGCGGTGCCGTACTTCATCACCGGTACCGACCGCGTCGCGCTGATGCAGGAGCGACTCGCCGACACGCTGGCTGAACGGCTCGAGCTGAAGGTGATCGCATGCCCCGGGCCGGCGGAGGCGATCGTCGAGGCACTGTGGTGGCGCGAGGAGTTGGACGACGATCCCGCCCACGTGTGGTTGCGCCAGATCCTCAGTGACGCGGCGCATGCGCTGTGACAGTGACCGCGAGCGGTCGCCATCAACGCGATTTATGCACGTGAGAGCAACTATCTATTTCTAGGTCACCCTCTCCAGGGTTACAGTCAAATCGTGAAGGTGATCGTCGCACCGGAGCGAAGCTTCGCGCCGGGCACCCGGCGGATCGTCGCAGTGGGAGGGCGGTCGATCGGTGTGTTCAGGGTGGGGGATCGCTACTTCGCGCTCCGCAACCGGTGTCCACACCAGGGCGGTCCGCTGTGCCTGGGACGTCTGCTCGATGGTGCGGTGTCGCACGCGCCGGGGGAGGCGCGGCTACGGGACGCGACGCCGATGCTGGCCTGCCCGTGGCACGGCTGGGAATACGAGCTCGAGAGCGGCCAGTCGTTCATGGGTCCCGGGTCGCCGGGCGCTCGGAGCTACGCGGCCGGGGTGCAGTCCGGAGGCACGATCATGGCCGAGCTCGAGGCGGCCGGCGAGGGGCGTGTCCCGGGCCCGTACATCGCCGAGACGTTTGACGTGTTCGTCGAGGACGACTACGTGGTGCTCGACACGTGACCGACGTCACCCATCCCAGGCGGGACACACCGGCCGCCGCCGAGCGCGCGGTCACGCTCGTGGACTGCGACGTCCATGCGCAACCGATGCCGTCGATGCTCGAGCCCTACATGAGCGCCCGCTGCCGCAGCTACGTGCAGCGCTACGGCCGGCAGACGCCCAGCGAGATGCACACGTATCCGCGCGCCCGCGGCGGGGGAACCCGGCTCGACGCCTGGCCGGACAAGCCCGGCCACCGGCCCGGAAGCGATCCGGAGACGCTGCGGACGCAGCTGCTGGACGAGTGGGGCGTCGACTACGCGGTGCTCGAAGTGATGGCGAGCCTCGACAGCTATGACCTGCCGGTCGTGGCGGCCGGAGTTCCGTCGGCGATCAACGACTGGCTCATCGACGCGTGGCTGGACTTCGACGAGCGGCTGCGCGCGGCGATCGTGGTCGCGCACGAGTATCCGGAGCTGGCGGTCGCGGAGATCCAACGCCGCGCCGCCGATCCGCGATTCGTGGCGGTGTTCATGCCGTCGAGCACGCAGGAGCAGCTCGGTTCGCCGAAGTACTGGCCGATCTACGAGGCGGCGACGGCGCATGGCCTGCCGATCACGTTTCACACGGGCGGCTACATGAGCCAGCGCGGGGCGGGACCGCCGTGCTACTACCTCGGCTACCACGTGAACATCT
>DASSGR010000085.1:0-8242 GCA_035693425.1 Solirubrobacteraceae bacterium
CGCACCCGCGCCCGCCGCGGCCCCGGCCCACGCGGCGGTTGCTCCCGCCGCCCCGGCGGCGGCACCCGCGGCGGCGCCGGACGAAGAGCTGCTGCAGGCCGTCCAGGCCGCCACCTCCCTGCTCAAAGCACACCGCACCCACGGCCATCTCGCCGCCCAGCTGGATCCGCTGGGCCGCGAGCCTGAGGGCGACCCGGCTCTGGATCCCGAGCCGCTCGGCCTGACGCCCGAGCTGATGGCCAGGATCCCTTCGCGCATCCTCAGGATGTACGTGGCGGGCGACACCTTGGCCGACGCGCTGCCCAACCTGCGCGAGACCTACTGCGGACCGATCGCCTACGAGATCGAGCACATCGCCTCGCACCGCCAGCGTCTGTGGCTGCGCGAGGCGATCGAGTCGGGCCGCTTCCGCAAGCCGCTTTCGACCGACGAGCAGAAGGCGATGCTGCGGCGGCTGACCGAGGTCGACGCGCTCGAGCGGTTCATGCACAAGGCCTACCTCGGCCAGAAGCAGTTCTCGATCGAGGGGCTCGACATGACCGTCCCGATGCTCGACGAGCTGATCGAGCTCGCCGCCGACAGGGGAGCCCGGGAGGTCGTGATCGGCACCGCCCACCGCGGGCGGTTGAACATCCTGGCCCACAACCTCGGTCGCCCCTACGACACGATCTTCGCGGAGTTCGAGGGGACCTCGACGCTCGAGCCGATCACCACGATCCCGCAGGGCGGCACCGGCGACGTCAAGTACCACCACGGCGCACAGGGCAGCTACCAGCTGCCCGGCCGCGAATCGATCATCGTGCGCCTGGAGTCCAACCCCAGCCACCTCGAGTTCGTCGCGCCCGTGGCGTCGGGCGCCACGCGCGCTGCCCAGACCACCCGCCAGGGGCCCCACGCCCACCGCGACACCGATGCGGCGATCCCGGTGATCCTCCACGGCGACGCCGCGTTCCCCGGCCAGGGCGTGGTCGCCGAGACGTTCAACCTGCAGGCGCTCGACGGCTACACCGTCGGCGGCACGATCCACATCATCCAGAACAACCAGGTCGGGTTCACCACCGACCCCGACGACTCCCGCTCGACGACCTGGGCATCGGACCTGGCCAAGGGCTACGACGTCCCGATCATCCACGTTAATGCCGACGACGTGGCCGCCTGCGTCGCCGCCGTGCGGCTCGCGTTCGCGTTCCGCCAGGAGTTCGGCCACGACGTGTTGATCGACCTGATCGGCTACCGCCGCTTCGGCCACAACGAGGCCGACGAGCCCGCTTACACCCAGCCCGAGATGTACCAGGTGATCAAGAAGCACCCGCCTGTGCGCGAACTGTTCGCCAAGGACCTGATCACCAACGGCGTCGTCACCGAGCAGGAGTCGACGGAGATGACGGACAACGTCTGGGAGACGCTGACCGAGGAGCACCAGAGGCTCAAGGAGCGGATTGCGGCCGCCAGCGAGGTCAGGCACGCCACGGGCGAGTACCAGCTCGACCGCACGCCGTCACCGGAGGTCAAGACCGCCGTCTCGCTCGATCGCCTGAACGTCCTCAACGAGGAGCTTCTGGCGGTCCCCGACGGCTTCACGGTCCATCCCAAGCTCGTCAAGCAGTTCGAGCAGCGCCGCGAGGCGATGGGGCCCGCGGGCGGTATTACGTGGGCCCACGGCGAGGCGCTCGCGTTCGCGACCCTGTTGACCGAGGGGATCCCGATCCGCCTGACCGGCCAGGACACCGAGCGCGGCACCTTCAGCCAGCGTCACCTGGTCCTGCACGACCCGACGACCGGGCAGGAGCACTGCGCGATGCAGCACCTGCCGGGTGCGCTCGCGCCGATGGAGCTCCACAACTCGCCGCTGTCGGAGATGGCCTGCCTGGGCTTCGAATACGGTTATTCCCAGGAGGGGCCCGAGACGCTGGTGCTGTGGGAGGCCCAGTTCGGCGACTTCGTCAACGGCGCCCAGGTGATCATCGACCAGTTCATCACGTCGGGCTTGGCCAAGTGGGGCCAGACCTCCCGGCTGACGCTGCTGCTGCCGCACGGATACGAGGGCTCGGGTCCCGAGCACTCCTCGGCGCGGCTCGAGCGCTTCCTCCAGCTCGCCTCCGAGGGCAACATCCGTGTCGCCAACCCGACCACGCCGGCCCAGTACTTCCACCTGCTTCGCCGCCAGGCGCGGATCGCCAAGCAGCGCCCGCTGGTGGTCATGACGCCCAAGAGCCTGCTGCGGCTGCCGCAGGCCTCCAGCAACATCGACGATCTCGTTGGCGGCCGCTTCCAGCCCGTCCTTGCCGAGCCGGGCGTGGATCCGGAGCGGGTCACCAGGCTGATCCTCTGCTCCGGAAAGGTGTACTACGACCTGATGGGCCACGTCGACCGCGCCGGCAAGCCCGAGGTCGCCGTGGGCAGAGTCGAATTGCTGTATCCGTTCCCGCAGAACGAGATCCTCGAGCTGGCCTCGAGTTATCCCAATCTCACCGAGGTCGTCTGGGTCCAGGAGGAGCCCCGGAACATGGGCGCCCGCGCGCACATGTCTCCGCGGCTGCTGCAGATTCTCCCCGACCACCTGCACTTCGGCTACATCGGCCGCCCGGAGCGGGCCGCCGCCGGAGAGGGCTATCCGGTGGCGCACGCCAAGGAGCAGAACCGGATCGTCTCCACCGCGCTGGACCTCTCGCAGCCGGTCTCGCAGTACCCGCGCAAGCAGCCGGGCGAGCGCTAGCCCCCTGTTGCCGTCGTTCTGACACTCTTGTGCCATCCGCTTTCGTAGAGACGGCTCTCGTCGCGACACCTCCCGCCGCCACCTGGCGCCGACCCTCGGCGTTCATGACATGGCGATCGATCTGGGCACCGCCAACACGCTGGTGTACGTCAGCGGTCGCGGCATCGTGGTGTCTGAGCCCTCGGTCGTAGCGTCCGACGTCGACACCGGCGAGGTCCATGCGGTCGGCTCCGACGCCGAACGGATGATCGGGCGCACCCCCGCATCGATCGCCGCGACCCGCCCCCTGCGCCACGGCGTGATCGCCGACTTCGAGGTCACCGAGGAGATGCTGCGCTACTTCATCCGCAAGGTGCTGGATCGGCGGATGGCCCACCCGCGCCTGATCGTCTGCGCCCCGTCGGGCGTGACCGAGGTCGAGAAGCGCGCCGTCGAGGAGGCGTCGCTGGCCGCGGGCGCCCGCCGCGTGCACCTGATCGAGGAGCCGATCGCTGCCGCAATCGGCGCGGGGATGGAGATCGAGGAGCCGATCGGCCGGATGGTCGTCGACGTGGGCGGCGGCACGAGCGAGATGGCGGTGATCTCGTTGGGCGGCATCGTGATCTCCCGTTCGGTACGGGTGGGCGGCTACGAGATGGACGAGGCGATCGCCCACTACCTGCGGGCGGCCCACCAGCTGGCGATCGGCTCGCGCACGGCGGAGACGATCAAGATCTCGGGCGGATCGGTCACGCCGCTCGACCCCGAGCGATCGGTCGAGGTCCGCGGCCGGCACCTGATCACCGGGCTGCCCACGGCTGTTGAGCTGCGCACCGAGGAGATCCGCGCCGCGATCTCGGCGCCGGTCCGGGAGATCATGCAGGCGATCCGCGACACGCTCGAGCAGACCCCGCCGGAGCTGGCCTCGGACATCGCGCGCGACGGAATCCTGCTGGCGGGCGGCGGCACGCTGGTGCGGGGCTTCCCCGAGCTGGTCGCCGCCGAGACGGGCATGCCCGTGTTCCGCGCCGACTCGCCCCTAACGTGTGTCGCGTTCGGGTCCGGACAGGCGCTGATGCACTTCGACGACCTCGCCAAGTCGACTCGCCGCACCAGCCTCAGCGGGGACTGGCGCGCCGAGCACTCCCGGCGCCGCTGAGCGCCGGCTCTGTTGGCGGCGGCCGCCCAGATCGTTGCGATCAGGTGATGCCGACGATGCCCGCGCAAACCCAGTTGTGGGCGCCGGCGCCGCCGTTCCAGATGCGCCTGGCCACGGCGTCCTGCTCGGACTTGCTGGCCAGGTACGCGGCGGGCCCGGTGCCACCGAACAGCTTCCAGGTGGCCGGCATGATCTGGTAGTAGCCCGACGCGCCGGCGCTGTTGGGCGACAGGTTCTGACCGCCCGACTCGCACAGCACGATCGCGTACGGGATCGCCCAGCCGCCGCTGGGGCCGTATGTCGGGCCGCTGGGTGTCGGCGTGGCGGTGGCGGCCGCGGCCGCGGCAGCGGCAGCGGCACGCTGCGCGGCTGCCTGCTGGGCTTGGAGGCGGGCGATCGCGCCGCGCAGCCTGCTGCCGCGCGCCTGGCTGGCGGCCAGCGCCAGACGCTGAGCCTCCCGCGCACGGGCCAGGGCGTTCTGCTTGGACTGCAGCAGGGCGTTCATGCCGGCGAGCGCCCGCGCCCTGGTGGCGGCAGCGGTCGTCTGCTGGAGGTCGATCGCCTCGAGCTTGGCCAGGCGGCGCTCGGCGTTATCGGCTGCCGCTTTGGCGACCTCCGTCAGCTTGATCAGCGACTGCTGCTGGCCTTCGGCCCGCCGCAGAAACGCGAGCTTGTTCAGAAGATCGTTGAATCCCTGCGCCTCGAGTACGACGCCGACCAGATCGGGCTTGTCGCCCTCGTAGGCGCTTACGAGCTGGCGGGCGAGGAGCATCTTGGCCCGCACCAGCTTCGTCCTCAGCAGTGCGACCAGGCGCTGCTCACGGACGAGCAGGACCCGGATCCGGGCCAGCGCGGCGCGATCACGGGCCAGGTCGGCCCGCACCTCGGCCTCGCGGGAGCGGACCAGCGCGATCTGTCCGTCCAGCGAGGCGATCGTCCGCGACAGGCCGCCGATGCTCGAGCTCAGCGCGTGCTGGCGGGACTGCTCGTGGCTCAGCTGCGAGTTCAGCGAGCCGAGGCTCGGGTCCGCGCTCGAAGGCGTCGGCACAAGGATGACGGCAGCCGCGATCACGGCGAGCATCGCAACGCCGAGCCGGAAGCGGGCTGTACAGCCGAGAGAGGTCATGTATGTGCGCCTACGGGGTTAGCTGTCGGGCTCGCGCTGTGCGCTACACGGCCATCAGGCCGCGATTCGCCCCAGGAGACGGTTCTTGGGTCCCCCGCTTCCGTGCCGGCAAGCACGGAATTCGGCGGCGATGACCTTATCAGGGTGGCGTATTAACGTCCCACTCGCGGATGCTTGGACCGGGTGCGGGATGTGTGCACCACCGGGCCCCCCACGTGCGGTCGTATCCTCCCCGCGTGGACACCGATCGCGCACGCCAGATTCTGGCCGCCGTGAGGGCGACGCCGGAGGGATTCGTCCGCACCTACGGCGACGTGTCCCCGGGCGCGCCGCGCGTGGCGGGGGCGGTTCTCCACGCATGCGGCGACGGCGACGTCCCGTGGCACCGGATCGTCCGAGCGGACGGGTCCCTGGCGAAGGGCAGGCGCCAGCGGAGGCTGCTGGAGGCCGAGGGCGTCCCGTTTCGCGGGGAACGCGTCGATATGCGGGTAGCCCGGGTTCCGACGCTCTGATGTGGATCCAGCATGAGATAACGCTCGAGCCGCGCCCCCGGGGTTTTCATCTGGTTACGCGCGAGGTCCTGAGCGCGCTGCCCGACCTCGGGGAGATCGAGGTCGGGGTGCTGCACCTACTGATCGCGCACACGTCGGCCTCGCTGGCGCTGAACGAGAACGCCTCGCCCGACGTGCGACGCGACTTCGAGTCCTGGGCCAACGAGGCCGTCCCGGAGCGCGCGCCGTACTGGAGCCACACGCTCGAGGGCGACGACGACATGCCGGCGCACATCAAGGCCGCCCTGTTCGGACCGACCCTGACGCTGCCGATCTCACACGGCCGCCTGGCGCTTGGCACCTGGCAGGGGATCTACCTGTGCGAGCACCGCGACCGTGGTGGCCCGCGCACGCTGGTGGCGACGGCCTGGGGCCAAGAGGCCGGAGGCTAGCGTCCCTTCCAGACAGGGGGTCGCTTTTCGGCGAACGCGGTCGCGCCCTCGCGCGCATCCTCGGACGTCATCACCGGGCCAGCGATCTCGCCCTGGCGGGCAAAGAACTCAGACTCGGGCCAGTCCACCGACTCGGTCATGATCCGCTTGGTCGCCGCCAGCGCCAGCGGACCGTTGGCCGCGATCGCCTCGGCGAGCTCGAGCGCCTCGTCGACCGCATGACCGGGTTCGGCCAGGCGATTGACGAGGCCGATGTCGAATGCGCGCTGGGCCTCGATCGGTTCGCCGGTCAGCGCCAGCTCCATGGCGATCGTCCGCGGCAGCAGCCGCGGCAGCCGCAGCAAGGCGCCGGCGGCCGCAACCAGCGAGCGCTTCACCTCGGGGATTCCCAGACGCGTGCCGTAAGACGCGATGATCAGATCGCACGACAGCGCGATCTCCAGCCCGCCCGCCATCGCAAACCCCTCGATCGCAGCGATCAGCGGCTTGCGCGAAGCGCGCTGGGTGATGCCCGCGAAGCCTCGGTCGCCCGCGTAGGGCCGCTCGCCCGCGACGAACGCCTTGAGGTCCATGCCGGCGCTGAAGCCCTTGCCGGCGCCCGTCAGCACCCCGACGGACAGCCCCGGGTCGTCGTCGAGCTCGTCGAGCGCGTCGGCGATTCCCTGCGCGACGGCTGCGTTGACCGCATTGCGCTGGTCGGGGCGGTTGATCGTGATCAGGAGGATCCGGTCCCGACGCTCGGTCAGGACGGCTTCGTTGTCGCTCATGCAGCGAACAATCTCAGGTCCGGCTGGCGCTCGCCTCGCAGCACCTCGAGGTCGACCTCGATGCAGTCGATGCCCCGCGCCTGGGCGAGCACACGCGCCTGGCGCTTGATCGTCTGCGCGGCGAGGACGCCGCGGCAGGAGGCAAACGCGGGATCCATCCGGATCCGGTCCAGGTAGCGAGTGAGCTGCTCGACGGCCTCGAGCCCCGCCACCCGCTTGATCTCGACCGCGACCCACTCGTCGTCGGCATCGCGGCACATCAGGTCTACGGGCCCGATGTCCGTCGGCCACTCCCGCCGTACCAGCCTGAGCCCATCGCCGCACCAGCCCGGCTGATCGGCCAGCAGCTCCTGCAGGTGAGCCTCGACGCCGTCCTTGGCGAGCGCCTGGTCCTCCTCGGGAGCGCACATCTCGTGCGTGACGTCCGACAGGACCTCGGCGATCGAGATCTCCACGCGGTCCTCGCTCGCGCCCGCCCGCTTGCGGACGATGATCTTGCCAGGCTCCTCCTCGATGACCGTCGGCGGCGTCATCCAGTTGAGCGGCTTGACGCTCGAGCCGCCGTGGTCCGACCACACCATGAAGGTGCCGTCGGCCTTGAACATCAGCAGGCGGACGGCCTCGCCCAGGTGCGTCCGGAGCCTGCCGGAATAGTCCACGGAGCAGCGGGCGACGACCAAGCGCATGAAGGCTGGCAGCGTAGATTCGCGCGCGGACACGTCAGCGTCGCGGGGACGACACCTATCATCAGCATCCCCATGCGCAACCAGCTGCGACCTCTGTTCGACCGCGTCGTGATCAAGGAACTCGATCCCGATCGGGTGCGCCGATCCGGCCTGCTCGTCCCTCCGGGCACCGACGAGCCGCCGCCCCAGCACGGGATCGTGCTCGCGGTCGGCCAGGGGCTCGACTGGTGGGAGCACGTCGGCGTGACGATGCCCGTCAAGCCCGGCGACCACGTCGTGTTCCCGGCCTCGGCCGGCGTGTGGGTCGAGGTCGACGAGGAGCGCCTGCTCGTGTGCCGCGTCGCGGAGATCCTCGGGGTGATGGAGGAGGTGCGCGACGCGACGCCGGCCGGCTTGGACTGAGCCGCGATGAGTTCGCCGCTCCCCGCCGGTCTACTGGCCCAACAAGCGACCGCGACAGGAGCGAGCCATGGGAGAGATCCACGTCCACGAGTTCATGAGCGCCGACGGCGTCGTCGACACGCCCTCGTGGACCTTCGAGTACGGCTTCGACCCGAGGATGGGCGAGGCGATCGGCGCGGTGACGGCCCGCTCGACGGCCATCCTGCTCGGCCGGACGACGTATGAGATGTTCGAGCCCGCGTGGTCCACCCGGACCGTCGAGGACGACCCCGGCGCGCCGTTCTTCAACGACACGCGCAAGTACGTCGTTTCCGGGACGCTGGCCGAGGCGACGTGGAGCAACTCGGAGATCGTCGGCGCCTACGACCCGGAGACGATCCGCCGGCTGAAGGACGAGGCCGACGGCGACATCTACGTGAGCGGCAGCGTCACGCTGGTGCGCGCGATGCTCGACGACGGCCTCG
>DASSGR010000086.1:0-44657 GCA_035693425.1 Solirubrobacteraceae bacterium
GTCGCAACGCCTGACGTTGAGGAGTTGCGATGCCCAGGAGAAGCCCCGCTTTGGATCGTGCGGCTGCAGCGGGGACGCGGTCGGGAGGACACCCACCGGCTGGGCGTCGGGAGCATCGGGTCCGGTTCTGGGCGGCGATCGCTCGAGGGGCATCGAGCGTGGACGCCGCGGCGGAGGCGGGTGTGTTGCCGAGCATTGGTGTCCGGTGGTTCCGCCAGGGTGGCGGGATGCCGCCGCTCAGCCTCGCGCCGGTGTCTGGGCGTTATCTGTCGTTTGCCGAGCGGGAGGAGATCGCGGTCTTGCTCGCTGGGGGTTGTGGGGTGCGGGAGATCGCCCGTCGGCTGGGTCGGGCGCCGTCGACGATCTCCAGGGAGCTGCAGCGGAACGCTGCGCTGCGCACGGGGCGGCCCGAGTATCGGGCTTCGACCGCCCAGACGCATGCTGACCGGCGCGCTCGACGACCGAAGCCGGCGAAGCTCGCGGTCAACCCGCGGTTGCGTCGCTATGTGCAGGACCGGCTCGCCGGGGCTGTGCAGCGGCCCGACGGGAGCGTCGCGGGTCCGCGGGTCGGCTGGCGCGGGCGGCGTCACGGACCGCGAAAGGACCGGCGCTGGGGACAGTGCTGGAGCCCAGCTCAGATCGCTGGTCGGCTGCGCGTTGACTTCCCCGATGATGAGTCGATGCGTGTTTCTCATGAGGCGATCTATCAGTCGCTGTACGTGCAGGGCCGCGGAGCGCTGCGCCGGGAGCTGACCGCTTGTCTTCGGACCGGTCGGGCGCTGCGGGTTCCCAGAAATCGGACGTCGCGGGGCAACCGCAGCTTCGTGACTGACGAGCTGTTGATCAGCGAGCGGCCTGCCGAGGTTGAGGACCGTGCTGTTCCGGGTCACTGGGAAGGCGATCTGATCCTCGGTATCGACCGGTCTGCGATCGGGACTTTGGTCGAGCGCTCAAGCCGGTTCACGATGCTGTTGCATCTCCCGCCGATCGAAGGTCACAACAGCCCGAGAGTGAAGACCGGGCCGCCGATCACGGGTGCCGGGGCCGGCGCCGTCCGTAATGCGATCGCCGACACGATCGGGACTCTTCCCGAACAGCTTCGGCGGTCTCTGACCTGGGACCAGGGGATCGAGATGGCCCAGCACGTCCGACTACGCCTCGATACCGGTCTGCAGATCTACTTCTGTGATCCACGAAGCCCGTGGCAGCGCGCCACCAACGAGAACACCAACGGGCTGCTGCGCCAGTACTTCCCGAAAGGCACCGACCTCACCCGGCACAACGCCGATGACCTCGCCGCTGTCGCCCAAGCGCTGAACAGCCGACCACGCAAGACGCTCGGCTGGAGAACCCCAGCGGAGGTGCTGAACGAGTACCTCAGCGCCGCGGCCTGAACCATCGCACGCGACGAGGGGGTCTCCGCTGACGCGCACGCGGCTATCGCCGCTCCGGCACTCGCTCCGCTCGCGCCTGCGCGACGACAGCCGCGTCTCTACCCCGGCTTCCGGAGGGAGCCGTACTCTTGCGTCACCTACACACTGTTGCGACGACCGGTTGAGCTCAGGCCAGCATCGCCGGGTCATACGCCGGCCGGCCCGCGCCACGCAGCCGATACCCCTCCTGGAACCGGCTCAGGTCCATCACGTCGACCGCACCAAGGAGCGTCACACCAGATGGCTCTCCGGCAGCCACTCCACCAACGACGGCGGCATCAACAACAACTGACCCCGCTCACACGAAATCTCGAGCCATGCGAGAAGCGTCTTAACTTAAACCCGGCAGACAGCACCGATATTCCGACCGCCTCGCGACGTTGCAGTCGTCCGGCTTGCGGGCCAATCCGCCCTGGCGTGGATCTGCCCCGGTGCGGACTCGGGAGACTCGTCCGGCCGGTTCCGGCTCTCCTTGTGAGCGGGACGGCGCGGCGACAGGCGGAGTGAGCCCGAGCACGCCGGCGCAGTACTTGCTGGTGAACGACGGGCCTCCGAGCCCGTCGTCCCCCAGCAAGTCTTTGATCTCCAGGACGAACGGGACTCGCACACAAGAAGGACCGAGAGACAACCGCCTATCCCCTTGGGCCGATGTCCTTCGAGCGCGCTCGATCGCCTTCGCCACCGTCTTGTCGCTCACGCCGAGCGCCCGTGCGATCGCCTTGTCGCTCATGCTGAGATCGCGCAGGTGCATCGCCTTCTCGCCGATCTGCATGTATACCGGCAGTTCCGCCCGATCCACCATCACCGCGTCGACCGGGATCTCCGCTGCGGTTCGAATTCTTTGCGTCCGCGTCCACCTCACAAAGAAATCGAACCGCCCCCGATAGCTATCGGGGGCGGTTCCATTTACGACGGCAGAACGTACCGGCGGGCCTCCGCCTATATCGCCGGTCAGGGCCGGTATCTCATTGAGTCCCCGAACGCGTTGGTGCACTGAATCAGCGCACCGCCGGTGCGGCAGCTGAAGTCGAAGATCTTGCCGTACCCGCTGCTGTTGCCGTCGTAGTCGACGACCGTGAACGAGCGCTTGTGACGCGTGTAGTTGTAATGGGCCCCGGCGGCGAGCCACGCCCAGTCGAACGCAGGGCTGTTGACCTGCGCGCGGCCGGGAGTCCTGAAGCCAGCGATCACATGCCTGGAATAAGCAGACCAAGCTCGGCTCCAAACCGCAGCGCCTGCTGGTGGGCGCCGCCCGCCGGCTCGGCGCCGCTGACGCCCTGCGGGAAGCCCGGGTAGTTCTCGATCCGCGCGCTCGTGCCCGCCTGGCCGCCGGGAGCCACGCGTTCGAGCACCACCGTGTGGAGGCCCTCGGAGGCGGCGGAGACCGCGGCAGTGAGCCCGGCCGGCCCCGCCCCAACGATGACCACGTCGTAAAGGTCTCGCTCGGGCCGAGTCCGCAGCCCGGCGCGGTGCGCTAGTTCACTGCGCCACTCTGAGCTCGTCAGATACGCCTCGGCGCGCTGCGGCGCGATTCGGGCTGGCACGGCCATCCCAACGCGCTGTTGGGTGATGGCCGGAGCCTGCTCTGCGACACGCGACGGGGTCGGGTCAACGAATTCCTCTGGCGCCGGCAGCTGAGAGCCGTCCGCGAACACCGCGACCGGCCGCTCGGCACCCAGGTGAACATTCTCGGCCAGCAGCCGACCCACGGGATCGGCGTCGGTATCGATCCACGATGCCTCACGCCGTTGCCGACCAGAAGGTCGCGCGCGGCCAGCATCGCCGGTGCCGACCCCGATCCAATCATCGACACGATTTGGTCGCTTCGGCTCACCGCGCTACAGCCACCTACCGAGCATCGGGGATCGGTAGCACCCTGATTGAGAGTGTCGGTCACTCCTCGTAGGGAGCCCGGTTGATGCGAGCGCCGAACCAGAGGTAGCGATGAAGGAAGTGCGTCCGGGTGCCGTGGTGGTGATCGGCCTGGGCGCAGATGGCGCTGCCGAAAGACTTCTTGAAGCCGAGCCGGGGATGGCGAGCGAGCACGGCCTTGACGGTGGGCGTGGCCACCTCCCAGTGGCGCATGCCGATGACGTCGAAGCCTGCCCCGGCCTGCATGAGGTGAGCTTCGATCCCGCGTTCGGGAGGGACGTCTGGATTGAGGTGCTGACAGATCGCGTCAGCGAGGGCCCTGCAGCGAGGCTCTCGCCAGTCGCGCTCCCGGCTCCAATCCCGGGCGATGGTGGCCGCTGTTGCGGCGAAACAAGCCTGGCCGATGACGGTGTCGCGATAGCGGTCGGTGAGACCGAGGTCGTGCAGCAGGCAGGTCACATACAAGAGCTCGGAGTCGTATTCAAGTCCGTCTCGCGAGGCCAGGATCGTGCCCCAGGCGTAGCTGCGCAGACAGTGGTTGAGCAGCGCCGGCGTCGAGACCTCAGAGCAGAGCGCTTCGGCCTCTTTGGCGATCATCGTGTCCGGGACGCTCAGGCGGTTCGGGTCGACGCTGAAAGCCCGGCGGTTCGTACGGCCCAACAGAGTTCGTGTCTGTGCCGGGAGGATCCGCATCTGCAGCCGGACCGCGTCGCCGAGCAGCCCGATGCGCTCGCCTCGACTGAGAATGCCGCCCGTGCGCTCAGCCCAGGCCAGCGTTCCCACTCGTGACGAGGTCATGTCGTAATTGGTCATTGAATGGTTCCTTTTGATGGATCGCGCGTTGGATCGCGGCCGCGTTAGCTCTGAGGACCCGCGTGCGCGTCTCCGGAGTCGCATCGGGGATCTGCGGGCCGGAGCCAGTAACGCCCCTGGCGCGCTCGCTTGGTCGTCGTTAGCCCGCAGCGGGCGACCGTCCGGGTACCGGCGGCCTAAACATGCCTGGCAGCATCCGCCGCCAGTGCGCCCGAAGAATGGCGAGTAGGGCAGGCCAGAAGCCGGCGCGCGGCACCGCCTGCCATAGCTCCCGCTTCAGCCAGGACCGCGGGATGCCGAAGCGCGCTAACTCGGGCAGCACCTCAACGAGGTCGGACCGCCGGACAAGCTCGACCTCGTTGGGCATCCACCACCGCGATGTGAGGGCGTGGTGCTGCTCGCACGCGTCGATGCAGACTCGCAGCCGTTCCTCGGGCCACCCCAGCGGCTCAAGCGTTCGTCGGGCGTAGCGGGCGGAGTCCTTGATGTATACATCGCCGCTACTGGCGGGGCCGTATAGACCGCTGTCATGCAGGAAGGACGCGCACAGCAGCAATTCGCGGTCATATGCGATCCCGCGGCTGTCAGCGAGGCGCTCGGCGATCAGATACTGGCGCACCGTGTGGCGCTCCATGTCGCCGTCGACCTCGCCGGTGGCGGTGCGCAACGCCTCGAGCGCCGCGGCCTCGGACTCCGTGCAGACCAGATCGTCCGCGCGCCGCCTGGTGTCTCCGCGCACGTCCTGCCATGTGAGCGGCCGACGGCGGTCCGGTCCTCCCGGCCGACCTGCCACTGGGCCTGGAACGGCGGCCGTCATTGTGGTGCCTTGTTGATCCGCATCGGTTGGACTACTGATCGACGTTGAAGCTGAACATCATTCCGCTCTCGTGGTGCTCAGCGATGTGGCAGTGGGCCATCCACAGGCCCGGGTTGGTGACGTCCAGCAGGATGTCGACGGTCTCGCCGGTGCGGACCAGCACGGTGTCCTTCCAGACCAGATTGGGCTCCACAATCCCGTCTCGGCAAAGGACCAAAAAGCGGCCCGCGCCGTGGATGTGGAAGGGGTGGTGCATCGGGTGGTCGCCGGCCATCTCGTTCAGCAGCCGGACCTTCACTTGGTCACCGACCCGGAAGCGCCAGTCGATCGCGGCGTTCTCCGCGCCAGTCGCCTTGTCGGTCAGCTTCCAGCGCATGTTCGCCGGGGTGGTGAGCCGGTTGATCTCGACCATGTCGTCTTCCCACTCGATGCCACCCGCGGCGGCGTGGTCGTGACCTTCATGGGCTTCGTCGTGCTGCTGGTGGGCACCGTGCTCGTGTCCGTGATGTCCGTGCTCTTCTCCGTGCTCGTGATGACCGGCGGCCTCGGCGACGAGGTGTGCAGGTAGCAGCTTCATCCCGCATTCGGGGCAGTGGCCTGGCTCGTCGCTGATGACCTCGGGGTGCATCGGGCAGGTGTAGCTCGACGGTGCCTCGCTTGCCAGCAGCTTCATCCCGCACTCTGGGCAATGCCCGGGCTCCTCACGGACGACCTCCGGATGCATCGGACAGCTGTAGATCACCGGACCGTCGCCTTCCGGCGCGCCCATGTCCATCTCGGCCAGGAAGCCCAGCGTTTTGTCCGGTTCGGCGTCGAAGTACGCAGCGATCCGCTCACGCTCGGCTGCCATGTCTCGGTTCGTTCTCAGCACTCCGAACTGCTCGGCAAACGATGGTTCGGCTTGCTCCTCGCCAACCCGGATTGACGCCAGTCGATATGTCCGCTCTGGCGTGCGATGTTCCATCGTCACCTCGCCCGGCTGGTTGAAGAGCACGTCGATGACGACCCGCTCTGACGGGGCGAGCACCACGTCGTCGACGAACTGTTCGTGCTCGACGTGACCGCTGTCGCCGCCGACGAGCTTGATCTGAGCTCCGGGGAGCGCGACCTTGAACACGCGCGTGTTGGCCGTGTTGGTCAAGTAGAACCGCACCACCTCCCCGAGCCGGGCGGTGAGCGACAGGTCGGTCGCGCCGCCGACGAGCAGCACGTTGCCGAACCGCCCCATCGCCGAGTGCGTGGTCCCGGTACGGCTAAACGGCGCGATCTGGCCGTCCTCGATCAGGATGTCGTCCAGCGTCAGGGCGACCTCACGGTGCACGGGAGGCCAATACTCCGGGTCGGCGGGCTCGACGATCACGTTGCCGTAGAGCCCCATTTCCTGCCCGTAGTCCTCGCGGATGTGGGGGTGGTACCAGTAGACGCCAGGGTCCGGGAAGGTGACGTGCGCGGTGTAGCGCTCGCCGGCCCCCATCGGCCGCTGGGTCTCGTGAGTACCGTCGTAGCGGTTCTCGAGCCGCAGGCCGTGCCAATGGACCGTCGCTTCCACATCGCCCCGGTTCTCGATGTCGACGACGATCTCCGAGCCTTCTCGCACCTTGAGGGTCGGACCTGGGATCGAGCCGTTGTAGGCGAGCATTCGCACGGTGGTCTCGCCGATCCGGTTGGCGACTGGCGCGATCGCCAGGTCGAACCGGTCACCATCACTGAGCTCGATCACCTGCGAAGCGTGCGCCTTGGGTAGACCGGTGGTGTCGGTCGGGAATTGATCGTGAGCTGTAGCCATTTTCAAGTCTCCTGGTTACTCATCGCATGCCGACGGGGTCGCTCGTCGGGAGTGTCGGCCGGTCTGTGTGGAAGGTCTTGATCTGATCGGCGATGTACTCGGCGTCATCCTTGACGAAGCCGAGCAATGCCGACCCTCTGGTGTGCTGCCAAGGCAAGCCAAGGAAGTAGAGGCCTGGCGACCGAGTCACGCCTCGTTGGTGTACGACCCGGCCAGCTTCATCGAAGATCGGCGCGTCGACCCATGAGTGATCGAGGCGAAAACCGGTGGCCCAGATGACGCTGCGCACCTCTAGTTTCTCGTCGTCACTGAAGGTGACCGTCGAGCCGGCGGCATCGAGCGTTCGCCGGTGGAACACGACGCCGTGGCGGCGCAAGGTGCGCGGACTCGATCCGATCAGTGTGTCTTCGTTCGCCCGCAGCCGCCGGCCGATTCGCGTGTCCCGCGTCTTGTGGATCAGTCCGGTCTTGTCGAGATACCAGAACAGGTCGCGGCCGAGGACGCGTTGAGGAAGCGGCTTCTGTGGCGATCCGATTGAGATGTGGACCTCGTGCGACTCGGACAGTTCCTCGGCGATCTGGTAGCCGGTGTTGCCGCCACCGACCACCAGCACCCGCCCATCCGGCATCTGCTGTGGTGAGCGGTACTTGATGCTGTGAAAGTGCTCGACCGCTGGGCCGAGTCGCTCAGCGATGGGTGGCACAAACGGGACCTGGAATGGGCCGGTGGCGACCACGACCTGATCGGTCTCATATGCCCGATCGTCGAGCTCGACCCGGTAGGTGGCGCCTGCCTTACGGATCGCTCGTACGCGGCTGTCGAGCTCGACCCGCAAGGCGAAGCGGTTGGCGTACTCGGTCAGATACACCGCGACCTCGTCGCGGGTCGGGTACCTGTCCGGATCGCCGGGAAAGTCAAGTCCGGGAAGGGCGTCGTAGCGCGCCGACGTGAACAGCTTGAGCGACTCCCAACGCTCCCGCCAGGCGGCCGCTGGCTCGTGTGCAGCCTCTAGGATCGTAAAGTCGCGTCCGTGCTGGGCGAGGAAGTATCCGATCGCCAGCCCGGCCTGGCCGCCGCCGATCACGATCACATCACGGTCCGCTCTCATATCGTTCACCGTGAAACCAGCTGCAGCTCACTCATTCCGCTCGCCCATCCCCGGCGGCGCCGAGCGCGTATGCGGGCTCCGGGCTGGGCGCAGGTTGCGGCGGTGTTGCATGCAGTTCGGGCTCGACGTTGAGCCGCGGAAGCCACTCGAGCCAGCGCGGCAAGTACCAGTTCCAATCGCCCAGCAGCTTCATCGCAGCGGGCAGCAGCACGCCGCGGATCACCGTCGCGTCGAGCAACACGGCCACGGCGAGCCCCACGCCCATCTGCTTAATGTCGAGCGTTCGCAGCGAGGCGAACACCGCGAAGACGGCGACCATCACTGCGGCAGCGGCCGTGACCGTGGACGCGGTGCGGCGGATGCCGCGCTCAACAGCCTGATCGGTCGGTAACCCCCTGTCGACCAGTTCTTTGACGCGGCTCAGGATGAACACGTGGTAGTCCATCGAAAGACCGAACAGCACCGTGAACAGGAACAGGGGCAGCCACGTGACCACCGCACCGTTTGAGTGGAAGCCGAGCGGACCTTGCAGATGACCGTCCTGGAAGATCCAGACGAGCACCCCATACGCTGCGCCCACCGACAGCAGGTTGAGCACGATCGCCTTGATCGGAATCACGATCGAGCGGAACGTCAGCAACAAGAGCAGGAAAGCGAGGCCCAGCACGAACGCGAACACGATCGGTGCGCGTGACTTCGTCGTTTGGTTGAAGTCGTGCGTACCGGCGGTGTCGCCGGTCACGGCCTCTTGGGTGCCCGGCGGGAGCGTCGCGAGCACAGGCGGGATCACCTGGTTGCGAAGCGTCTCGAGGGCTCGGATGGCGGTCGCGTCCTGGCCTTTGCCGGCGAGCGGGAAGTCGACCCGCGCCACCGTTTTCGCCGAGTTCACGGTGACGCGGATCGGCTGATGGACGACCCCGGTCGCAAGTGCACGCGTCCTGAACTGCTGATATGCCCTTCGGAACTGGGGCGTGGTGACGTTGCTCGCCTTGACCACAAGGTGAGCCGGATCCTGCGAGCCCGGGAAGGAGCGCTGAATCGTGTCGTAAGTGCGGACGATCCCGAGGCTCTTGGGAAGGTCGGTGAAGCTCAACAGCTTGGTGTGCATGTTCAACACGGGCAGCGCCAGCACCACCAGCAGCCCGGCCGACAGGACGGTGGCGATCACTGGAAAGCGCATCGAGCGCTTGAGGACGAATCCCCAGGCTCGGGACTCCTGACGGTCGCCCTTGAGCCTGCGAAGCAGCGTCGGCGCCTCGCGCAGCCGCAGTAGCCAACGCGGGCGGCTCTTGAACGGTCGGAGCAGCAGCAACGTAGCCGCGGCGAGCACCTGTCGCAGCCCCCACTCGACGCGATCGCCCAGCTTGCCCAGGAGGGCCGGCAGGACAGTCAGCGACCCCACCAGCGCCGTAAACACGACGATCATCGCGCCGACGCCGATCGAGACGAAGATCTTCGAGCCGGCGAACAGCATCCCCGCCATCGCGATCAGGACCGTGCACCCCGAGATCAGCACGGCCTGGCCCGACGTCGCGGCGGCCCGGAACAAGCCCTCGTGACCCCGGTAGCCCGCGGCGCGCTCTTCACGCTCGCGCTTGAGATAGAACAGCGAATAGTCGACGCCGACCGCCATCCCCATCAGCAGCATCACCGACTGGGTCGCATCGGAGGCATGGAACACATGGCTGGCCACCTGCGACAGCCCGAGCGATCCCAGCACCGCCGTGAACGCCAGCAGTACCGGTATCCCCGCAGCGACAAACGCCCCGAACGCGAACAACAAGATCACGAACGTGATCGGCACGGTCAGCTTTTCGGCTCGCTGGAAGTCCTTCTGGATCGTGTTGTTGAGCTCGTGATTGGCGCTGGCAAACCCGAATTCTGCGATCGTGAAGTCCGCATGCGAGCGCTGGAGGCCCGCGACCGCGTCGAGGACTGGCTGCACGCGCTTGTCGGCGGTGTCGGCCTTGCCCTTCATGTCGAACTCGACCAACTGCGCACGGCGATCTGCTGAGACCTCTCCTGCGGCGCCGGTCCGGACGTTTTTGGGCTGGGGAAGTCCTCGGAGCGTGGCGGTCACCGACGCGACCGCCGAGCGGAACCGCGGGTCAGCGACCGTGAGCGTGCGCGACCGCACCAGCACGCTCTCGGCGGCCGGCGTGCTGAACCCGGCGCTCGCAAGTATCTGCTGCGCGCGGGCGCTCTCGCCCGTCGACTGCTCGGAGTCAGACAGCTTGTGCGTCCCCGCGAGTTGCCCCAGCGCTACAGCGATCACCACAAAGGCGAGCCAGATCGCGGTTGCCCGCTTCCAGTGCCTGGCACTCCACCGTCCGGCGCGCGCCGCAAGATTAGATCCGGTCATCGGTTACCCCCCGATCGATCGTCACTCCAGCCCCGGTGTCCCGTATCCTACGCTGAAGTTATCGCGATGTCAGAGTCGCGCTGTCAGAACCGTGACAAGGAAGTCGTATGTCAGGATCGCGGTGTCAGAACCGTGACAAGGAGGCCGTAAATGGATGAGTCCAGAGCCAGAGCGGCCAGCTGGCGGGTTCTCACGAACCACGGAAACGTGCTGCTTTTCATCGCCAGCGAACCAACCGCTCGAGCGCGCGACATCGCCGAACGCGTCGGGATCACCGAGCGAGCCGCCCAGCGGATCGTTGCGGATCTGATCGCCGACGGATACCTGAAGCGGACAAAGATCGGGCGCCGCAACAGCTACGAGATCAACCGTCGAGGCCACCTTCGTCATCCCCTCTTCGAGGGCTTCGAGATCGGCCCACTCATCGACATCCTTCACAGCAATGACGGATCGAGACCCGACCGCGCCAAAAGAACATGACCGCTCGGCCGGGACCTTCCTGTTCGCCGACATCGCCAGCTTCACCCCCTGACCGAAGCCCACGGCGACGAACAGGCCGCCCAGCTGGTGGCGGACTTCTGCGACGCCGTCCGAGCCGAGCTCCCGAGCTTTGGGGCTACGCAGATCAAGACGATCGGCGACGCGCTCATGCTGCGCATCACCGACCCCGCGCAGGCCGTACTCCTTGGTCTCAGCATCGCTCACGACATGCTGTCCGGCCATGGAGCACCGGCGGTACGAGTCGGTCTGCACCACGGCCCCGCAATCGAGCTAGACGGGGACTACATCGGCGCCACCGTCAACCTTGCCGCCCGCGTATCCGCCGCCGCAAGCGGTGGTGAAGTCCTCCTCACGGCACAACCGCCGCCCTCGCTCCCGAGATCGGCGGCGTCCTGTACGAGTCCCGCGGACGACAAGCTCTGCGCAACGTCCGCGATCCGGTCGAGCTGGTCGCCGCCGTGCGTCAAGGCGACACATCCGATCAAGGACTCGCCATCGATCCGGTGTGCCGAATGGCCGTCGACCCCACTCGCGCGGCCGGACGACTGAACTACGACGACACCACCTACTTCTTCTGCACGCTCACCTGCGCTGGCGCGTTCGCGGGGCAGCCCCAACGCTACGCGCAACAGTCGCCGTGAGTGCTGGGGTCCAACGCGCTCTGACTCAGCGGCTTGCCGGACCTGATCGCGGGCTCTCAGGTGGCCGCGCGCAATTCGCGGCAGAGCGCGGCCACGAGCGGCCAGCGATCGACGTGCGAGGCGTTGTGGGTACCAACCAGGACCGCGTCGTAGTCCGGGGCGTAGAAGGCGAAGGCCCCGACGAAACCGGTGTGGCCCAGCAGCTCCACCCCCTCCTCGACGTTGAGCCCCATGCCCATCCCGTAGCGGTCGTAGCGCAGCCCGGAGCGCGGTGGAAACGACGCTCCGGGGGTCCATCGCGTCATATCCTCGAGCCCGCCGGCATCGACGATCCGCTCCGACCACAGTCCGCGTACGAAGCGCGCGAGATCCGCGACGGTGCTGACGAGACCGCCACCGGCCCAGTCGATCGTCGGGCTGATCGTCGTCCAGTCGATGTCCTCGGAGTAGTGGCGCGCCACCTCCGGCGTCCTCGCGGCCTCATGCCCCTCCAGCCACGTGCCGTCCATGCCGACGAGGTCGAACACGTACTCGCGGTACACCTGGTGGAGCGGCTGACCGGTGACCTGCTCGGCAAGGATGCCGCAGATCACGTAGCCGGTGTCTGAGTACTCGAAACCCTGCCCTGGAGGAAAGCGCCACGTCGCATGCGCCGCCGCGTGGTCCACGAGCTCGACCGGCTGCCATGTCCGGGCGGGATGCTCGCGCAGCCGTTCGGCAAACGACTCTTCGCGGAAGTAGTTCGGCACGCCGGACGTGTGGGTGAGCAGCTGGCGCGGCGTGCTGTGAGGGAGGTCCTCAAGGCCCCGCCAGCGGTCGAGGAGCTCTGGCGCCAACTGGGCGGTAAGTGGCTCATCAAGTGCTAGGCGTCCCTCGGCGGCGAGCCTGACCGACACCGCCGCGGTGACGCTCTTGGTGACGCTCGCCACTCGGAAGGCATCGTCTACCCGCAGGGCGCGACTCTCCCCCCGCGCCAAGTGCCCGGCCGAGCCGGACCAGACCACACCGGCGCGCGGCGCCTCGATGCGCGCCACCGCCCCCGGTGCGCCCGCCGCGACCTGGCCCTCAAGCACGGCCACAACACGAGCAGATCCGGCGAAGCCACTCAACGTGCGACTCGCATCATCACGTACTCGTCAGCGGGCAACTCAGCTCTCCGGGACCGTAGCTGATTCGCCGACTCGTGGGCGTTGAGTGCGGTAGTCGACTGGCTCGCGGCCGCGATCATCGCAATCGAGATCCTCGCCGGCGTTCACTTCCACTAAGCGTCGATATGGGCCTTCTCACCGACCGAGGTCAGGAGCGGGACAGGGTCGCCCCGCGGAGTCGGTTTCGCATCTCGCCGAGAGCAGTCTCGCGAAGGAGGGAGGACCGCCAGTCTTCTGGCTCTTCCGCGGCCACAAGCTGTCGGCCCGCAGACGATCGAGTCGGCCGCAACTGGGCCACTCGCCGCGACCGAATCTCCTGACGCGGACAGCGAATGTCGCACCCTTCGTACCCGTCGTCCTCCGCTATTTGCAGCGGGGCGAATTCTTCGGAATTGCGCCCCGCTGCAGGTGTTTAAGGCCGCGACGCTTCACCGCGGGCCCACACGGCCCGTTGAGGCGCTGAGGGGCGTTCAGGTCGTCTGCTCGAACAGCTGCCGGGTCGGCACGGATCGCGGCTCGCGCGAGCTTCCATTGATCAGCAGCGTGATGGCGACCGTGATCAGCCAGAGGTTCTCGAGCGCGAGGACGGCGGGGTTAATGTCCGCGAATGCCTGCTTGCTGAAGAGCCCGATCAACCCAAGCGCCTGGCTGACCGCGCCGAACGCGATCGCGATCCACCCGTAGCTGCGCGGCAGCAGTCGTGTCTGCAGGATCACGAACCCGAGCGGGAGCAGGATCGCCGGGGCGATCAAGAACGTGCGGCCGATCGCGTCGTTGCCCGGACCGCCGATGAGATCGAAGCTGACCCGCAGCGTCTAGTTGTGACCGTGCGCGGCGGACTGGACCGTGGAGATGATCATTGCGGAGTCGAGCAGGGTCAGACCGACGAGGATCGGTGCTGCGAGCGCAACGATGCGTCCCGCGAACCGCTGTCCCGCGCCGGCGAGGTGGACGATGGCGAGGATGAAGACGACATACAGAATCGCGCCGCTGACTTGAAGCCACGCGGAAATCAGAATCGCGTCATGGTGATCGCGCGCGAACGTCGCGATCCGCGCCAGGCCGGCGCTATCGGGCGGCACGTTGCCCGGAATCAGGAAATGGGCGGTCAACATGAGGACGCCCGCGATCCCGCAGATCGCGGCCAGCCCTCGGGTGGCTCGATCGGTCACTTTGTTTCTCCTTTCGGTCTGCCTGCCGCTGCGACGGCACCGCGCACGCGCTGCAGGAACTCGCAAATCAAGTCCAGCTCGGCCTCCGAATAGCCCTCAAGCAGCCTGCCGACCTCGCCCAGCAGCGGGCCGAAGATCTGCTCCTCGATTCGCTGGGCCTTGCGGGTTAGCTCGACAGTCACGCGCCGCCGGTCCTTGCGGTCCATCGTGCGCCTCACATATCCCGCCCGTTCGAGGCGGCCGAGGCTGATGCTGAGCCCGCCCGTGGACATGCCCACCGCGCTGGCGAGGGCGGTCGGGCTCATGGGTCCGGAATGCGAGAGCACGTCCAGGCAGCGGAGATCGCTGCGGTTGAGCCCAAAGCGCTCGGCCGCGCGGGCGTCCAGCGCGTCGATCTCAGTGCCGAACAGGCGCAACTCGAGACCGACCGATTGCATTTGCTGAAGCTTGGCTTCGGTGATTTCTCTTGACATGCAAATAGCTTTCTGACAAAACTACTTGCCGAGAAAGATACCACACCGGAAGGACGACAACAAATGCATCTCGCTCTCCTCAAGGGGCTCGTCGCCGTCATCTCCGCTTCAGTCATCGCGGTCGGCGTCGCATTGACACCGGCGGGCAATGCCGATCACGCCGACGGCTCGCCCGCTACAAGCCGGGCGAGCAAGCTCCAAACAGACGGTCTGCAGTTTCTGGGACAGCTCGTCGGCGGCAACGTCAAGCCCGACCCGGCGCTGAAGTTGAGCTGGACCGACGATGTGATCGCGGTCGCGCGCAGCCTTGGGCTCAGCGACCGAGCACTCGAGCAGCAGTTCGGCGGCGGACGCTCGCTCGCCCAGATCGCTGCGTCACGCGGCGTGCCCACCAGCACGCCAACGACGGTGCTACTACGTCACATCCGCGACGATCTCGATCGAGCCGAGCGCGACCGGACGGTCTCGCCGGCGGCCGCGCGCGCCCTGCTCAGCGCCCTCGGGACAGCGGTCGTCAACCCGTAACCCGACCCGTAGTAAACGCCACCAGCGAAGCCGGGCCCTACCGGCTAGCCGTACCGCCAAGGACTCCGGCTATCCGGCTGTTCAGAGACGGTCGATGGGCGGATCCTGCTCAGTCATGTTCACGCGACTCTCACCAACCTCGGTCGGGCGCTGGAGCACGCGCAGGCCCCGGCTCGCGATCGCAGCTTGGCTGTCGTTCGTAGTGCTGGCGCTGCTCGCGCTAAGCGTCACCGGGTCCAAGCAACTCCAAGACGGTGCCGTCGGCGAGTCCGCGCGGGGAGACGCGGTACTGAACTCGTCCGGGCTCTGGTTCCCACCCGTCGAGTACGTTTATCTGCACAGCGCAGCGGCGACAGACGGCACGCCTGCCTTCCACGTGGCGATCGACAGGGTCGAAGCGGGAATGCGTCGGATTCTCAGAGGCCCCGTTCATGTCAGCCTTTCGAGGGACCAGGGTGCGGCCCTCGTCGCCGGCCAGGTCAACGCCCCGTTTTCAACAGCTGAGCTGCGGCACGTCGTGAGCACCGCGTCCGGGGCTGATCGGCGCCTTACGGCAGCGGTCGCGGACATCGGCAGTGGCTCGCACAAGGACCTGGCACGCGCCGAGAAGCTTTCGGTGCCGGTGACGCTGATTGTGCTGCTGGTTGTGTTCGGCACGCTCGTGGCCGCTGCGGTTCCGGTGTTGTTGGCGGTGACCGCGGTTGCCGCTGCGTTCGGACTGCTGGGTCCGATCAGTCATTTGTTCCCGCTCGACGACAGCGTCAAGACGGTCGTGCTCTTGATCGGCATGGCGGTCGGCGTCGATTACGCGCTCTTCTACATCGTCCGGGCCCGGGAGGAGCGCCGGCGCGGCTTGCCGTCACATGAGGCGCTCGATCGCACCGCCCGTACGTCCGGTCGCTCGGTACTGATCGCGGGCGCGAGCGTCATGATCGCGATGGGGGCTCAGTTCGCGGTCGGGTCTGATGTGTTCAACGGCATCGCCAGCGGAACGATCGTGGTCGTCGCTTGTGCGGTGATCGGCTCGGTGACCGCCCTCCCGGCGGTGCTTAAGCTCCTCGGGCCAGGGATTGATCGGGGTCGGATTCCGTTCCTACCGCAATGGCGAGCCGATCGCGACGACGGTTTCTGGGGCAGGATCGTTGACCGTGTTCTGCGCCACCCGGAGGTCGCCGCGACGCTGTCGTGCGGTTTGCTCATCGCGCTCGCGACGCCGGCACTCGGGATGCGGGTCTCGAAGCCGAGCTCCGACGCGTTGTCGGCGGCCGGGCAGTCGTCGCTCGCGCAGCAGATCACCGCCAACTTCCCTGGCGCATCGTCGCCGGCCATTGTCACCGCCACCTGGCGCGGAGGTCACCCGCAAGGCTTGCGGGCCGCTGTCGGCCGGCTCGAGTCGCTGGCGTCGACGGGCGGCATCGCCCACCGCCCGTTCTCAGTCGCGATGAACGGGGACGGTCGAGCGCTGGCGATTGCGCTACCTCTCACCGGCCTCGGCGACAACGCCGCAAGCCGACGCGCGGTGCTCGAGCTACGCAGCACGTTGATCCCCGAGACACTGGGTCGGGTTCCTGGTGTAAGCACGGCCGTAACCGGAGCGACCGCCGAAGACGTCGACTTCACGAATCAGATGAAGGCGGGAATTCCGTACGTGGTCGCGCTCGTGCTAGCGCTTGCGTTCGTGGTTCTGCTGCTCGCCTTCCGATCGATCGTGGTGCCGCTGAAGGCGATCGCGCTCAACCTGCTGTCAGTAGGCGCGTCGTACGGCGTGTTGGTGCTCGTGTTCCAGCACCACTGGGCGCAGGCTCTGCTCGGGTTTCACTCCGACGGAGCGGTGATTTCCTGGTTGCCGCTATTCCTGTTCGTCGTGCTCTTCGGACTGTCGATGGACTACCACGTGTTCATTCTCAGCCGGGTGCGCGAGGGCGTTGACGCCGGGTTGAGCACGGACGAGGCGCTTCGCCACGGGATAACGCGTACCGCCGGGGTCGTCAGCGGCGCCGCGCTTGTGATGGTCGCCGTGTTCTCCCTCTTCGCCACGTCGAGCGCGCTCGATCTCAAGCAGGCCGGAGTCGGTCTTGCGGTCGCGGTGCTGCTAGACGCGACCGTGATCCGCGGGGTCCTGCTCCCCGCCACGATGAAGCTGCTGGGCGACCGCAACTGGTATCTGCCGCGCTTTCTGCGGTGGCTGCCGAAGGTGGGGCTCGAGCGTCCGAGCCCTGCCGATCCCCGTTCGGCACTCGCATTCGGTACGGATTGACGCGAGAATCGGTGACTGAGATGAGGGCGAGGCTGTCGCTCGTGGCGCTCGCAGGCCTAGTTGCCGCAGGCGGAGCGGTCTGGCTGGCGACGATGAGCAACGTGTATCGGCCGACCGAGCCGGGTCCGGCGCTGACACTCGTGGTTGGGGCCTCGCTGGTGGGTAGCGGCCTCGGTGCATGGCGGGCGTGGCCGGAGAACAGGGTCGGCCCGGTGATGGTGGTCACCGGTTTCGCCTGGTTCGCCGGGCTGCTCACGGAGGCGCGGAGCCCGCTGCCGTACACGATCGGGGAGCTGGTCCAGTACGTGTGGATCGCGGGGTTCATCTATCTGTTGCTCTGCTTCCCCTCCGGGCGGCTGCCGAGCGCCATCGATCGAGGTCTGGTCGCCCTGGCATTGGTGCTCGCTGTCGGCGTGGAGCTGGCGGCGATGCTCTACGGGAACAAGACCGGACTTCGCTGCACCTTCTGCCCCAACAACCTGCTGCACGCGTTTTCCAACGACGCACGAGCCCATCGGCTGCTCGACCTGCAACGCGTCGGTGCGGGCGTTCTGGCGCTCGGCACGATCTCCGTGCTCGGCCTGCGCTGGTTGCGCGCAAGCCCGCCGCAGCGCCGCGCCGTGACGCCGGTACTCGTGGCCGGAACGCTAACGCTGCTGGCGTTGACCGCGACGGTCATCGACGACCTGGTAGGCCACCCGCTCGGGAGCTACCCGGCCGAGGTTTTCTTCTACACCACCGCGACGGTTCCGATCGCGGTGCTGGTCGTGTTCCTTCAGCGTCGACTCGAGCGTGGCCAGGTGGCCGGTCTCGTCGTGCAACTCGGCGAGCAAAGCACGTCGGCCGACCTACGCACGGCGCTCGCCCGGGCGCTCGGTGACCCGTCGTTGGAGCTTGCGTTCTGGTACCCCACCGACGCCCGCTACGTTCGTGCCGACGGTCGGCAGCTGGAGCTCCCCGGAGAGGGCGACAACCGTCGTTCGACCTTTGTCGAGCACGACGGGCAGCCGATCGCGGTGCTCCTGCACGACTCGGCGCTGGAACACAACGCCGACTTGGTCCGATCGGTGTGTGCCGCCGCGGGCCTGGCGCTCGAAAACGAACGGCTCCACGCCGAGCTGCGCGCTCGGCTCGTCGAGCTACAGGCGTCACGCGCACGGCTCGTCGAGGCGACCGACGCCGAGCGCCGACGGATCGAGCGCGATCTTCACGACGGCACCCAGCAGCGGTTGGTGTCGATCGCGATGTCGCTGGGGCTGCTCGAGTCCAAGCTGCCGACCCAGCCGGACGCGGCGGCTCCAATCGTCCGTCAAACGCGCGAGGCCCTTGCGCTGGCGCTAGCGGAGCTGCGCGAGCTCACGCATGGCATCCTCCCGCCGCTGCTCACCGAACGTGGGCTGGCAGCCGCACTTGAAGAGCTCGCTCGCGGCGCCGCGCTGGCTACCCATCTCCACATTAAGCTCGAGAGCCGGCTCTCAGATCAGGTAGAAAGCGCCGCCTATTTCGTCGCCAGCGAGGCGCTCGCGAACGCCGTCAAGCATTCGCACGCGACCGAGGTGCGGATCGGCGCCGTGCTGGACGAAGGCACGCTGACCGTTGACGTCGTGGACGACGGGATCGGCGGCGCGAGCACCGGGGGTGGCTCGGGGCTCCGCGGCCTAGCCGACCGGGTCGAGGCGCTCGGAGGGCGCTTGACCGTGTCTAGCCCGCCGGGTCGCGGGACCACGCTCCGGGCGGAGATACCGTGCGCGTAGCCGTCGCGGACGACGCGGTCATCCTGCGCGAAGGCCTCGCGCGACTGCTCGAGGAGGCGGGCTTCGAAGTCGTCGGATTAGCCGCCGACGGCGAACAGCTGATGGAACTCGTCGATGCGACCGAACCCGACGTCGTGATCGTGGACATTCGGATGCCGCCTACGCATACCGACGAAGGGCTGCGAGCGGCGAAGGCCATCCGGCAACGGTCGTCGACGATCGGGA
This sequence comes from Solirubrobacteraceae bacterium, assembly GCA_035693425.1. Lineage (GTDB taxonomy): Bacteria > Actinomycetota > Thermoleophilia > Solirubrobacterales > Solirubrobacteraceae > Palsa-465. The sequence continues at coordinate 18,888 of DASSGR010000086.1, forward strand.
TCCTCGTCCTCTCACAGCATGTCAACGCCCGCTACGCACTCGAGCTGCTCTCCGACGGCACCGACCGGGTCGGGTACCTGCTCAAGGAGCGCGTCTCGGACCTGAACGAGCTCGCGGTAAGTATCGAGCGGATCGGCGAGGGCGGCTCAGTGCTCGATCCGGCGGTCGTCGCCCAGCTCGTCGGTCGGTCCCGGCAGGGCGACAGCCCGCTCGATCGACTCACCGACCGCGAGCGCGAAGTCCTAGCGCTGATGGCCGAAGGCCGGTCCAACAAGGCGATCGCGGAGCAGCTGGTCGTCACCGAGCACACGGTCGAGAAACACGTCAAGAACATCTTCGCGACGCTCCACCTCCCGCCCTCGCCCGATGATCATCGGCGGGTCCTTGCCGTCGTCACCTACCTGAACTCGCAATAACGATCAGCGAGCCGTGGCGGTGCGCTAACAACTGCACATGACTGATCAGTTCTCGATCCGGGCCGCGCATGAGCGCGATTGCGAGTTCATCGCGGGACTTGTGCCAAGCCTGCTGGAGTTTGCCTCCCCTGCATGGGACGACGCGGCGGCCTTCGCCCCCGGGTTTCGCGATGCGCTTGCCGACGCTGTGCGCGCGCAAAGCCCACAGTCGGCTGTGTTGGTCGCCGAAGGAGTTGAGGGGACGCCGCTCGGGTTCATCTCGCTCAGAGTGGGCAAGGACGCTGTCGGCTTCGCTCGCGGTCATGTGGCCGACCTGGCCGTAGTCGCGGACGCTCGCCGGATGGGCGTCGGCACCGCTCTGATGGAGGCCGGCGAAGCATGGGCGCGCGACCACGGACTGCCGGCACTCAGCCTCGACGTCTGGTCCACGAACAAGAGAGCACTGGCGTTCTACCGGCGACTGGGCTACTCGGCCGAATCGTCGTGCCTGGTCAAGCGCCTCAGCTGATCGCGTACCCGGCGTCTCCAACCGATCATCCGCTCGATCCGGGCACGATGATCGGGCGGTCCCTTTGGGCATCGACGTATCGCGATGGGGCTTGTTGGTGGCGGCAACGTCGTTCTGGCAGGTCCCCGGTGACGAGTGTTCGCCAGCGCACCTCGCAAAGAATTCGACCCGCCCTCCGCATCGGCAGGGGGCGGTTCTCTTTATAGGGGGGCGAGTCGTCCACCGCCGCTGACGACCGCGTCGTCCAGCGAACTGCAGGAATCGCTCCTAAGCCCCGTTCGCACGCCAGTTTCGGCCTGTCGATGGGAGATACGACATTCGTCCAGTCGGGTTCGACGCGTTTGGAGCGGGTAGGCGACTGGTGGGCTCCCTGGCCGGAGAGTCCGCCCGTCAATCAAATCAGGACGGCAGGAGGATCGACTCTCCGGTCGCAGTCCGCGACTTGGCTGTTCACGCAGTCGCGACTTGCGCGGGGTCTCGGATGCTTCTGCACGTCCTCGTAGGAGGATCCAAATGAAACGATTCCGCATTGCGGTAGTCGCCGGGCTTGCAACATTGGCGCTCGGAGCTACCGCAGTTCCGGTTGCTTCAGCATCAAATGGCACGGCTGTGCCGCCGAAGACCAGCAGTCTTCCGGCGCTCACCACGGTGCCTGTCCATGGGGTGGCGAAGAACGGCAAGCAGTTCAACGGCAGCTACGCCATTCAGCGCTACGTCGCGCGGGGCAACAAGGTCTACGCGGTCGGGACGCTGAAGGGCAAACTGAAGGGCCGCCACGTGACCCGGTACAACGTGATGATGCCGGCGACGCTGTCGGGGCCCGCTCCGGCGGGCGCTGCAAAGGTCAAGACGGCGCAGGTTGCGTGCACGGTGCTGCAACTGCAGCTTGGGCCGATCGACCTGAACCTGCTCGGGCTGCGCGTCCAGCTGTTTGGCGGTACGAACCCGGCAAGCCCGTTGCCGGTGAGCCTGTTGATCACGGGCGTTCCCGGTGACGGCAACCTGCTCGGGAACCTGCTGTGCAGCCTCACCGGTGCGCTTAACCAGCCCGGGGTTCTCGGCCAGCTGAACAACAACCTCTCGCAGCTGACGGCGACGCTTACGAGCCTTACCTCGCTGCTTGGCGCGTTGTAGTTCGGCAAGCGCCCTTGACGGACCTGAGGGTCGCGCTCGCCGCGGCCCTCAGGCCGTCGGGGGTCCACGCAGGAGGCGCCTTCAGTGTCGGTCTGCTCCAGTGCGGTGATCGCTCCCGATGGGAAGAGCCTGATGGTCCAGGTGGAGGCTTCGGTTCCGCCTGCAGTGCTGCTGCGCGCAGGTCCGATCGCGACACTGCACCTGACCGGTCCATCGTGTCTTCCGCGCGAAGGACGAACTCGCGTGGTCCGCACGTGCACGCCCAACCGCGACGCCCGCCTCGCACTCACAGACGCTGCCTTTCGTCTCGAGTGCGCTCAGTGAGCGGACTCGGTCGACCCCCACGGGATGACTTCGAGCTCGGGCCAGTGCTGCCGCCAACGCGCGGTCTTTGACTCGTACACGTGGCGTGGTGCGAGCACGGGATTGGGGCGAGTGCGCAGCGCGAACAGATCTGTGAAGCCGTACGGGGCGTAGACGTCGAGGTCGCCGTCGCGCGGACGGATGCCGAACGCCGAACTTGTGCTCGGGAAGCTCGCTATGGCTTCCTCGGTGCTCGAAAAGGCAGGGCAATGCACACCAAACTTGTCCTCGTACCAGAGGTGGACGCGCGCCTCGTTGCGGATCTCCACCCTGGCGTCCAGGTCGCCGAAGAGCTTGGCGCCGCGTCGTATCACCGCGTCCTCCGCCGCCCAGCTGAGGTCGACGGCGTCGAAATAGTCGATGTCGTAGTCCTTGATCCCGGCGCGCGGGTCACGTCCGGACACGCAGTTCCACACCGTCTGATACAGGGCGCCCGCGGCGAGGTAGCAACCAGGCACCTCGAGCCGCGGCAGCCGTTCGATAAGGGTCGCAACCACCGAGTTGGTCATGACCATCTCCTTGAACGCAGCGAGCTGGTCTTCGATGGGGGCTGAGACGAGATCCATTAGCCGTGGTCCGGGCGGCAGCCGACTTGTCGATCGCAGGCTCACCAGACGTGACGGAGCATGATCGCGTCCCACGTGGACGTGTCGCGTGCTGCGCCACAGACGTCGAAGCTTCGGGCGACGGCGATGGACGGTCGGCCGTCGCCACTGGTCGGGTAGGTTGGGGGCATGCTGTTGCAGGCGGCTTTGAACGGACCGTGGACGAAAGCCGACCACCCGGCGGTGCCCGTGCTCGCCGATGAGCTTGCACGTGACGCCGTCGCGTGCGTCGCCGCGGGCGCCGGGCGCCGTACATCTGCACCCGCGCGACGAACGCGGCCGCGAGCGACTCGACGCGCACATCGTCGATCACGTGGTCACCACTGTTCGCGACGCGTGCGGAGTCCCGGTCGGCGTCTCGACGGGGCACGGAGAGGCGACGTGGGTGCTCATCGAGGACGCAGTGCGGCGCGGACTGGATACGCGCGTCGGGCTCGAGGACACGCAGTATGAGCCCGATCGCGCCCGCACCGACGGCAACGAGGCGCTCGTCCGGAGGCAGCTCGGTCCCTCACGTCATCTTGAGGAGCCGTTGCGCCCGTTGGCCGATATCCCGGCGCCCTCGCTGTTCGGGGTGGCGAGCCGAGCTGACACCGACCGAGCATGCCGCGGTCGGACCACGCGTGGCACAGGGTCGAGGACCTCCGATGGGCAGCGAATGGTCGTCCGCGCGTTCCCCGACGTTCGCTGACGTGGGAACGCACCGCGAGCCCTTGTTTGGGTGCATGGGCTTCCACGTCAACCTGCTCGAGCAGATCCGATGAGGATGCTGACGGGCGCGCTGATGTAGGAGTCGAGTTGCGTCCGCTTGCGCTCGTTCCGCACGAAGGCTGATTGAAGACGGCGCTGCGCCCAAGCGACCTCTGAGCCGGCGAAAGGCATCGATGTCGGTATCTACTGTGATACTCGGGCCCGTGGAGACGAACACTCGCTTCTTGCGGGCGGTTGGTTGCTGGGCCGATGGGCTGGGTGGCCTGCGGGATGTCGTGCGGCAAGCGCTGGTTGCGGCGCAGCTTGCGGAAGGGCTCGGCGGCCGGGGGCCGCTGCGCGTGCTCGACGCGGGCTGTGGTCAGGGGACGCAGGCGCTACGGCTGGCGAGCGCGGGACATGAGGTGACGGGACTGGATATCAGCGAGGAGCTGCTGGACCGGTTCGCGCTCGAGCTGTCGGCGCGGCCGTCCGCCGTCCGCGCACGGGTTCGCATTGTGCACGGCCCCGCTGAATCGGCGGCGGACCTGACCGACGGCCTCTTCGACGTGGTGGTCTGCCACGGCGTGCTCATGTACTTCGATGACGTCGTCCCGTTGCTGACAGCTCTGTCGAGAATCGCGCGCGAGGGAGCCGTGATGTCGCTGGTTGTGCGCAACGGACTCGCTCCGGCTATGCGCGACGGCCTCCGAGGCAACTGGGCGGCTGCCGGCGCCGCCTTCGACTCCGCGCGCTACACGAACCGGCTGGGGCTGTCCGCCCGCACCCACACACCCTCAGCGATCGATGTCGCCCTCGCACCGCTCGGCTGGCAGCGGAAGCGGTGGTTCGGCGTGCGCGTGTTCAGCGATCATCGCGAGGGCCTGGCTCCGACGGGCGCCCAGCTCGACCTGCTGCTCGCCGCCGAGCAGGAGGCCGCACGCCGCGACCCGTACCGGAGCGTGGCGGCACTCCTGCACCTGATCTATTCCAAGTCGCAGGACGATCGGACATCGGCCACGGTTGTCGAGGCGTGAAACTCCCTCCTCTCAAGCTCCGTCCGGTGTCGGTCGTACGAGCTCCGCGGCGACCGCGGTGTTGCGCGAGTGGCGCGCCCGGCAGCGCCTAGAGGATGCGCTCAATCGTGAGGCGGCGGGTACCGCTCGGCGTTGGGACCTCGACTGTGGCACCGGCCGGGTGGTCCAAGAGCGCCTTTCCGACTGGGGCTTCCGCTGAGAGCTTGCCCTGCTCGCGGTCGGCCTCCGCAGCCCCGACGATCGTCCAAACGTGTACTTCACCTGTCTCCTGGTCGAGCACCTCGGCGGTGCGCCCGAACGAAAACGCCATCCCGGGTCCTTGCGCGACGTCAACGACCACGGCGTTGCGCCACCGCTGCCGTAGACGGCTGATCCGGGTCTCGAGGTGGGCCTGATCTTCCTTGGCCGCGTGATACTCGGCGTTCTCCTTAAGGTCGCCATGCCCGCGGGCGGTGAGGATCCGCGCCGCGATGTCACGGCGCCCGACCGTCTCTAGTTCGCTGATCTCCGCCCTGAGAGCCTTCAGACCCGCCTCGGTGATTGGCTCGCCCTCGTTCTTCGCTGTGGTCATCTAGCCATTTTGGCGCGTCCGGCCAAGGGCCGCCGAGGACGCGGCAAGACCCACCCGCGCGCGCTACATTCGCCCGCGGTGGAGGCTCGCGGCGAACGGCGACGGGTGCTCGTCACGGACGGCGAAACGCGGGCGGTCGTGGCAGCCGCCCGTGGACTGCGTGCGGCCGGATTCGAGGTGGGGATCGCCGCTGCCCAGTCCAGCCGGCCGGCACCGGCGCAGTGGTCACGGTCAGTCGCCGAACGGATCCTGCTGCCGCACCCGCTCGAGGACGAGCCGGCATTCGTGGCCCGTCTGGGCGCTGCGCTGGCCTCGGGCAGCTACTCGGTGCTGATGCCCGGAAGCGATGCGTCGCTGCGAGCGGTCTCGCGCGCTCGCCACGCACTCGAGCCCCACGCCAAGCTCGGGCTGCCGAGCGAGGAGGCCGTCGAGCGAAGCCTCGACAAGCTCGCGTTGACGACGGTGGCGCCCAGACACGGACTCGACTCGCCGAAGACGGTCGTTTGCGCGACGGTCTCCGATGCGCTCGCCGCGGTGGGGGAGCTGGGTTATCCGGTGGTGGTAAAGCCGATCTGCTCGATCGTCGACCGCGGCGGAGTGGGGTTGCACGTCGAGAGTCGCCGCGTCGTCGATGACACGGCGCTGACGGTGGCCGCGGCGCTGACCGGGGAGCCGTTCCTGCTCCAGCGAGTCCAGCGCGGAGTCGTTATTTCGTATGCCGGCGTGCTCGCGGGCGGGCGTTTTCTTGGATCGGCGATGTCTCGATACCGCAGGACGTGGTATCCGGTAGCGGGCAATGCCTGTTTCTCTGAGACGCTGCCACAGCCACCAGAGCTCTCCGCCCGCGTCCTCGGGTTGCTCGCTGAACTGGGTTGGGAGGGTCTGTTCGAGCTCGAGTTGATCGAGCGCGGCGACGGCGAGTGGGCCGCGATTGACCTCAACCCCCGTCCGTACGGGTCGATGGCACTGGCAATCGGCTCCGGCGCGAATCTCCCCGCGTTGTGGTGCTCGTATCTGCTCGGGCTCGATCCGCCGCAGGCGCACGTGCGGGCGCGGGCCGGCGTCTCGTACCGCTGGGAGGATGCCGACCTCCGTCACGCGATCTGGCGGCTCCGAGCGGGCCAGATCGCAGGCGCGGCAGCCGTGCTGCGCATGCGCCGGCGCGTCGTGCATCCGTACTTCAGCCTTCGCGATCCAGGACCGTTCCTTGCCCGCTGGCTATTGCTGGCCAGATCGCTCGCGGAGCGCCGCCGTCGTCCGCGGCCCGTCGCTGCCGAGCAGCGTGTCCCCGGTCGTGCTGCTCGGATCGGGTCGCGGATCGTGCGCCCGACGGCGCGGGTTGCGGTAATCGGTGCGGGTCCCCACGGGCTCGCGACGGTGGCTCACCTGCGGGGGGCCGGGGTCGACGTCAGATGCTTCGGAGATCCGCTCGGCTTCTGGCGCCACAACATGCCCACCGGGATGATCCTCCGCTCGCCAGTCCGAGCGACGCACATCGCCGACCCGAAGCGGGATTTGACGATCGAGCGTTACGAGCAGGACACCGGCAGGTTCGTGAGGCGGCCATCGCTGTTGCTGGAGGAGTTCAGAGGCTATGGCGCCTGGTTCCAGCAACAAGTGGTGCCGGATGTGGATCTCCGCCGAGTCGCGGAGGTGCGCCGCAGTCCCGCCGGCTTTGCGCTGCGCCTCGACGATGGAGAAACACTCGAGGCCTCGCATGTCGTCGTCGCGACTGGGACCGCACCCTTCGCCAACCGCCCGGAGCCGTTCGCGTCGCTGCCTGCGTCGCTGGTCTCGCATTCAATCGACCACGAGACGCTCGCATCGTTCGCCGGCAAGCGAGTCGCAGTCATCGGGGGCGGCCAGAGCGCGCTCGAGTCGGCGGCGCTTCTAAGCGAAGCTGGAGCCCACGTCGAGGTGCTCGCACGCGCGGCGCAGATCAACTGGCTGTCTGACGACTCGCAGCCGAGCGCGTCCGCCCGGCGGCGGATCGACATCCCGCTTCCCCCGACCGCCGTTGGCGGCAGGTTGAGCGGCTGGATCGCCGCTGCACCCGATGCGTTCCGGCTCCTCCCGGCGTCACTGAAGCCGTGGGTGTTCCAGCGCTGCCTGCGACCCGCAGGGTCAGGCTGGCTGCGCCCTCGCCTCGAGCGCGTCGTGCTTACGTGCGGCGTGTCGACCGCCGCGGCACAGCCGCACGACGACGGCGTGCGGCTGGAGCTCGACGACGGGTCCGAGCGAATCGTCGACCAGGTGCTCCTCGGCACCGGGTTCGCGATTGACGTGAGCCGCTATCCACTTCTGGCTGCCGATCTCGCGGCCGAGATGCAGACGTCGGATGGATATCCGCGCTTGGGTCCGGGCCTTGAGTCCTCCGTCGACGGCCTGCACTTCGTCGGTGCGGCGGCGGCCCTGAGCTTCGGACCGGTGATGCGCTTCGTCGTCGGCAGCTGGTACGCGGCCCCCGCCGTGACGCTGCGGATCCTCGGGCGGCGTCAACGGCCGTTGAACTTCTCGTTCTAAGGTGCTTGAGCGGGATAACCAGCTCGTCCGGGCTGTGTGGTGGTGTGCGTTGTCCGTCGCTTGGGCGGGGGTGGTGGGCGCAACTGCGCTGATCGCTGGCCTCGTGGTCGGCTCGTTCGCACTTGTCGGCTTCGGGGCCGATTCGATCGTGGATGGCTCAGCGTCTGCTGTGCTCGTCTGGCGATTCAGCGCCGAGAGAACCGGAGCCGGCAGCGCCGACATCGTCGAGCGGCGCGCCGCCCGCGTTGTCGGCGGAATTCTCGTTGTGATCGGCGTCTACTTAGCCGTGGCCGCCGTCGTCGCGCTGGCGAGCCATTCCCACCCCGAACACACGGCTGTCGGGGTCGCACTGACCGGGGCGTCAGTGCTTGTGCTGCCGGTCCTGGCTCGAGCCAAGCTTCGGCTCGCCCAACAACTACGAAGCTCCGCGTTGCGTGGAGACGGCGTACTGAGCTTGGCTGGTGCCGCCCTCGCCGCGGCGACCCTGGTCAGTCTTGTCGTGGAGTCGGCGTTAGGTTGGTGGTGGGCCGACGCAGTCGCGGCGCTGCTGATCGCAGGGACGCTGCTGCGAGAGGGCTTGGTTATCAGTCATAGCGCTCGCGATTAACGAAATCTTGACGGTGGTCGGTGCATTCTTAGCGTCCCCTTGACGGGGGCTCGGCAAGCATGTGGTGTGGACGCGTGTCACATGTCTGTTGCCGACCTAGAGCGCATTTCGTACCCCTCGCAGCGGCGCTCGTTCCCATCGGGAGGGCGCCGGTGGCGGCGCATCCGTCTCGCGCTAATCGCCCGTTGGCGCGCTGGGGAGCTTGACCGTCAGCTGGCTGCCGGCGCAAGTCCGGGCGCCAGCGCGCTTCTCGCGATCAGGGGCCAGCGGCTTACGAGCCGAGGCCATCGCGTGTGCGTGGCGGCCGGGCTGGCGAGAGCAGTTCGTGACGCGGAGGCGACCACGCGTGGTCTCAGCGCGGCGGTTGGGCCTGACCGGAGCGAAGTAATTGCCGCGCGCACGGTGCTCGCGACGTTGGACCGCCGGCTGCGTGCTCCCGAGCCGGTCACGGCCCACGGGGTGGCGTTGCTCGAGTCGCTGCTTACCGACGGCACGAGCCCGCTGTATCACCCTGCCGAACCCGGAGCGCTTGGAAGCCACCTACGCGCGGCGGCCGCTGCGCTCGAGCTTCCCATACGAGCTGACCCGGTCCGAGCTGACCAGGAGACCTTGGCATGACGTCATCGCGGCGGCGTAGTCTGCACGAGGCGGCGCACAAGATCGAGTACGTCGCTCCACGACGGGCCACCGCTCACGTGCAGGAGTCTGAGGCCACGCGGAAGCGGTTCGAGGCCCTCGCTGATTCCAACCGAGATGTGCTCGCTCACGCGGGCCGGGCGGTGCTGGCGCTTGGTGCGCTTGGGGTCGTGTACGGGGACATCGGCACCAGCCCGCTGTATACCGAGCAGGCGATCTTCAGCTCTTATAAGGCCACGGCGCAGATAACGCCGGCCACCGTGTACGGGATCGCGTCGTTGATCTTCTGGGCGCTGATGGTCGTCGTGTCGATCAAGTACGCGGGCTTCATCATGCGCGCCCATAACCGCGGTGACGGGGGGATCATGGCGCTGACTGCCCTCCTGCAGCGCAACCGGGTCGTCCATGGTGCGTTGCTGGTGACGCTCGGGATCTTCGGCGCGGCGCTGTTCTTTGGTGATGGCATGATCACCCCCGCGATCTCGGTGCTCGGTGCGATCCAGGGAGTCCAGGTCGCGACTCCTGCGTTGGCGCACCTGATCGTGCCGCTGTCGGTCGCGATCCTGCTCGGCCTGTTCATCCTGCAACGGTTCGGGTCGGGGACGATCGGATGGCTGTTCGGGCCGGTCCTGCTCGTCTGGTTCTCCGTGATCGGGCTGATCGGCCTGAGTCAGGTGGTCAAGGACCCGGCGGTGTTCCAGGGTCTTTCGCCGACCTGGGCGGTCCGGTTCTTCGTCGATCACGGCGCCGCCGGCTACCTCGTGCTCGGCGGCGTGGTGCTGGCGGTGACAGGTGCTGAGGCCCTGTACGCCGACCGTGGTCACTTCGGCGCGGACCCGATCCGCATCGGCTGGTTCGGCCTGGCCCTACCGGCGCTGGTGCTCAACTACCTGGGCCAGGCGGTGTTCATCCTCCACCACCCGGCGCTCGCCAAGGACGCGAGCACGTTCAATCCCTTCTACCAGATGACCCCTCACTGGGCTCTATGGCCGATGGTTGTCCTCGCCGCCGTCGCGACGGTGATCGCATCACAGGCAGTGATCTCGGGTTCCTTCTCCGTCGCCAAGCAAGCCGTGCAGCTTGGCTTCCTACCGAGGCTGCGGGTCCTGCACACGTCCAAGGTCGAGGGCCAGATCTACGTCCCGATCATCAACTGGCTGTTGTGTGCCGGCGTGCTCACGCTGACGCTCGTGTTCCGCTCTTCCACCAAGCTGGGCGACATCTACGGCGTTGCGGTGACGGGAACGTTCATCCTCAATACGCTGCTGTTCCTGGCTGTCGCGCGCCTGCTCTGGGGCACGGCCAAACGAAAGCTGGCGCCGATCGCGGTGTTGTTCTTGACCGTCGAGGTCGCGTTCTTCAGCGCGAACATCGCGAAGATCGAGCACGGCGCCTGGTTGCCGCTGGCGATCGGCCTCGTGATGTCGATTGTGATGATCAACTGGCGCCGCGGCCAGGTGATCGTCACGCGAAACCGCGTCGCTCAGGAGGGACCCCTCGACGAGTTCCTCGACGGTCTGGACTCCAAGCAGCCACCGCTGGTCCGCGCTCCCGGCGTCGCGGTCTTTTTGTGTCGCGACAAGGACACCACTCCGCTGGCGCTCCGCGCCGACGTCGAGCACACCCACACCCTTCACGAGAAGGTCGTGATCGTCTCGGTCGAGACCATCAGCATCCCGCACGTCGAGACTTTCGACCGGTGTTCGGTCGAGGTGCTCGGCCACGGCCGCTTCAAGGTCGTGCATCTGACCGCCCGCTTCGGCTACCACGACAAACTCGACATCCCCGGGGCACTAGCGGACGCGCGCAAGCACGGCCTGCTCGAGCGCAACCTCGACCTGGAGCACGCGTCGTACTTCGTCTCGCGGATCACGATCACGCCGACCGACGATCCAGGCATGCGGCAGTGGCGCAAGAGCCTGTTCATCGCAATGGCCCGCAACGCGTCGAGCGCGATCGATCACTTCGGGCTACCGAGTGACCGCACCGTAATCATGGGCTCCCAGGTCGCCCTCTGAACGCCTCGGCGGAGGCGTACGCGCATCGCTTCGCCCCGGGGTCTGAAATGGGGCGTCGCCCCCATCGACGAAGCTGTTTGGCGTGTCAGTGTTGACAGACGGCGAACGGTGGCCGGAAGAAACTTGATGCGGACAACACACCCCATGGCTCGGGCGCATCCACTCCCCAGATGAGCGTCGGAGTCGCCATCGGGGTTGGAGCCGTGCTGGGCTTGGCGATCGGCATCGTGGTCAGCGTCGCCACCGATATCCCGTTTGCACCCGAGGCCGGACTCGTACTCGGGGCGCTGCTTGGACGGCTCGCCCGCCGTGGCCGATGAGTTTTTCTCCGTCGCACTGTTCTAACGACGACAAGGTCAGCGCGAAGGAGGTCCGATGAACGTCAGAACGGAGCAAGAGTGGCAGGTAGCGCGAAGGGAGTTGCTGGCCGCCGAGCGGGAACTGGAAGAGCACACCAAGCGCGTCGAGGAGCAGCGGCGCGACCTGCCGTGGGTCCCGGTCGAGAAGGAGTACAGGTTCGCAACCGAGGACGGGCCGAAGTCGCTGCCCGAGCTTTTCGAGGGCCGCTCGCAGCTGCTCATCTACCACCTGATGTTCGGAGAGGACTGGGCAGTTGCGTGCCCGGGCTGCTCGTCGCTCGCCGACGGGCTGGGCGGCGTGGTCGTTCATCTAAACGATCGCGACGTGACGCTCCTCTGCATGTCGCACGCGCCGCTCGAGAAGCTTGTCGCGTACAAGAGGCGTCGAGGGTGGACGGTGCCGTATGTGTCGGCGCACGACGATGACTTCCTGTTCGACTACGGCTACGCGTTTCGCCGGGAGGAGATGTCCGGCATCGTCCGAGAAGAGTTCGACATGGGGCAGCTGCTCCGCGAGGCGCCGCAGTGGCTGCGCGACTACCGTGAGGACGTCGGGGCACCGGACCTCGAGTCGGCTGTGTCGGTGAGCGCGGGGTGGAGCGTATTCGCAATGCGGGACGGCGCGGTCTACAACACCTACCGTGTTTATCCGCATTCACGCCTCATCACCCCACTGTTCTCCGGGCTGCTCGAGCTGCTGCCGAACAAGCAGTGAGCCGCGCGCGCACACACACACGACCACGGGTGTCAATGGTGCGAACGACTACGCAGTCGATCAGGGCCGGTTTGGGGCCCATGGTCCGACGCCGCTGATCCGCTCGATCTCGTAGCGGACGATGTAGCCGGGTCCCTTCGGTGCGGGGAACTCGGTGCCTGGCGACATGTAGGTCTTTGTTAGCCGGTTGAGTAGGTCCCACGCCGCGTCGCTCGGCTCGACGGTGGCCCGAGCGCGCAGCACGGCGTAGGGATTCAGGGCGACGCCGTGGTCGCGCGGGGCGACAAAGGACAGAACGACCCGCGGGTCACGCTCGATGTTCTTCAGCTTCCTGTGATGGTGCATGTGCCCGCTGACGATTGCATTGCCGTCCAGGCCGATCCAGATGACGGTCACTTGCGGGCTGCCATCCGAATTGATGGTGGTCAAATGGGCCAGCGGTCCAGACTCGATCAGGTCGCGTAGGTCGTTCGCTAGGTGGCGCACCATCGGAGCTCCTTGATCCACTCGATCGCTCACGCCGGGATCGCAGTGACGACAACCTCGGGGCCTTCGACGGGCTCGGGGCTGCGGGCGGGCCGGCGGTCGCCGAAGCGGTCGGCGAGCGCCCACCCGGCGAAGCAGAGGGAGCCGATGGTCGCGGTGATGGTGAGCAGCACGCCTGCCGCGGCCACGGCCGCGACTCCGTGCGAGCCGAGGATCAGCACGGCTGCTGCCGGGCCGAGCGTGGGTCCGATTGGGAACTGACCGAGCGTGAACATCGCGATCAGCAGTGCGATCGCGTCGAGCAGCGAGACGTGCACCCCGATCCCGCGCAACACCAGCCAGTTGCGGCCGATCTGCGCGCAGACGGCCAGCACCACGAACGCGATCATGCGACCCCGGTGGCTGCGCATCACCGCAAGGCCAGACCAGAATCCAAGCCGGCGGCGGTTTGAGAGGCGACCGAGCCCGAGCACTGCGGCGCCCGCGACCGCGACTGCGATCACCGGTGCCCACCAAGGGACGCCGAGCGGCCCGATCAGGGTGAACGAGAAGACCGCCGCCAACACCATCTCGACGCTGATGATCGGTACCTCGGCGGCCAGCAGCGCCGGCACGTGCGGGCTGTCGTGCGGAGCGGTACGCCGCAGCGCGGCGATCCGCGCCGCGACCCCGAGTGAGCCGTTGAGCAGGCTTGCGAGGTAGCCGACGCCGGCGGCACGGAACAGCCGGCGGCGGCCGACCGTCGCGCCGGTCGCGCGCACGCACACATGCCATGCCTCGGTGCGCGCGATCAGGGAAACAAGCTGCAGCAAGACGACCAACGACAGGATCCGGATCGGAGCGGCGTGGATCGCCGCCATGAACTGGCCCCGACGTCCGGCGAGCACGACTCCGAGGGCGCCGGTGACCACGGCGGCCCCGAGGATGCTGATCACTGCCCGCCGGGAAAGCGACGGCACTCGTGAACTGCGTTGATCGAACCCCGAGATGATCAGCCGATCAGCGCGAGTTGCTGCGTCTCGCAGCGGCCGTCTTGGGCGGCGTGAATGCGGCCGGGGCGCTCTGCTTGGCGCGCTTAGCGCGACGCTCCGCAGCTTCCTGCTTGAGCTCCGCCTGCTGGGTCGAGAGCGAGGCGATCTGCGCCGCGCGTCGTTGAGCGGTACTGCCTCGGGTGTTCGTCGGTCCCGTGGATACCGTGACTTTGTGCTTAGCGGCCATTCTTCTCCCGTTCAGTCATCCCACTTCGGGTAGCGCCGTCGCGCTTGGGCTTCGGCGACACGTTCAGTGGTTCGTGTGGCGGATTGCTGCAGGTGCCGCCGTCGGCGTCCAGCTTCCCTTTCCCCTGCGTGGTCGGCGGCGTCGTGGCCGTCGAGCTCGAGTCGTCGTTGCCGCGCAATGCGGCGGAGAATGCGGATGTGCGCGTCGGTCACGATTCCCCCGAGCCGGTGCGGAACTGCTTTGCTGCGGCGGCCATAGCCGACGCCTTTCTGCCCTTCTGGCTGAAAACGTCGCCCGGGAAGCGAGAAGAGCTGGGCTCACTGAGCGCAGCGACAATCTTACCATAATCCGACCGTAGCGCTCGGATTTGGTCCGGTCGTGGGCGAAGTCGCAGCGGAGCTACTCAACAGGGGAAGCGGCCCCTCCCCGCCGGGGGAGGAGCCGCTTTGGTCCCGGGGGAGAGGAGGTGTCTTAGTTCCGCTTCGTCGCCGTGCCGAGCGCGAGGGTGAGGTGCCGCGAGCTGGTGGCGATCTTGCCGGAGGGACCGGTGGAGGCCACGGCAACAACCTTGAGGTGGCCCTTGCGGCTCGCCAGGTTCCGGCTGCCCCTTGCCAGCTTGACCCTCACCGTCGTCGAGATACCGGGCGCGAGGTTGTAGCGCGCGCTGCCGAGCTGAACGACGACGTTGTGCCCTGCGAGCCTGACGCCCTGGGCTGTGAGCAGCCTGAGCGAGCCGGTGCAGTTGTCCGGCGAGACGGCCGGGCAGCTCACCCTGATCGGCGCTGTGCCCTTGGTGACCTTCACCGTTCCGCCCTTGATCGTCACCGGGCGCGTCGCTTTGTCAACGGGTGGAGGCGTAATGACCTGTGTCCGGTCGATGGTTTCGAAGCCGTCGAGGATGTCGAGGTTTGCGGTGTCGGCGATGACCGAGTCGTTTCCGTCGCCGCCGACGGCTAGGTCGGCGGTGTTGTCGCGGATGTTGACGGTGTCGTCGCCCGCGTCGCCAAAGACGGCGTCGATGCCGCCGCCGGGCGTGATCGTGTCGTTTCCAGATCCGCCGAGCAGCGTCTCAGACGAGCCGCTGCCGGTGAGCGTGTCGTTGCCGGGCCCGCCCGACCCGGTCACGGAGAAGCTCCCAACATCGCCTACGGTGAGCGTGTCGTCGCCGCCGAGTCCGTTGGCGTGCATCGTCTCGCTGGAGCCGATGTCGAGCGAGAACGGCACGAGGTTGGTGCGGTCGAACCTGATACGCGACCCGTTGGGCTGGACGGTGAACACGTCGCCCGCGGTCGGGGCGCCGTTGACCTCCACGTCGTCGCGGTCGGCGTCGCCGTTCATCACGTCGGTGCCGTCGCCGTTGTTCCACACCAGCGTGTCGTCGCCAGCGCCGCCGTTCATCGTGTCGCTGCCGCGATCGCCAACGATCCGGTCATCGCCCCCGCCGCCGTTGAGGACGTCGTTGCCCTCTCCGCCGAGGATCAGGTCCGGACCGTCGGAGCCAACTACCGTGTCCGCGCCGGCGCCGCCATCGACGGACAGCAGAGTCAGGGCGCCGACGCCATCGTGGGCGGTGATGGAGTCATCGCCGCCGAGACCGTTGACCTGGAAGCGCTCGGTGGCGGTGTCGAGCGTGAACGGCACCAGGTTGGTGCGCTGAAACTTGACACCGCCCGGCTCGGGATCGAGGGTGAACACGTCGCCGAGCGTGGGCGAGCCATTGACCTCGACCGCGTCGTTGCCGGCGTCGCCGGTCATCCTGTCCGAGCCGTCGCCGTTGTTCCACACCAGCGTGTCGTTGCCGGCGCCGCCGCTCATCAAATCGACGCCCTTGGCGCCGACCAGGCGGTCATTGCCGTCGCCGCCGCTCAGCGTGTCGTTGGTATCGGCGCCGGTGAGGACATCGTCGCCACCTTCGCCATTGAGCGTGGCTGACGTGACCTCGGTGTTTTTCGCGAGCACCGTGAGCGAGTCGTTGCCATCGCCGCCGTTCACGACCACGGTGAACGTGCCGTTCGCGGGCACGGTCTGGTCGCCGGCGGTGGCGCTGTCCCAGTCCGAGCTGCTGTTGAGCCCGCCGGTCGTCTGACCGTGGACAAGCAGGCCGCCGGACACCGACACGATGACGTTGTCATCCGCGCCGTCAAGGTTCAGGGTCGCGGTCGTCCCGCTGATCGATGCCGAGCTGACAGCCGCCTCCGCGGGCACGGCCGTTGCTGCGAAGCTCGCCGCCAGCGTTGCTCCGAGCGCGGCCAGGATCGTCTTGCGTTTCATTTCGGGTCCTCTGATCGGATGTGTGGCCACGATGGTCTGTCCGATCAGCGCCGCGCACATCGGGCATGTCCCTGACATCGAACCCCGAACATTGCGCCGTCCCTGGCGAAGCGATCCCGCGGCGACGGGGGCGGAAGGTTTGAGCCGGCTGGGTGTCTCTTTTCGTGACGTGCGTTGCGCGAAAGGCCAAATTGACACCGGGCGATCGGTGATCGGAGCCTCCATGGACCTGATGAACTACCTCGAGCCTCCCGACGTCCCTGAGGAACTGACGATTCGCGAATGGCGCATGGCAAGGCTGACGGCCCGCGGCGGACAGCGAGTCACGCTCGTTCGGCGCCTGCGGAGGATTGGCAGACGCTGGAGTACGCGCACCCTTAGGCGCGCAACAGCCGCATGATCCCGGGTGGCGGTTTGCGATGATGGCTGATCTGGCTGCCCGGCTGGAATATCGGCACGTGGACGTGTTTTCTGAGGTGCCGTTTGCGGGCAATGGGTTGATCGTTGCGTTCGGTGAGCCGAGGAACCTTCCGACCGAGGCGCTCATCTCGCTGACGGTTGAGATGCGTCAGTTTGAGTTGATCGTGGTTGACGTCAAGCCGCGGGCAGGCCGGGTGTCGGCGCGGATCTTCACCGCTCAGGAGGAGTTGCCGTTCGCGGGCCATCCGGTGATTGGCGCGGCCGCGGCGCTTCACGAGCGAGATGCCATCGAGCCGTCGCGGTCGTGGGTGTTTGTGATCGAGGGTCGCGAGATCGCTGTCCGCAGCGAGCGCACTGAGCGCTACTACACCGCGGAGATGAATCAGGGCTCTGCGGTCCTGGGGTCGCCGCTTGGTCACGCTGATGCCGCTCGCTTCGCGCGAGCGCTTGACCTCAGCGATAGCGAGCTGCATTCGTTGCCGATGCAGGTTGTGTCGACTGGTTTGCCTTACCTGATCGTGCCGGTCTCCTGCGGGTTGGAGCGGGCGCGAATTGTGGTTGAGGACTTTGGAGCGCGGCTGGCAAGCGTGGGCGCCAAGTTCGTGTACATGCTTGATCCGGAGGAGCGTGAGGGTCGTACGTGGGATAACACCGGCGCGGTCGAGGACGTCGCCACCGGAAGCGCCGCCGGACCTGTAGCGGCCTATCTCGCCGCGCACGGTCTCGCCACGGAGCACGAGTCGATCATCCTTCACCAAGGGCGGTTCCTCGCACGGCCGAGCAGGATCTCGGTGAAGCCCGACAGCCGTGGCGAGCTCTGGGTTGGGGGACCGGTCGCGCCCGTCGCCTTTGGCGTCATCGACGGCAGTCCTGACGCCGCAGCCTCGCCGTTCACAGTTCGCGCGCGACCTGCTGTCGTCCGCGATGAAGGCGTGTCGTGAGGGTCGCCTCTCGAATGCGCAACGAGTGGGCGGCCTCGCGATAGGAAAGGCCGAGGAGGTCGACAGCAATGACGGCGTCTCTGAATAGCGGGGGGACGCTCGCGATTGCCTCCATGATTTCGCGCCCCTCGATGCCTCTGTCCTCTTGTGCCATCACGTCATCTTCAAACAGTTGGCGCGTTACGGGTCGTCGCGCGGCGGCGCGGTATCGGTTGGCGTGCGTGTTTTTCAGCGCTCGCAGGAGGTAGCCGATTTCGTTGTTGTCGCGCAGCAGCCGGGGGCGCTTGAGCACATTCACGAAGGTCTCCTGCACGAGATCCTCCGCGTCATGTCGGGATCCGCACAGCGCCCGCGCCGCGCTGTACAGGCGATCGATGTGATCCGGCAGGCGTGCCGGGTCGAGCAGGCGCGGGGTGACGTCCGGGGCAGGCGCACTGCTCCTCAGGGATCGAGGCTGCGCGCCGGTCGAAGCCTCGACTTCGCAGGTCATCGGGGTTCTCGGTACTCGGGCGATTGCCCTACGCTCGGGCGAGCGCCTTGACGTCGTCTGC
Source organism: Solirubrobacteraceae bacterium (assembly GCA_035693425.1). Lineage (GTDB taxonomy): Bacteria > Actinomycetota > Thermoleophilia > Solirubrobacterales > Solirubrobacteraceae > Palsa-465. Next base: position 36,954 of record DASSGR010000086.1, read on the forward strand.
TGTGAGCGTCCGGCCGCCGACATCGCGACCATGACGTCGGTGAGTCACTTTGATTAGCGCCATGCCGTCCTCCTTGTGATTGCCGTGGTGGGCCATCGTGGGCCAGATCGCGGAGGGCCACATCGGGCACACCCCTGACATCCACCCCCGAACATTGCGGGGTACCCCGCACGGCGCGTACGATCGAGCGGCGCATGGACGGGTCCATCTTCGCCCTGCCGGACGCGCTGCTCGAGCGCGAGCACGAGGTCGAGCGCATCCGCGCCGCATTGCGCTCAGCGGGACAGCGGGCCGGGCGAGTTGTGATCGTCGAAGCTGCCGCGGGATTGGGAAAATCACGACTGCTCGAGGAGGCACGCCGACAAGCGCCGCGGCTGGGCGTCTGCAGCCTCAGCGCGCGGGCGACGGAACTCGAACAGGGGTTTCCGTTCGGGGTCATGCGCCAGCTGTTCGAGCGTCGACTGCTGGAGGCCGACAGCGGCGAGCGCGACCGCTGGCTGGCGGGAGCCGCGGCGCTGGCGGCGGACGTGGTCATCGCTGCACCGGCGCAGGCGTCTCGCGCGCCGGCGGCTGGACTACCTGCCAGCGATCCAGGCTACGCGTGGCAGCACGGCCTGTATTGGCTTGCGTCGAATCTCTCCGCCGATTCGCCGCTGGTGCTCATCGTCGACGATTTGCAGTGGTGCGATGCGCCCTCGGCCCGCGCGCTGGCGTTCGTCGCGCGCCGGCTCGAGGGACAACCGCTGGGGCTGATCCTGGCGACCCGGCCCCTAGATGCTGAACTGACGCCCGCGGCAGCAACGCTTGTTGGTGACCCCGGTGCTGAGCTGCTGCGCCCAGCGCCGTTGACGGAGACTGCAATCGCTGCATTGGCCTCCGACCGGTTGTCTGCCGAGCCTGACGACAGCTTCGTCCGCGCATGCCGCGAGGTGACAGGTGGAAATCCATTCCTCCTCGGTGAGCTGCTGAGCGAGGCGGCGGCTCGGGGCCTCGATCCCGTCGCGGCCGCGGCTCCCGAGGTCGGGGCGATGGTCCCCCGCGGCGTCGCCAACGCGGTGCTGCTTCGGTTGGCACGGCTGCCGCCGGCAGCGGCCGCGCTCGCCCGGGCGATCAGCACGCTCGGCGACGGTGCGCAGATCGGCGACGCTCGGCGCCTGGCCGGACTAGCCGAGGCCGAGCTGGAGACGGCGGTGGCGGCGCTGGCCTCCGCGGGGATCGTGGAACCCGGGGGTACGGTCCGGTTCACCCATCCGATGCTGCGCTCGGCGATCTACGGCGACATGTCGCCCGCTGAACGGGAGCGGATGCACCACGCCGGAGCAGGGATTCTGCGCAAGCGCGGTGCGCCGGCCAGCCAAATCGCGGCGCACGTCATGTACACCGAGCCGGCCGCGGACACGGAGACCGTGACACTGCTCCGAGACGCCGCTCGCGACGCACTGGCCCTGGGCGACGCAGGAGGCGCAGTCGGCTTCCTTGCCCGTGCACTCGACGAGCCTCCGGATGAAAGCGAACGAGTCGGGGTTCTTCTCGAGCTCGGCCAGGCGCACGCTCGCGCCGGCGCACCGGAGGCAATCGCCCCGCTTTCGGAGATCGTCGAGCGCGCCCGAGACCCTGCTGCGATTGCCGCGGCAGCGATCGAGCTCAGCGGCATGCTCTTCTTCGCGAACCGCGCAGCTGAAGGAGCGGCGATTCTGCGCCAGGCTCAGGAGCGGATCCCCGTCGGGGACCCGGCACGCGAGCAGCTCGAGGTCGCGCTGCTGGGCCTCAGCTCCACCTCGGCGTCGGCGCGACGCGAGGCCGAAGGCGCGATCGCCGCCCTGCGAGACCCCGGCGGCCCTGCACGCGACGTGCTCGAGGCGACCACGCTCGCAACGCTGGCGATGAACGAGGTATTGCACCTGGGTTCGGCGGCTACCGCCCGCGATCTCGCGGAGCGCGCGATCGCGGTGGGGCTCCCCGTCGAGCCCCACCGCGGCGAGAACTGGGCGAACCTGGCCCTCGCCGCCCTTGCGATCGCTGGCCGTTTCGACGCTGCCCGACAGGGGGCTGACGAGATCCTCGCCCAAGCGCGCGAACGCGGCGCGGCGCTGACGGTGGTAACCATCTCGTCGCTTCGAGCACTCATCGCGGTACGCCAAGGAGACCTGGCCGCGGCCCAGGCGGACGCGGAGGCCGCGATCGAGCTCGCCCCGGAACTGCTAGGCGCCAGATTTCTGGTGCTCGCGGTATCGGCGGCCGTGCTCGCGGGCCTCGATCGCGACGAGACCCCCGACTCCCTGCGCCGCCTCATAGACCGGACCGGCGTTCGCTACGACAGCGAGTTCACGTCGAGCTCGCAGCTGCGCTACGCCTCGGGCGTGCTTCGCGCAGCCGCCGGCAACTACAAGGCGGCGGTCGAGGAACTACGCGGCTGCGCGCTCTATGACCCGGCGTTTGGAAGTGAGAATCCGGCCCTGCTCCCGTGGCGCTCAGCGACGGCGCTCTCGCTGGCCCAGCTCGGCGGCCACGACGAGGCTCGCAGCTTGGCCGCCGACGAATTGCGCCGCGCCGACTCGTTTGGTGCGCCATATGTGATCGGTATCGCGCTACGCGCCCAGGCGCTCGTCGGCCCCGCTGCGGAACGGGCAACGACGCTGAAGGCGGCTCTAGAAGTGCTCGCGGCCTCGCCGGCGCGGCTGGAGCATGCTCGCGTATTGATCGATCTGGGCGCAACGTTCCGCGCGGCCGGACAGCGCACCGCGGCGCGGGAGCCCCTGCTCGATGGGCTCGCGCTGGCCGCCCGCTGCGGCGCCCGAGCCCTGGAGCGCCGGGCGCGCGCTGAGCTTGCCGCCATCGGCGTCCGCCCGCGGACCGACGAGCACATCGGCACGAACTCGCTGACCCCCAGTGAGCGACGTGTGGCCGAGCTGGCCGCGGCCGGCGGCACGAACCGCGAAATCGCCCAGACCCTGTTTGTCACCGAGAAAACGGTCGAAACTCACCTCGGACGGACGTTTCGCAAGCTCGACATCTCGTCTCGACGGCAGCTCTGGGACCTTCTGGCGCGCGATCCGGTTGAGCGCGTCACCGCTAGCTCAAGAGCCTGAAGCGAAGCGGCCGCCGCCCCGCTCGGCGCCGGTCGCCGGCGTGGCGGCCTGCAGCGCGAACGCAGCCGGGTCGGTCGCGGCGATACACGCCTCGGGCAAAGCCGCGCACCCCAGCCACATGACCTCCGGGCGGCGGACGATGACGACCGCTCCTCCGATGAGCATCGCAAGTCCGTCGGTCAGCACGGCACCACCGGGTCCGAACGCCGCGGTCAGTGCCGCGGTGATCAGACCTCCGAGCGGGAGCAGTCCAACAAATGCCGCCGCCCAGATCGCGCTGACGCGGGCCCGCATCGAATTCGATGCGGCCGTCTGCACGACGACAGTGGAGAGGCCGACAAAGACGACTCCGCAGAAGCCGCCCAGGATGCCGAGGCCAAGCGACAACGGCAAGCTGTGAGAGACGCCCACAGCGGCGACGGCCACGGCGGTGAACAAGAAGGTGACCACCACTGGTTCACCCTTGTTGGGGCGACGGGCGAGAACCAAAAGCACTGCGGAGCCGAGCAGCGAACCTAACCCGATCGATGCCGTCAGCGCGCCCAGCGTGCCGCCGCCGCCATCCAGTTGGACCCGCGCAAGAGCGGGCAGCATGAACGCGATCGGCGGGGTGCCGAACACGCCGGCCAGGGCCGTGAGGATCATGAGCGACGCGATGCTCCGCTGCTCGAAGACGTACGTCACCGCCTCGCGCATCGAGCCGCCGAGCTTCCCAACGGTCCCGCTGATGATCCCGTGCGACCCCGGAAGCAGAGCGACGGCGATCAGCACTCCTAGGAAGCTGACGGCGTTGACTGCGAACACCCAAGTTGGGCCGGCCGTTGCCAGCAGGATGCCGGCGATCGCGGGGCCGACGAAGCGCGCGACCTGCAGGAAGAGGCTGTTGATCGCAACGGCACTCTCGAGATCCTCCGCCGGGACGGTGGAGGCGAGCACGCCCTGAAACGCCGGGAAGCTCAGCGTGCCGAGGCTACCGCCGATCACGGCGATCGCTCCCAGCAGCGGCACGGTGAGCGCACCGGTCTGCCACAACACCGCAAGCAGGACCGCAACCGTCATGTTCGCGGCTTGGAAGCCGAGAAGCAGACGGCGGCGGTCGTAGCGATCAGCGAGAACGCCGGCTGGTAGCCCCCAGACGAGGTTGGGGATGGTGTTGAGAAAGCCGATGACCCCGAGCGTCGCCGGCGACCCTCCAAGGAGGAGGACCACGTAGCCAAACGCCGCCGCCTCGACCCAATTGCCCGTCAGTGAAAACAACACGCCCGCCGAAAAAAGCCGGAACCGCGGGTGGTGCAGCGCTGCCAGAGCCCCGCGACGCGGCGTGCTGGCGGCGCTGGCTACCGGCGCCGCGTCAAGCTCAACGGACGCGCGATGCCCGTTCTCGAGGGCTGTGACGCCGCCGATGAGCGCATATGCCTCGAAGCCCCGATCCTTCAGCCAGTGCGCCACCCGGACGCTCGTCGCTTCGCGCAGTCAGGTGCAGCCGAGAACGATCGGCACCCCGCGCGCAAACTCTCCGAGGTGCTCGGGGACCATGTCTGGGGCGATCCGCAGCGCGCCGTGCGGCGATGCGAGCGCATCGTCGCCGCGGCGTACATCGACCAGAAGCGCTCCGTCAGCGATCAGTTGCCGAGCGGCGGTTGGTGGGATCCGCAGCGATGAGCGTCGTAACGCGGACGGCAAATGGAACCTCCGGGTGAGCCCAGCCACCCGTCAAAGCTACCCATTACTCGACTTGTGGTGATCTGATCTCTCGTCACGAACGTTTGTTCGTAGTCGGGTTAGACTTGATCACGTGCCGCTTGTCGTCCAACCCTCGCTGTTTGGTTCCTTGGGCGAGCTCGGGGTGGCCGAGCTCGGCGCCGCCGTCGAGCGCAGGCCGCTGTCCGACGGCGCGTGGGTCGACTTGCGGCCCGGCTTCATCACCGCGGCCGACGAGCTCTTCGACGTACTAGCCCGTGTCGTGCCGTGGCACGAGGAGCGGACGCACATCTACGACAGGACTGTGCGCATCCCGCGGCTGCTGGCCGGGTACTCGCCCGGCGATCCGCTGCCCCATCCGGTGCTCGACGACGCGCGGTCGGCGCTGAATGCCCACTACGCCGGGGAGCTCGGCGAGCCGTTCGTCAGCGCGGGGCTCTGCCTGTACCGCGACGGTAGCGACAGCGTCGCCTGGCACGGCGACCGCATCGCTCGCGAGAGCCCGCGCGACACGATGGTGGCGATCATGTCACTGGGCGCTACCCGGCCGTTCGGACTACGGCCGAAGTCGGGCGGGCCGGGACTGCGGCTGAGCGTCGGTCACGGCGATTTGCTGGTGATGGGCGGAAGCTGCCAGCGGACCTGGCTGCACAGCATCCCCAAAGTCACCGGCTGTCTCGGCGCGCGGATCAGCATCCAATTCCGTCCGGACTGGGGCAACAACCTAGGCAAATGATCGATCCCCTGACTTTGCCTAAGGCCGAGTTGCACCTGCATATCGAGGGGACACTCGAGCCGGAGCTGATGTTCGAGCTCGCTCGGCGCAACGGTGTCAGCCTCCCGTACGCAGACGCGGACGCGGTACGGCGCGCCTACCGGTTCAGCAACCTGCAGTCGTTCTTGGATGTGTATTACCGGGCGTGCTCGGTGCTCATCCACGAACGGGATTTCTACGAGCTCACGACCGCCTACCTGGCGCGTGCGCGAAACCAGGGCGTTCGTCACGTCGAGATCTTCTTCGACCCGCAGACCCACACCGCTCGCGGTGTCCGGTTCGAAACGGTGGTGGGCGGAATTGCTCGGGCATTGAATGAGGCGCGGCAGGTCGGGATCACGTCTCATCTGATCATGTGTTTCCTGCGTGATCTGCCGGTTGAGGACGCTATGGCCACGTTGGAGCAATCGCTCGCGCACCGCGACGTGATCTTCGGGGTGGGGCTCGATTCCGCAGAAGTGGGTAATCCCCCACAGAAGTTCCGGTACGTCTTCGAGCAGGCGGCCAGCGTTGGGTTCCGTGTCGTTGCACACGCCGGCGAGGAGGGGCCGCCCGACTACATCTGGCAAGCGCTCGATCTGCTCGGCGCGGAGAGGATTGATCATGGCGTGCGCTGCCTGGAGGATCGTCGCCTGGTTGCGCGTCTCGAGGCCGATCGGATTCCGCTGACGGTGTGCCCGTTCTCGAACGTCAAGCTGAAGGTCGTGGAAACGCTCGAGCAGCACCCGCTCGCGAAGATGCTCGAGCATGGACTGTGCGCCACGGTCAACTCCGATGACCCGGCCTACTTCGGCGGCTACGTCGGGGAGAACCTCGCCGGAGTTGCAAACGCCCTGCAGCTCGACGAGGCCGCGCTCGTCCAGCTCGCCCGCAACAGCTTCGAAGCGGCGTTCCTGGACGACGCCGACCGAGCCCGCTACCTAGCTGAGCTCGACGCTGCTCACTCGCGAGCGAAGACGATGTCCTGAGCACCCTGCCAGAGGGTCATCTCGCCCAGCGGCCGGAGGTTCTCGTTGCCTTCGAACACGGTCAGGAAGTGGTTGCCCGCGAGCTGGCCGACGACGCTCGAGAACATGCAGCCGCCGTAGGGCAGGAGGATCTCGGTCTCGCTGTATCCGCCCGGGTACAGGAGGATCTCGCCCGGCGCAGGATGGCTCGTGTGGTTCTCGAAGCCGACGCCGACTTCGAAGTCACCGAGTGGGATCCAGGTCGACTCGCCGCTCCAGCGCACGTGGATGACCTTCTGCTCGAACGGCAACAGCTTCGAGAACGCCCCGCACGTCTTGGGCGCGCGCTCCTCCTCGAGGCGGGCACGGAACGCGTACGGGCCGGCGGTGATCGACAGCGCTGTCATGGGCTCTCCATTTCGGTCGAGGGAATCAGCAGGCGCCCTGCGGGCGGACCGACGATCCGGCCGTCGGCGAACACCGTCCGGCCGCGTACCAGCGTGCGGGCGACGCGGGCGCTCAGGGTCCGGCCAACGAACGGACTGTGCCGATGGCGGTACTGGAGGTCTGCGGCCGAAAGCGTGTGTGAAGCGGTCACGTCCACGAGCACGAGATCGGCGTCGGCGCCCGGCTCGAGGCGGCCCTTGCCAGCGAGGCGGAACCTGCGGGCAACGTAGCCCGATGTGACCCGAGCGATGAGGTCGAGCTCGAGGCCCCGGGCGCGGTGGCCCTCGCTGAGCAGCAGCGGGAGCATCGTTTGACAACCGGAGATGCCTCCCCACGCGGCGAACGCGTCGTCACCGCCCTTCAGCGCCCACGGCGCCGGCGAGTGGTCCGACGCGACCATCGGCAGCGCGCCGTCGGTAAGCGCGCGCCACAGCGCCTCGCTCTCCTGTTGGGGGCGCAACGGCGGCGCGCACTTCGCGACGTTGCCGAGAGCCTCGGCGTCCTCCTCGGTCAGCACCAGGTAGTGCGGACAGGTTTCGCAGCTGACGTCTACGCCACGAGCGCGGGCGTCGGCCACCAGACAGACACCGCGGCCGGTCGAGACATGAACCACGTGCAGCGAGCAGCCACTCTCCTGTGCCAGCGCGATCGCCCGGGAGATGGCCTGAAGCTCGGCGACCGCCGGGCGCGAGGCGATGAAGTCGCGCATGGTGGTTCGGTCCGCGGCCCGGGCCCGCTGTGCCAG
>DASSGR010000087.1:0-2514 GCA_035693425.1 Solirubrobacteraceae bacterium
CGTGCGCCCAGGCGGAACGAGTGCGGCGTGCTGGCCTTGACGATGTCCGCGGCGTCCGCGTGGTCTGCGGGAAACTGGATGATGCGACAGCCGCTGTCATAGGATCGCCCTCATCCGGTTGCTCAATGCGAAGCGAAGGAGGCTCAAATGGCAGGTGTCGAGATAGGCGACTTCGGCTCACCCGACGAGACGCGGACGCCGGACAAGACGATGGTCGAAATCGTTCGGATGGGCAGCGCGAATGCGTCGCGCATGCGGTTAGAGCCAGGCTGGAGATGGTCGGAGTGCATCAAGCCCGTCGCGGGAGGCGAGCGTTGCCAGGCCCACCACGTCGGGCTGCTGCAGTCAGGGACGATGCGCGTCGCCCACGAGGACGGAACCGAGCAGGAAATTCGCGCGGGCCAGGCCTACGTGATTGAGCCCGGGCACGACGCCTGGGTCGTCGGCGACGAGCCCGTCGTCGGGTTCGAGTTCGACTCGCGGACCGCCGAGGAGTACGCCAAAGGCTGACGCGGGAGAGACACTTAGAGCGCCTTTCATAAAGAAGGGACCCGCTGATCGGCGGCGAAGCGGGCTGCGTCCACTTCGACTGGGAGGATGGGGCGCAGATGGCGAGGCCGCTGGTGTCGGATGAGTTGTGGGAGCTGATCGAGCCGCTGATCCCGGAGGTGCCGCGGCGGCATCGCTTTCCGGGGCGCAAGCGGCTCGACGACCGCAGGGTGCTGACGGGGATCTTGTTCGTGTTGCGGACGGGGATTCCGTGGGAGTACCTGCCGCAGGAGATGGGCTGCGGCTCGGGGGTGACCTGCTGGCGCAGGTTGCGCGAGTGGCAGCAGGCGGGCGTCTGGCAGCGGCTGCACGAGCTGCTGTTGGCGAAGCTCAACGAGGCTGAGCTGATCGACTGGTCGCGGGCGGCGGTCGACAGCTCGCACGTGCGGGCGTTTGGGGGGGCGCCAAGACCGGCCCGAGCCCGGTCGATCGCGCACGACGCGGCTCGAAGCACCATCTGATCGCCTGCGGGCGCGGCACGCCGCTTGCCTGCTCGCTCACCGCTGGCAACCGCAACGACATCACGCAGCTGCTGCCACTGGTCGATGCGATCCCGCCCGTGCGGGGACGCCGCGGCCGACCGCGTCGGCGCCCGGGCAGCCTGTATGGCGACCGCGCCTACCACTCGCGCGACGGTCGTGCCGAGCTGCGCCGTCGTCACATCCAGGCGGAGATCGCCTGGCCGAAGAGCAGCCACGGGTCCGGGCTCGGCACCAAGCGCTGGGTCGTTGAGCGCACGATCGCCTGGCTGCACCAGTACCGGCGACTGCGCATCCGCTACGAGCGCCGCGACGACATCCACGAAGCCTTCCTCGCGATCGGCTGCAGCCTGATCTGCCTCAAGCTGCTCCAACCGGAGAACACATTTTGAAAGGCGCTCTTAGCGTGCCGATCGCGTCCGTCCGTCCGTTCGAACAGGCGCCGCAAGCACTGCGCGAGGTAGTCGCGGGAGCGGACGGCGCGATCGTCCTGTCACTCCGAACCTAGCCTGGGCCGCGCCGCCCGAGTTGCGCGGGTCGCGGTGCGCGCTGTCCAGAGGGCTGGAGTTAATTCCCTAGGCGTCATTCCGGAACGCTGGCTCAGACTGCAGCCATATCGCTTGACCCATCGGCTGCGGGTGTCAGACGACATAGCGTTGCGACATGTCGAGGGTCGAGCGGGATCCTGAACGCGGCCGAGCGACCGCGGCCAAGTTGAAGGCGCTCGGCGTGAAGGGAATTCTCATCAAGGCAGCCGAGCAGGGTTACATCACGCAGCTCGCATGCAAGATGCCCGAATGCTTCTGCCCGGAGGAGCTTGGAGGCGCGTGCTACTTCGAGCCGGTCACCAACGACTGGAGCGACTGGAGGAGCGACTGGATGCCCACTCTCGAGCACTTCCCAGTCTCCAAGAAAGAGGGCGGCAAGGCGGCCCTGGACAACGCCATCTTGGCGCACCGCCTCTGCAATCGCCTCGATCACTCTTTAAGAGTTGGCCGGTCGCACCGGAGGGATCTCGAGCGGATCAGGAAAGCCCGCGAGGAAGGGATCCGCCGCAACAATGTCCTGACCGGGAACACAGAGGGCGGCGAGATCCCGACTGTCGTCGCCACCGTCGAGGCGATCGGCGAGCCCGCCGACGAGACCGAGCCGGACGCAGAGGCAGCGACGCTGAAGCCGATGCAGACGAAGAAGGCGCCGGAATGGAAGTCGCTGCCGGACGCCGAGAAGGCGCAGTACCTCCTCGACCACCAGACGATCTCCGATCGCACCTGGACGGACGAGCCTCGGCTCAAGGGCGAGAAGCGCGACGCCTTCATCCATCGCATCCTGGGGTTTCCGAAGACGCTTAACGCGGATCTAGGTGGGCCATCGCTCGGGGAACATTCCCGCACTGGCGCAACCAGAGGTACGGACATCTGATCCCGCTTGCATTGCGGGCACCGCTGATCTTTTTGCGATCCACAAGAATGGCCGCGTGGCGCTT
>DASSGR010000088.1:0-5194 GCA_035693425.1 Solirubrobacteraceae bacterium
GGCAAGACCCGGCTCGCCACGGAGTTCGCCCGCCGCCAGGTCGGACGACGCCGAGACGGGATCTGGCTCGTGGATCTCACGGCGGGCGGTGCGGACCCTGACCCGGCGGCCGAGGTCGCCCGCGCGCTGGACGTCGGCGGCAGCGCCGGGACCGCCCCAACCGAGTCGCTGAGCCATTACCTGTCCGCCCGCGATGTGTTGCTGGTGCTCGACAACTGCGAGCGCGTGGTCGACGCCTGCGCGCAGCTGACAGCGTCGTTGCTGGGCTCATGCGACGGCTTGCGGATCCTGGCGACGAGCCGCGAGTCGCTGGGCGTAAGCGGCGAGACCGTCTGGCGGCTGGACGCGCTCGAGCCGCAAGACGCACAGCGTCTGTTCGTCGAGCGGGCGCGGCAGCGGGAGCCGCAGTTCATCCCTGATGGCGGCGGGGACGCGACGATCGCGGCGCTGTGTGAGCGGCTCGACCGTCTGCCGCTCGCGATCGAACTCGCCGCCGCGCGGATCGGAATCATGTCGCCGGCGGAGATCCTCTCCGACCTCGAGGCGCGCCTTGGCGCCCTCGGCGGCGGGTCGCGGCTCTCTCACGCGCGCCACAAGACGGTTCGGGCGACGGTGGAGTGGAGCTACGACCTGCTTGATCCGGCGGAGCAGCGGGCGTTCCGGAACCTCGCCGTGTTCGCGGGCGGTTTCGATGGCGACGCCGCGATGGTAGTCGCGCCCGGGCTCACGCTCGACGTGTTCGCGCGGCTCGTGGACAAGTCGGTGGTCGTGGCCGGCCAGACCCCGCGGGGGCGGACACGCTACCGGCTGCTCGAGACCGTCCGCGAGTACGCTCATGAGCTGCTCGTGGCCAGCGGCGAGCTCGAGGGCGCCCGCGAACGCCACCTGCGTCACTTCTCGGCTGTGGCGGAGGAGCTCGAGCCGGGCTGGCCGCCGTTCGTCACCGGGGCTCTTCTGGACGAGCGCCGACCGGACTACGAGAACGTCCGTGCGGCGCTCGAGTGGTCGGTCGAATCGGATCCATGCGCCGGGCTCCGGCTATTCGCCGCGACGCGCGACCTGTTCCAGAATCTCGCCCAGGCTGACGGGCGACGCATCGCGCAGCTGCTGCTCCAACGATGCCCGGCGCGCAACCGCTGCCGGGCCGAGGTCCTGATCACCGCCGGGATCCTGGCCATGGTGACAGCCAACGCGCAGGCGTCACGCGCGCTGCACAGCGAGGCGCAGCGGCTGAGCGCCGAGCTCGGCGAGCGAGAACTCGAGGCGTTCGCCACGTTCTACCGCGGGCTTACGAACACGCTCCACATGGCGGTCGAGTCCGCACGCGTGGACCTCGAAGCGGCCAGGGCTCTGCACCAGGGCGCACACAGCCGGTCCGGAGAGGGCATGGCGATCGCCACGCTCGGCCTGAGCTTCCTGATGACTGGCGATCCCGACCGTGCCAGGGAGCTACTAGAGGAGGCGTTGGCGATCCAAACCGCCGAGGGCTACCCCTTTGGCGAGGGTCAGGCCAGTTTGTATCTCGGTATCACGCTCGAAGCGACGGACCCGCAGGCGGCAACGAGGCACTATCGCCATGCCGTCGAGTGCCTGCGGGAGTACCGCGACTCCAACATGCTGCCCTCCGCGCTGGTCGGCCAGGCGGGTCTCATCGCTCGTCGCGACCCGGCCAGGGCGCTGCGGGTGATGGCGGCGGCGCGGGCGATCCGGGCCAGGGGCGGCGGCGATTTCCCGGACTTCTTTCGCGAGCGCCTGCGACGCGTGAGGCAGATGTGCGAGGGCGCCGTCGGCGCCGACGCCGAGCGGATCTGGACCGAGGGGGCCCGCCTCGATGTCGAAGATGCGGTCGCGCAGGCGTTCGGGACCTCCCGGCCGCGCCCATCGGCTCCGGCCGGTCTGAGTGCTCGTGAGCTCGAAGTCGTCCGCCTGGTGGCCGAGGGCCTAGCCAACAAGGCGATCGCCGCGCGCCTGCACCTCTCCGTGCGAACGGTCGAGAGCCACGTCCGTCATGTGCTCGCCAAAGCCGGGCTGAACAACCGCACGCAACTCGCGACGTGGGCGCGGGAGCACCTTCAGTAGCCGCTCAGTACTGAATCCGCAATCGCACTGATGACCCGCGCTGCGGGCCGGGCCTACGGTCGTTCTCGAAACCAACCGAGGAGGTCCGAATGGCCATCTGCAACGTCATCGAAGACACCAACCGCACCGACGAGCAGTACGAGCTGATCAATAAGCAGGTGCGCAGCTCTGGCCCCGTCCCGCCCGAAGGCTGCCGCCTGGCCGTGCTCGGGAGGGAATGGGCCATTACGATCTGGGACTCGCCCGAGGATCGCGACCGGTTCCTCGCCGAGCGATTGGCCCCGGCGTACCGATCGGTCGGCTGCTCGCTGGACGAGGCAACGCGCACCCAGTTCGAGGTCGGGATGCTCGTCTCCGGCGACCTCGCGGGCATCGCCCAATAGGCGTGCGTTGCCTCTTCTCGGTGGCGCTGCGGGCGTCTTCGCTGCATCGGCGCCCGCAGCCACCCCCGTACATTGAAGCGAACAGGCCGCTGATGCTGACGTCCTGGTGTTCATGGGAAGGGCGTGTCTTCAGTCGGCACATCATCAACGTGGCGTTCAGCGCGGTCGCGCGGGTCACGGCCAGGGCGCGAGATCGGCAGCTGCGGGTTCACGCAACCGCCATCGTCAACAGGTAGCTGTCACGATGGCCGACATCGTGGAATTCACCAGACTGACGTGAACGGAGAAGCGGACATGAAGGTGCTGTGCAGTTCGACGCCGATGGAGGGCGTGTTCGTGCCCTTCGTGCCGCTCGGCAAGGCGCTGCTCGCCGCCGGCCACGACGTCGTCGTCGCCACCGGCCCCGACCTCGAACAGCGTGTGCAGCGCGAAGGATTCGCCACCGCGGTGGCCGGACCCACCGCCATGGAGGGGGCGATGGCGGCGATGGCAGATCCTGCGGTGGTCAACGCGCCCGAGGGTGAGCACTGGCACTTCGGCGCGGCTATGTTCGGCGCGGTGATCGCGTCGGCCAAGCTGCCCGCGCTCCGGCAAGTGGCCGACGACTACCAGCCCGACCTGATCGTCCACGCGGAGGTGGACGTCGCGGCGCCGCTGCTAGCGGCCGAGCGCGGTTTGCCCTCGGTGACCTACGGGTTCGCCCAACCGCTCGACCCAAATATGCTCGCCGCGCTCGCCGGCCGGGTCGCGCCGCTGTGGCGGTCGGCGGGCCTGAACCCTGACCCGGATGCCGGGATCTATCGAGACCGCTACCTCGACCCCTGCCCCGCCAGCCTGCAGGGCGAGCGCGGCCCGGCTGCGGCGGTCGCCGAGCCGATCCGGCCCGAGATCCCCGGCGACCCGGCCGCATCGCTGCCCGACTGGGCCGCGGCACTCGGCGGACGGCCAGTCGTCTACCTCTCGCTCGGTACCGTCCCGTTGTTCAACCAGCCCGGCAAGTTCGAGACGCTCCTGGCCGACCTCGTCCACGAGGACCTAGACGTCGTCGTCACCGTCAGCGAGCTGAACGACCCCGCTGCCCTCGGCCCGCAGCCCGCAAACGTACACGTCGAACGGTGGCTCCCGCTGGCCTCGCTCCTGCCCTGCTGCGACGTCGTCGTGTGCCACGCCGGATCGGGCACGACCCTCGCCGCCCTCACCGCAGGCCTTCCCCTCGTGCTCGTCCCCCAGGGCGCCGATCAGCACACCAACGCCGACGCCTGTCAGCGAGCGGGCGTCGCCCGCGTCCTTTACGGCGACGCGGTCACCTCGACCGCGGTCCGAGACGCCGTGATGGCAATCGTCGAACCGGAAAGCCCCGAGCAATCTATGGCTCGTCGTATCGCCGCGGAGATCGCCGCCATGCCCGCTGCCATCGAGATCGTCCGGCGCCTCCGGGTCCCATCACAACCTCCTGGCCAAACCGTCAGCGGGGTACCCGGATGAACGTGGAGCGCAAGATCAAATAAAGGGCGGAGACAACCGGTCCGGCAGCCCCGCACGCGTGGTGGCAAGACATCGCTATCGGCACCCGGGTCGCGGCTACCCCGTACTGGCGGGAGAGATCTTTGGCATCCTCGGCCCGAACGGCGCCGGTAAGACCACGACGGCGCCAGGAACACCTGATGTGCGAGCGAGCCACCAGGGGCTTGCCCCGGCCGGCACTCTAGTGGTCGGCTATGTGGATCGCATCGAGGGTGACTCTTCGGGGATGGATCCGGCAGATCAGCCGCGTTTCGCGGAGTCGCCATGCAGCCACCCGCCTGCGATCTGCGGCGAGGTCCCGGGCGCCGGTCGGGCGAGTCAGGCCCGGCAGGACTAGAGAATTAGCCGCCCCAGACCCATACGAACGGGAGCGTTGCTGGCGTAATTCTGCGGCGGCATGGGGGAGAAATACTGAAATCAACCTGGACGCCGGACGGGACAGTGGAAGGGTCCAGTTGCTTTGCGTGCGCGGTTATTTCTCCGTGCGCACGCAAACGGGCACTTCGACCCAGAAACAGGGCGCAAGCGGGACAAACCTCGGGAATCCCGACATCCGGGTCAGTATGGGCATTCCGGAGGCCCGTTCGGCCCCTTGTTCTTGTTTCTGATTCTAACGGGTCGCGGTCCGTGACCACGTCTGCCACCCTGGACCGGTGGCAGAGGGTGCCGGCCGAAACGGATTCTGGGCTATTTGCCATTAATGCCCGGAAAAGCCCACTGCCGTGGCTCGCTGTCAGGCACCATGGTGAGGCATTCAAGGGTGGGGTTTTTCACGCGCGGTGACGGAGCGGGCCGGACCGCCGTGAATCAGATTGCTGTGAGGCTGCGATGGTACGTCATGCTTCCCCGGCCAAGAGCCCGGCCATCCGGATTACCGTCGCGGTCATGCTGACCGTCGCGGTCGGCGGCGCGCTGTGGGTCCCCATTTACGCGCACCTGCTGCCCAAGCTGGGCGACTTCCCGTTCTTCTACTGGTACCAGCTCATCCTGGTGCCGGTGACCGCGTTCCTGTGCTGGATCTCTTATCTGCTGCTGCGGACCGAGCCGGCCACGCCGGCGCGCGAGCACGAGCACGAGGAGGCGCGGCGATGAACCACCTGGACGGCGTCGCCTTCACGATCGTGATCGTCTCGTTCCTGGTCGTCACCGGCATCGGCTTCGCCGCGGCCCGGTGGCGCCCGGCCGAGGACCCGATGCACCTGAACGAG
>DASSGR010000089.1:0-4911 GCA_035693425.1 Solirubrobacteraceae bacterium
GATGCCCGCGACCACTCACGGTGTTCCAGCTCTGCCAGGTGATGCGCAGGATCACCAGGGTGATCGCCAGGCCGATCAGTGGGTCGGCGATCGGCGCACCGAGGGCGACCACGATCGCCGACGCGACAACCGCCAGCGAAACGTAGGCGTCGGCGGCAGCGTGGTTGCCGTCCGCGATGAGCGCGGGACTGTCCAGCCGGCGACCCGCGCCCAAGCGAACCCTGGCTGCGATGAAGTTGCCGATGTAGCCGATCGCCCCGGCGGCGGCGAGCGCCCAGAGATGGGTCGGCGGCGATGGGTGGATCAGCCGCTGGATGGCTTCCACGCCGGCGACGCAGGCGCTGACGAAGATCGCGAGGACGACGAATAGCCCTGCGGTCCGCTCTGCGCGCTCTGAGCGCATCACGAAGGCGATGCCGAGCGGCACCGCGGTCAACGCGTCGCCGAAGTTGTGGATCAGGTCGGCCAGCAGTGCGACCGAGCCCGACAGCACGAAGATGACCGCCTGGGCGACCGCGGCGAGACCGAGGACGCCAAGCGACATGAGGACCGCGCGGACGCCGGCTCGCGACCGCTTGATCGACGGGTCGACCAGCCCGTGCGAGTGACCGTGGTCGTGGTCGTGCCCATGGCCATGGTCGTCATGCCCATCGTGCTCGAGGCCGCGCTCTGGCGCGGCGGTTCGCGCCCCGCTCATGCTCATGCCTCCTGCAGAGCCGCCGCGGGAGCGGACCGGCTGCTGCCCAACCGGAGGTGCTCGACGTGCCCGATCGCCTGCTCGAGGAGCTCGCCGACATGATCGTCGTACAGGTCGTAGACGATGCTGCGGCCGTCGCGCCGTCCGACGACCAGGCCGAGATGCCGCAGGACGCGCAGCTGATGCGAGACCGCCGATGGCTCCATTGCGACCGCGGCTGCGAGCTCGTTGACCGACGACGGGCCCGAGTGCAGTTGCCCGAGGATGCGCAGCCGGCTCGGCGTCGCAAGCGCCTGCATCGTCTCAGCGAGCGCCCGCGTGAACTCCGGGTCGAGCTCCGAGGGAGCGTGATCGATGCCACCGTGTGCCATGAGACGAGAATAGCTGAACGGACGTTCAGATCTCGCCTTACACCGCAGCGCCCGCGGCGGCCTCTGCTTCGACGTCGACCGGGTTCATCATGCGGCCGCCCAGCGCGAGCGCGAGCGCGGTCCCGAGCGCCGCCCAGACCACCAGCACGATGATCGGGCCGGCGACCCGCGCACCATCGAAGAACAGGGCCGACCGGGCCAGGTCGACGCCCGCGCCCGGCGGCAACACGCCGCCGATCGTCCTCCACAGGCCAGGGAGCAATGGCCGTGCGAACGGCCCGCCTGAGGCGGAGTTGCCGAGGATCACGAACACGAGAATCACGAGCGCGGTGCCCGCGGGGCCGGCGGCGGCCTGGATGCCCGCGGTGGCAGCGCCGCCGGCGAAGATCGTCAGTGCCCCGATCGCGCACATCGCTACCACGTGGCCCGAGAACGTGTCAAAGCTCGCGCGCAGCATGGCTACGCTGAGGACGGCGGCGACGATGGCAAATCCAGCGAGCGCTCCGATACGCGCTGCCGCGCGCCGCCGACTAGTGCTCCGGGGGCTCCCGATCAACCCGATCAGCGTCGCGCCGATGTAGCCGCCGAACACCCACGCGATCACCGCGTAGAACGCGGCGGTGCCGTTCGGATCGCTGAGCGGTAGCGGCTTGACGTCGGTGACGCGGGCGGCCGGCCGACCCTGCGCGGCGGCGACGCGGTCGAACGTCTGCTCCAGCGCGACGGCGGTCGCGCGGTTGGCGGCCGAGGCGACGAACAGCCGGTTCGTGGCTGCCTCGTATGCGCCGTAGACCTTCCGATCGTCGATCTGCGAAAGCGCATCGCGGCGGGACGATGCCTGGCGGGCATCGAGCGGCTCACCCGGCAAGCGGTTGAGCTGCGCCGCCACGGTGGGCGGCCCGACGACGGCCAGCGGCACGTGGTGCGGCGTCGGTTCATGGAAGGCGCCGACATAGAAGAACGCGAACGCGAGCATCAGCACCAACGCGGGAAAGAGCACGATCGCGACGGCCTTCGGCGTGGGTGCAGTGGTCGCCATCAGTCTCTCCGCAGGCCGATCAGGCTCGGATCTGAATGTTGCCTTCGAGCTCTCGCACCTCGTACACGTTCAGCGGGTCGGTGGCCGGACCGTTGATCACGGCGCCGCTGACGATGTTGAACCGCGATCCGTGGCATTGGCACATGATCGTCGTGCCGGTCAGGAGTCCGCCGGACAGTGGGCATGCGCGGTCGGCGCAGGGGCAAGGTCGTCGAACGCATAGAGATGGTCGTCGACGCGCGCGACGGAAATCCGCCGCTTCAGGTCGTCTAGGTAGTAGGGCACGACGAAGTCGTTGGTGATCGCGTCGGCGCGCCCGAGCGTGCGGAAGGGTTGTTCGCTAACGAGGTCGGTCACGGGTCTCCTAGTACGGGTATGCGGGGACGACGTCTTCCTTCTTCGCGTCGAGCCGCAGCTCGCCAGGAGCGCCTGAGGGCACGAGTGGGCTGTGCGGCATGATCGGGTCGATGCGCTCGTAGCCGGACCCGAGGGGCGGCCTGGTGTCCTCGTCTCCCTTGTTGGGCCAGAGCGAGACCGCGCGTTCGACGAGGGCCGTGATCGAGAGCGACGGGTTCACTCCGGGGTTGGCGGGCATGACGCTGCCGTCCATGACGTGGAGTCCCGGCTGCCCGAACATGCGCAGGTAAGGGTCGACAGCGCCGGTCTGGCTGCTGTCGCCGATCGGAATCCCGCCGACAAAATGGGCGGAGGCGTTGCGGTTGATGACCTCGGTTGCGAGTGCCGCCTCGTGGGCTCCCAGCTGCTTGGCCACACGGTCGACGAAGTCCTCGATCGCCGGGACGTGCACCGACGGAGGCGTTCCGGATGGCTTGCTGTGCAGCAGCCCGTCGTGCCAGTAGAGCTCGATCGAGGTGTCGGTCGTTTGCGAGCAGAGCGCAACGAAGGACCGCTCGGACCAGTGGCGCGGGTCGGCGGGCAAGATCGCCTCGCTGGGGTGCCTGAGGATCTCCTTGAGCCAGGACTCAAACGAATGCTTCTGCTCGCCATGCTGGTGGTAGGTGCCCAGGAACGCGAAGACGTTGCTTCCCAGCCCCCAATAGGTCGGCTCGATGCTCGTCTGCGGATCCGGCCACGTGCCCGAGGTGATCGTGACCGACCCCGGCATGATGTGGATCCTCTCGCGATCGCGCTCCCATTCGGAGTGCCGCCGCGTGATGTAGAGCAGTTGTTCGGAGTTGGTTCGCGCGCGCTTGCCAAGCTCGCTCGATAGCCCGGTGAGGCGACCCTTGTGCTGCATGTGGTGCAAAAGCTTGGCCGACCCATACGCGTGGGCGGCCACGATCACCTGCTCGGCGGTGTACGTGTGGTGGTGGAGGTGCCCTGCGCGTTGCGCCCAGCCGGGGTGACGCGCGTGCACCTCGAACCCGCCCCCGTCCAACGGCACGAGATCGAACACCTCGTGCATGTCGTGAACCCGCGCGCCCAGCTTCTCAGCTAGGTACAGGTAGTTCGTCGTCACCTTGTTCTTGGCGTTGCGGCCGCAGCCGTTGTTGCAGTTGCCGCACGAGATGCAGCCGGTGCGCCGCGGCCCGACCCCGCCGAAGTACGGATCCTCGGCCTCGACCCCCGGCGTGCCGAAATACACAGCCAGCGGCGCCTTGTTGTGAGTCTCCCCGCGGCCGATGTCGTCCGCAACCTGCTTGATCGCCCGGTCAACGTCCGTGGGCATGTACGGATAGCGCACGACACCGGACATCCGCCTGGCCTGGTCAAAATACGGCGCCAGCTCGTCGGCCCAATCGGTGATGCCGGCCCACTCCGGGGCATCGAAGAACTGCTTCGGCGGCACGTACATCGTGCTGGCGTATACATGCGAGCCGCCGCCAACGCCGGCACCCGAGAGGACGAGCACGTCGTCGAGGTACTCGATCCTCTGCACCCCGTAGAGCTCCGCGGCCGGGAACCAGACGAAGTGCGCCAAGTCCCACTGGCTCTTCGGGATCTTCTCGTCCGGCCAGCGTGGACCAGACTCCAGGACGCCGACCCGATAACCCTTCTCGGCAGCGCGAAGCGCCGCAACACTCCCACCGAACCCCGAGCCGATAATCACCACGTCGTAGTCAAAGCTCGCCATCAGCTCTCTCCCTCCTGGTCGTTGCCACAACCCGCGATCAAGTCGGCGGTACGAACGACCGGTGCGTGACTCCTCTCAACACTGCGCGTGGTGACGGGGCAAGCGTGGCCCTCTCGCCTCCACGTCGCGCCCGTGAACGCCCTGGCCTACTCCCTGGTGTGCCGTCTTCGCCTAGCCTCAGGGGCATGGCGACATCGTTCAAAGACGTCCGGCTGATCGGCCCGCCGAGTGTCGACGGCGAATATCTCGCCCTCAGCGACCACGACATCGTTCATCTCCACGATTACGCGCGGATCTACGCCGTGCCCGGGCTTTACGAGCACGTCGTACAGGGGCAGCTGCAGTGCCGCTCCCCGCAAGTCGCAGCCGAGGGATTCCTGCGCGCGATTGCGCGGGAGGGGTTGGACGCAAGCTCAATCACGGTGCTTGACGTCGGGGCCGGCACAGGCTTGGTTGGCGAACTCCTGCGCCGGAGTGGGGTCAAGCGGGTGGTTGGTGTCGATCCTCTGCCCGCTGCGCGTACTGCATGCATGCGTGACCGGCCGGGTGTGTACGCCAGCTACCTGATTGGCGACCTCGCCGCGGGCGACGCCGAGCCTTGCACCACACTGCGCGAGCACCGGCTCGGAGGGCTCGTGTCGGCGGGCGCATTCGGCGGCACTCACGCGCCGCCGGCGGCGCTCGTTAACGCGCTGGCGGTCCTCCCCCC
>DASSGR010000090.1:0-14792 GCA_035693425.1 Solirubrobacteraceae bacterium
GACGAGCCGGTGGAGCTGTCCAAGAAGGAGTTCGCGCTGCTGCGCGCCCTGGCCGCCGAGCCCACCAGGGTGTTCACGCGCGAGGAGCTGCTGCGCGGCGTGTGGGGCTTTCGAGCGATGGGACAGACCCGCACGCTGGACTCGCACGCGTTTCGCCTTCGACGCAAGCTCAACGCCTCCGGTGACCGGTTCGTCGTCAACGTTTGGGGGGTCGGCTACCGGCTCGTCGACGGCGCGATCGAATGAGGGTCGTTGGCGGGTGGCTGGTCGCGAGCCTGGCGGTGTTCTCGGGGCTCATGGTCAGGCGCTCGAGCGAGCTGCGCATGGAGGCTGTGGCCCGGGCCTGCCATGAGCTGCGCGGTCCGCTCGCCGCCGCCCGGCTCGGCCTCGAGCTCGGCGTGCGCGTCGGGGAGCTCTCACCCGCACAGCTGCGCGCGCTCGATCTCGAGCTCGGCCGCGCGTCGCTCGCGCTCGACGACCTTGCGGCGGTGGGGGTGCGTGCTCGAGACGGGAGCGTGCGTCAAGAGGTTGACGTGGCCGAGCTCCTAACCGACTCGGTCGAGGCGTGGCGCCCGTCGGCGGCGGCGCGCGGAGTGGCGCTGGCGCTCGAGTGGTCGGGCGTTCCAGCACGCGTGTGGGGCGAGCGGCTGCGGCTCGCCCAGGCCACCGGCAACCTGATCGCCAACGCGATCGAGCACGGGGGCGGGGAGATCAGCGTTCGTGGTGCGCTCGCCCCCGAGCATCACCGCGTGCGCATCGAGGTTGTCGACGCAGGCCCGGGGTTACCGGCGCCGGTCGCGGACCTGGCACGACGACCCCGGGGTGGACGGGGCGCTCGCGGTCGCGGGCTGGCGATCGCCGCGACGATCGCGCGCGACCATGGTGGCCGTCTCGCTGCCGCGCCGTCGCAGCGGGGCGCGCGGCTCGTGCTCGAACTGCCCGCGGTGGCCTGACTTCCTCATCCAGTACGTCGTATAGACGCACTCGATAAGGAAGCCGGAATCAGGCGGGCACCTGAGCACACCGGCCGGACGGAATCACGCCGATTTTGCAGGCGCTCGCCCAATTCAGCGAACTGCACGAAATCGTGCAGCCGGCCGCGATCCGCCCACGATCACGCGATGCCGCCGATCCCCAGGCGGCATCGGCCTCCGTCCACCAAAGGGGCCAACAGGGCAGCAGTGTGGGACGGCCGATGACAGTTGGGTTGCATAGTGGGAGGAAGTGGGGTAGAGTGGGTCGCGCATGGTCATGCATCGTGGAACCCGGGTGGCAGGGCTCCTCCCACCCGGCCACCCGGGTTCGGAATTCGGTCATCCAAATGAGATCCCTTGATCTTCCGCGGCACGTTCGAACACGCGCTCGACGCGAAGCACCGGCTCACAGTGCCCGCCAAGTTCCGAGCCGCGCTGTCGGCCGGCGTGGTCCTCGCCGCCTCAGCCGAGGTGACCGAGGGCTCCCCGCGCACGGTCTCGATCTGGACCCCGGACGACTACGAGGCGTTCACGAAACAGACGCTGAGTGGCCTGAACCCTTCTTCGCCGAAGGCGCGTGAGCTCAAGCGGTTCTTCTTCAACTCATCTTTTGACGCAGAGCTCGATTCCGCCAACCGCCTGATGATCCCGCCCCCACTGATGCGCTACGCAAGCCTCGACAAGGACGTGGTCGTGACCGGCTCGGGCGAGTGCATCGAGGTCTGGAACCGGAAGGCCTACGAGACCTACCACGAAGACATTCTCGACCGTATCCCCGACATCGCAGCGAGTCTTGGCGACACTGCTTGACATGACAAGGACGCACATCCCGGTCCTGGCCGGCGAGCTGATCGCTCTGACCGAGCCGCGGCCGGGGGAGGTTGCCGTGG
The DNA here is from genome assembly GCA_035693425.1 of Solirubrobacteraceae bacterium. Classification (GTDB taxonomy): domain Bacteria; phylum Actinomycetota; class Thermoleophilia; order Solirubrobacterales; family Solirubrobacteraceae; genus Palsa-465. Next base: position 1,865 of record DASSGR010000090.1, read on the forward strand.
ATTGCACGTTCGGCGGAGGCGGGCACGCCCGCCTGATCGCCGACTGCCTCGGGCCGGCCGGGACGCTGATCGGGATCGACCGCGATCCGGTCGCCGAAGAGCGCTTCGCCGAGATCTCGGCCGAGGTGCCGTGCCACACGCGGTTCATCCGCGCCGATTTCGTCAGCGGCCTGTCGCAGCTCCGACAGGAAGGGCAGCGCTCCGACCTGGTGTACCTGGACCTCGGCATGTCATCGATGCAGGTCGACACCTGGGTGCGCGGTTTCTCCTACGCGTACGACGCGCCACTGGACATGCGCATGGACCCCGACGACGAGCTGACCGCGCAGGACATCGTCAACACCTGGGACGAGCGCCGCCTGGCGCGTCTGCTGCGGGAGTACGGCGAGGAACGCTACGCCTCCCAGATCGCCCGAGGGATCGTCCGCGCAAGACGCCGGCAGGAGCTCAGCTCGACCCACCAGCTCGTCGAGGTGATCAAGTCGGCGATCCCCGTGCCGGCCCAGTTCGCCGGTGGGCACCCGGCGCGGCGCACGTTCCAGGCGCTTCGGATCGCCGTCAACGACGAGCTTGCGCAGCTCGACGCGGCGCTGCCGATTGCCTGGGACCTGCTGCGCCCCGACGGCCGCTTCGCCGCGATCTCCTTCCACTCGCTCGAGGACCGCAGGGTGAAGCGGTTCCTCGCGGATCGCGCGCGCGGCTGCATCTGCCCGCCCGAGATTCCGATCTGCGTCTGCGGGCACGAGCCCGAGGCCGAGCTGCTGACCCGGCGTGCCGTCGCACCGAGCCCGGGTGAGGTGGCCGAGAACCCCCGATCGAAGTCGGCTCACCTGCGGGCCGCGCGCAAGCTCGAGGAGGGCTGAACATGACCCCGGCAGCGACCACACCCGCCGCGCGTAAGGCATCCACCCAGCATCGTCGTGCGCGTCAGGGCGCGCGCCCGGTCGCGCCTCGGCGTGTCAGTGGCCCGGTCGGCGGCCGCGCCGCTACCGCTGCCGGCGCACGCGCGGCGACCGTCCCTGGCATCGCGCTTCCCCGCAAGCCCGCCCACCGCCCGCGAACGGCCGCGGTGGGTCGGCGGATCGGGGCGTTCATCCTCTCGCTCCCGGATCACAGGCTGCTCGACCGGCTGATCCGCGGTCGCTGGTGGATCCCCGTGCTCGGACTGATGCTCGCCGGGATCGTCGCGATGCAGGTTGAGGTCCTCAAGCTGGGGGCGAGCATGGGGCGCTCGCTCGAACAGAGCTCCGTCCTTTCGAGCCGCAACGCGGCGTTGCGCCAGAGCGTGGCGACGCTCGGCGACGACCAGCGGATCGAGCAGTTGGCGGCGTCGATGGGGATGGTGATGCCGCCGGCACAGGCCGTCGGGTTCCTGGCCGCGAGCCCCGGCGGCAACGCCGGCCGCGCGCTCGCGAGCATTCATGAGCCGAGCGCGTCCTCGTTCCTTTCGCTGACGCCGACCAACGGCGAGATCGTGACCGCTACCACGCTGGCCGCGGCAAACGCCCCTGCCGGGACGACCGGGTCGACCTCGACAATCGGCTCTACGCCGACATCGTCGACCACAACATCAACGAGCGCCGCGTCCACGTCGGGCGCGACAACGGGGCCGGTCGCGGCCGACCCGACGGCTCAGTCGTCCGCCGCCAGTTCGACCACAGCGACGCCGACTCCCGTCACGCCTGCGCCGACTTCGTCCTCGAGCACGACGAGCTCGAGCCAGGCGGCCCCGCCGTCACAGACCGCCGCGTCGTCCACGGGACCATCCACCGGCGCCGTCGGCGTCGGTCCGCCCTCGACGACCATCGGGGGCTGAGCGGAGCGTTGGCGGGGATCGATCGTCGAATCGGCCTCCTCTTCCTCGCGTTCCTGACCCTGCTCGGCGTCGCGCTCGCGCGCGCGACCTGGCTCGGCTCCGTACGGGCCGGGACGTTGCAGCGGGTCGCGGCCACCCAGCAGGTGTCGAACCTCGTGCTTCCGGCGCCTCGCGGCACGATCACCGACCGCGACGGGGTGGAGCTGGCGATCAGCGAGGCCGCCGACGACATCGTCGCCGACCCGTATCTGATCAAGGACCCGGTCAAGGCCTCCGAGCAGCTCGCGCCGCTGCTCGGAAAGTCCCAGATGACCGTCATCCAGTTGGTGACCAAGCCCCACACCGGGTTCGTGTACCTCGCGCATCTGCTACCCGCCGCCAGGGCGTCGGCGATCTCCAAGCTGAACATCGCCGGAATCACGCTGATCCCCTCGACCAAGCGCGTGTACCCGAGGTCATGGGCGGCGTCGCAGGTGCTCGGGACGGTGGGCTGGGACGGGCATGGCAACAGCGGGCTCGAGTACCGCTACGACAACGTGCTGCACGGTTCAGCCGGCGAGCGCCGGATCGTCAACGACGCGATCGGTCAGCCGATCTCGATCGACGACATCAAGCCGACGGTGCCCGGCAAGACGATGGAGCTGACAATCGACGCCGCGCTTCAGGACCAGGTCGAGCAGGTCCTGGCCGGCGTGGGCAAGACGTTCTCGCCCAAGGGCGCGACCGCGATCGTCATGAACCCCAACGACGGCTCGATCCTGGCGCTCGCGAACTGGCCGCGGATCAACGCCAACGACCCGAGCGGCTCTCCGTCATACGCGACCGAGGACCGCGCGGTCGGGTTCAACTACGAGCCGGGCTCGACGTTCAAGGCCGTCACCGTCGCCGGGGCGCTCCAGGACGGCCTGGTCAACCCCAACACGACGTTCCCCGTCCCGCCCGTCCTGCAGGTCGCCGACCGCCAGATCCACGACGCCGAAAGCCACGGCTACGAGACGCTCTCGGTCGCGCAGATCCTGCAGCGGTCGAGCAACATCGGCGCCGACGAGATCGGGATGAAGCTCGGAGCCAAGCGCTTTGACTACTGGGTGCATCGGTTCGGATTCGGTGCGCAGACCGGCATCGACCTGCCCGGTGAGAACGAGGGCATCGTCCGCCGCTGGTGGCAGTACTCGGGATCCTCGATGGGCAACCTGCCGATCGGGCAGGGAGAGTCGGTGACTCCGATCCAGATGGCGACCGCGTACGCGGCGATCGCCAACGGCGGGATCCTGCGCCCCGCGCACATCGTCAAGTCGATCGGCGGCAAGCCGACGGATATCCCCACGGGGCACCGGATCGTCTCCGCGGCGTCGGCCTCGGAGCTTCGCGACATGCTTCGCGGCGTTCTGGCAGACGGCGGAACCGCGCCGATCGCCGCGATCAAGGGTTACGACATGGCTGGCAAGACCGGAACCGCGAACGTGGTCGTCGGCAACACGTACTCGAGCACCGAGTACGTCTCGTCGTTCATCGGCTTCGTGCCCACCGACCGTCCGAAGCTGCTGGTCGCGGTGATCGTCGACGAGCCTCAGGGCGCGATCTACGGTGGCGCCGTCGCAGCACCGGCGTTCCAGAAGATCGTCGGATGGGCGGTGCCCTACTTCGGGATCTCGCCCCGCTGAGGAGCTCAGGCGCGCGGCGCCTGGAGCTGCTGGGTGAGCGCCGCCAGCCGGTCGTCCCACTGCGCGCCGACCGCCGCCATCCACGAAACCGCGTCTGACAAAGGCTCCGGGGTCACCCGGTAGCGCACCTCGCGCCCCGATCGCTTGCGGTCGAGCAGGCCCGCGTCGGCGAGCGCGTTGAGGTGCTTGAGCACAGCCTGCCGGGAGATCGGCAGGTCGGCCGCCAACTCCGTGGCGGTGGCCTGCGGATGCTCTGCGATCTCGGCGAGCAGCGCTCGGCGCCTCGGGTCCGACAGCGCGCCGAACACGGCGCTTGCGCGATCTGGCTCCGCGGTCACGGCTCAGGCTGCCACGAGCACCGGGCCGTATGAGGGCCCGCTGATGCCATACAGCGGCATCCCCACCAGGTCGAGCACGTCGAGCGGCCTGGTCTCGACGACCTTGAGCGTCGTGGCGTCGTCGCCGTGGGGCTCGAGGGTCAGCTCCACGCGGGTGGCGGACTCGCCGTCGGCGGCCCACCAGAACGCCAGCCGCTCGGGCGCGTGGACATCCTCGACCCAGCCGGTCTTAACCGAATCGCCAGAGCTGAAGCGGGCCTCGCCACCGGGCTCGAGGGTCAGCTCGACCTCGTCGGCGAGCCAGCCGTCTTCCGTCACGGCTTCCCAGACCTCGTCGGGGGTGGCCGGGAGGGTCAGCTCGCGCTCTATGCGGTCGGACATCGGTTCCTCCTGATTTCAGAAACGCGCAACCAAACAGTTGCACGTTTGCTATCTTGCTTCGCAACCAACTGGTTGCACAATACCACCCGACGAGGAGGACCCCATGACACTCGTTCCGATGGTCGTCGAGCAGACAGCTCGCGGCGAGCGCTCATTCGACATCTACTCGCGGCTGCTCAACGACCGCGTCGTGTTCCTCGGCGGCCAGGTCGACGAGGAGATCGCCAACCTGATCGTCGCGCAGCTCGTCCACCTCGAGTCCGACGATCCCGACAAGGACATCCACCTATACATCAACTCCCCAGGCGGATCGGTGTACGCCGGTCTGGCGATCTACGACACGATGCAGTTCATCCGACCCGACGTGCAGACGATCTGCTACGGGATCGCGATGTCGATGGGGTCGCTGCTGCTGGCCGGCGGCGCGCCGGGCAAGCGGATGACGCTGCCGAACAGCCGGATCCTGATCCACCAGCCGTCGGGGGGATTTGAGGGTCCTTCCAGCGACATCGAGATCCACGCCCGCGAGGTCCTGGCGCTGCGCGGCCGCGTCGACGAGCTGTACGCAAAGCACACCAACCAGTCGATCGAGCGCGTCCACGCGGACATGGAGCGAGACCGCTATTTCACCGGTGCGGAGGCCCTGGCCTATGGACTCGTGGACCGCGTGATCGAGCGACGGGATCTGACGCGCGCGGGCCGCGGCTTCGGCCAGGCCGCCTAGGAGTCGTCGAGCCCGAGCGCGTCCGCGATCTGCGATCGGGAGGTGATATCGAGCTTCTGGTAGACGTGGCGCAGGTGATACTCGACGGTCTTGGGGGTCACGAACAGCAGCTCGGCGATCGCTCTTGTGGTGAGGCCCTTGGCCGCGAGCTCCCCGACGCGCAGCTCGCGCGGGGTCAGTGACTCGGCGCCGGTCAGCAGCGCGCGACGGGGGCGAGCGCCGGTCGCAGACAGTTCGGCCTGCGCCCGCACGGCCGCGGCCGCCGCGCCGCCCCGGTAACTCATGTCCAGCGCCTTCCGGAGAGGTGCACGCGCATCCGCGCGGCGGTTGGCCCGTCGTAGCGCCGAGCCTAGGTCAATCAGAGCGTGTATCTGCTCCAGGCGCGGTGAGCTCGAGTTGGCCAGCGTGACGGCCTCGGAGAGCAGTTCGAGCCCGCGCTCGCCGCGCTCGGCCAGGCCCAACACGCGCAGATCGCGGACCACCACTCGGGTGATGCCCGCCGCGCGCGCGAGCTCGAGCTCCTCGCAAGCAAGCTCGTGGGCCCGCGCCCGTTCTCCGAGAGCCAGATTCGCAAGCGCCGCGGTCGAGCGCCAGGCGATGCCGCCGGGGCTCGAGATCCCGTAGTCGTCCTGCAACCGTCTGCCGGCATCCAGCGCGTCCTGGAGCGCCGCGTCGGGCCGCAGTTGCGCGAGCCGCAGCTGTGCACGGACGTCGAGCAGGAACAGGAGATGGATCGAGCTCTCGACCTGTGGGTGCCCGATGAACGTGAGCGCAGTCTCGGCGTGCGCGAGCTCGGCGCGTTGGATGTGACAGCAGGCGAGCGCGCCGTACGCGGTACGGACGTAGGTGCGGCAGCCCGCCGGGCGCGCGTCCAGCGCAGCCTGTGCGTCCGCGGCGGCATCGAGGATCCGGCCCTGCTCGTACAGCGGCCACGCCCGGCAGTAGCTCGCGCTCGCGAATGCCGCCGGCGAGTTCAACCGCCGCGCCGCGGCCAGCGCCTCGTCGCAGATCTCCAGGTCGCGCTCGAGCGCGTCGACGAACAGCAGCGCACCCGTCAACAGCGGCCAGCTGAGGCCATCGACAGAATCGTCGTCAAGTAGCGCACCCCCGCCCCAGGCGAGCTCGGCAAGGCTCGTGACCGAGGCCCGATCCTGCCCTCGCAGGGCGGCCTGCATCGCCACGTGAGCGAGCGCGGCGCGCTGTGCGCCGGTCGGGGTTTCCGCGGCACGCAGGAGCAGGCGCTCGCCGCGGCGCAGAGCGTCCTCGGCCAGCTCCGGGACCAGCGACGCTGCTGCCGTGTAGGCGGCCTCCAGCTCGTCTGCCAGCGCCGGATCGTCGCCGTTGGTCTCCTTCATCGACACGGCGAGCGTCTCGGCGGCGTCGCGGTAGCGACCGTCGGAGTACAGCGCCCTGGCGCGCGCCAGTGAGAGCTGTCCGCGGCGCGCGGGGTCGTCGGTCGCTCCGATCGCTGCCTCGATGCGCTCCCCGGCCTGCGGCAGTCCGGCAAGAAGCTCCGCCTCGCCGAGCTCGCCGAGGACGCCCGGATAGACCTCGGCCGCGGGCTGCTCGGCAAGCGCGCGCCGCAACATCCGCACGGCGCTCTCGGCGTCGCCGCTGGCGATCGCCTTGCGCGCCGCGGACCGGAGCACCTCGACCGCCGAGGTGTCCGAAGCCGGCGGCGCGACGAGCAGATGTGCCGCAACCGCTTCGTCTGACGCGCCTTGGTCGCGGAGGATCGCCGCGGCGCGACGATGGCCCTCGCCGCGGTGCAGCGGCGACATCGAGGTCCTCACGGCCGACGCGGTCAGCGGATGGACAAACGACAACGGGGCGCCCGGGTGAAACAAGTGCACCGCCGAAAGCAGGTCGGCCGCGCGCGAGGCGGCCTCGAGGTCGAGCCCCGTGAACGTGGCGACCTGCGCGACGGGGGCGCCGTCCCCGAGCACGGCCACGGCGCACGCAACTGCGCGAGACGATTCGGGCATCGCGCCGAGGCGGGCGACGACGGCGTTGAGGACGGATTCGGGCGCCATCTCCGCAAGGCGCTTGGCCGTGATCGCGTTCGGTCTCGAGCCGTCGGCGCGCACCTGATCGATCAGCTCGACGAGCAGGAACGGGTTGCCGCCGGTGACGCGCGCGCACGCCTCACAGAACGACGGATCGGCATCGGGGAGCTGCGACCGGACGATCGCTGCCACGCCCTCGTCGCTGAGCGAATCCAGTCGCAGAAGTGAGTCGTCGGCGGTGTCTCGCAGGGCCATCAGCGCCCGCTGGTCGGCCGGTTCCTCGCCCTCGCGGAAGGTGGCGACGAGCAGCAGCGGAAGGTCGGCGATGCGATCCGCAAGGTACGCCAGGAAGCGGAGCGAAGGTCGATCGGCCCACTGGAGGTCGTCGACCAGCACCGCCAGCGGCGCCGCCTGCGCCTCGCGGTCGGCCGGCGCGATCAGGTTGCACGCGAGCCAGAACAGGCCGTGGATCACCGAGTAGCCCTGGTCGTCGGGCAGCTCGGCTGGATCGGCCGTGATCCCCGACAAGAGCTCGGCCGCCCACCGTGCCGGTCCCTGGGTCAAACCCGCGCGTTCGTCGGGACCGGCGGCGATCCACCGCGGCTCGAACAGCTGGACCGCCACACCGAACGGAAAGTCGCGCTCGAGCTCTGAGCCGTGCGCGCCGAGCACCCGCATGCCCACCTCGCGGGCCATGTCGCCCGCGATCGTCAGCAGCCGCGACTTGCCCTTGCCCGCGGGAGCCTCGATCACGACCACCGATCCCGCGCCCTCACAGGCGGCCGTCAGCCGCTGCTCCAGCACCGACAGCTCCAGGTCGCGTTCGATGAGCAGGCCCTGTCGACCGCTACCCCGCCCGCGTCTTCGTAACTGAATGCGTCCCGCCAAGTCCTGAACTACCGCCCAACCTGAACGACTCCGTTTATTTGGTGATACCCACTAAAACGCTCTCCAATTCCCGATATAGGGACAGAAAGCTAGGGGGCATGCCTGGGGCGGAAACGCGATCGATGCGCGATAGTCGGCCCCGTGAGGAGAGGGCATGTGCGAGTGATCCTGGACGTGGAGCGCGACGGCGTGCCGATCCGCGGCTGGCTCTCGGTCGCGCCGGGTGTCGAGCGGCGGTTCCACGGATGGCTCGAGCTCGCCGACGCGCTGGAGGCCGCCCGAGCCGACGGCCCGATGGCCAGCGATCTCGAAGCGGCCGAGCGACCCGCGGTCGTGCGCATCAGCTGACCCCGACGGCATTCGGCGCCGCCGGGTCCCAGGCTAGACTCGACGCGCGATGCGGCTGCACCAGGTGATTGCCGGTGCCCCGGCCGCGGCGCGGGACATCGAGGTCACCAACCTCGCCTACGACAACCGGGCCGTTGAACCGGGCGCCCTGTTCTTCTGTGTCCCGGGCTTCACGCGCGACGGCCACGACTACGCTCCCGACGCGATCGGGCGCGGAGCGGTTGCGCTGGTCGTCGAGCGCGGGCTGGGTCTCGGAGTCCCCGAGATCCGGGTCGCGTCGGTCCGCGAGGCGATGGCGCCCGCGGCTGCGGCGTTCTACGGCGATCCCACCGCGACGTTGCAGGTGACCGGCGTGACCGGCACCAACGGCAAGACCACCACCGCATTCCTGATCCGCGAGCTGCTCGAGGCGGCCGGACGTCGGACCGGCCTGCTCGGCACCGTCAAGAGCGTGATCGGGGGCCGGGACCGCGGGGTACAGCGAACCACTCCCGAGGCCATCGACCTGCAGCGCACGTTTCGCGAGATGCTGGACGCCGGGGATCGCGCCTGCTCGATCGAGGTCTCGTCTCACGCGCTCGAGCTTCACCGCGCCGACGCGGTGCACTTCGCCGCCGCGATCTTCACCAACCTGACCCAGGACCATCTCGACTTCCACGAGACGATGGAGGACTACTTCAAGGCCAAGCAGCGGCTGTTTCAGACAGGCCCTGGGGTAGCGGTGATCAATGTCGACGATCCTTACGGCGCGCGGCTTGCCGGTACCGTCGAGGATCCCGTCACGTTCGCGCTCGATCGCGACGCCACATACCGCGCCGTCGACGTGGAGACCGGCCTGAGTGGGTCGCGTTTCACGGTGCTTGTCGGGGATGACCGCGTGGACGTCGGCTCGCCGCTGCGGGGCAGGTTCAACGTCTACAACGTGCTCGGCGCGCTCGCCACCGCGCACCGCCTCACCGTCGGGCTCGAGACCATCGTCGGCGCGATCGAGCACGCCGGACAGGTGCCAGGGAGGTTCGAGCCTGTCGACGAGGGCCAGGGGTTTGCGGTGCTCGTCGATTACGCGCACACGCCCGACTCGCTGGAGAACGTGCTTTCGGCGGCGCGCACGCTGACCGATGGCCGCGTGCACGTCGTGTTTGGATGCGGGGGAGACCGCGACCGAGGCAAGCGCCCACTGATGGGAGAGATCGCCACGCGCTTGGCTGACCGGGTGATCGTGACTTCGGACAACCCCAGGTCAGAGGACCCAGACGCGATCGTCGCCGAGATCCTCGAGGGAGCCGGCAACGGCGTACACGCCCAGGTCGACCGTCGCAGCGCCATCGCCGAGGCGATCGCCGGAGCCGCGGCCGGCGACGTCGTTGTGATTGCCGGCAAGGGGCACGAGCAGGGGCAGGAGTTCGCTGATGGCCACAAGATCCCGTTCGACGACGTGACCGTGGCGCGCGAGGCGTTGCGCTCGGCCGCGCTCACGCAATGAGAGCCTGGAGCGCGCAGCAGATAGCTGCGTCGGCCGGAGCGACGCTGGTCGCTGCGGCCCAAGCCACAGCCGGCCCGGAGCGCGTCGTGATCGACTCGCGCGAGACGGGCCCGGGCGACCTGTTCGTCGGACTCCCCGGCGCCAGCGAGGATGGCGGCCAATTCGCCGCGCAGGCGCTGGCGAGCGGCGCCTGGGGGGTGCTGACGACACCCCGGCACGCCGACGCGAGCCTCGGGCAGAGCGGCGTCGTGCTGGCGGCCGAGGATCCGTTGCGCGCATTGCATCGGCTCGCCAGGGCGTGGCGGCGCGAGCTCGGCGCGGGCGTGATCGGGGTTACAGGCTCGACCGGGAAGACGTCCACCAAGGACCTGCTATACGCGGTGCTCGCTCCTCATCGGCGCACGATCGCGTCGCGCGGCAACTTCAACACCGAGATCGGGCTGCCCCTGGAGATCCTCGGTGCGCCTGCGGGGACGGAGGTGCTGGTGCTCGAGATGGCTATGCGCGGCGCCGGGCAGATCGCGGAGTTGGTGTGGGTCGCCGAGCCGGACGTCGGCGTGATTGTCAGCATCGGCCCGGTGCACCTCGAGCTGCTCGGCACGATCGAGGCGATCGCGGCGGCAAAGGCGGAGCTGATCGCGGGACTGGCGACCGGTGCGACGGCGGTGATACCCGCCGGCGAGGCGTTGCTCGAGCCGCACATGCGCGACGACCTCGAGGTCGTGACGTTCGGCGATGACGGCGACGTCAGGCTGCTCGCCGCCGACGGCGACCGCGTCGAGATCCTGCTTGGCGACGAGCGCCTCGAGCTCGAGGTGCCGTTCACGCAGGCACATCTGCGCCGCAACCTACTGGCGGCGGTTGCGGCCGCCCGCGCGCTCGGGGTGGTCGCGAGCGGCCGCATCGAGCTCGAGCTCTCGCCCGGGCGGGGGCAGCGCGCGGAGCTGCCCGACGGGGTGCTCTTGATCGACGATTGCTACAACGCCAACCCGATGTCGATGCGCGCCGCCCTCGAGGACCTCGCCCTATCCGCTCCACGCGACAGGCATCCCCGTCGCGTCGCCGTGCTGGGCGACATGCTCGAGCTCGGACCCGACGAGCGCAGGTTCCATGAGGAGATAGGCGCGGCGGCCGACGAGGCCGACGTCGACGTGCTGATCACCGTTGGCCCGCTCGCGGCCGCGATGACCGACCGTTTCGACGGCGAGGCGTATCCGGTCGCCGACGCCGAGGAGGCCGCTTCGCTGCTCCCCGAGCTGTTGGGGCCCGGCGACGCGGTGCTCGTGAAGGCGTCGCGCGGCGTCGGGCTCGAAGTGGTGTGCCGTGCACTCCAGGCAGGCGTCGCGTGAGCACCGGCGGCCCCGCGCTTCACGTCGCCGCGTCGACGACCGGGTCGATCTCGGGACGCGTCCTGATCGCCGCGACCGCGTCGCTGCTGATCACCTTGTTCCTCGCACCGAAGTTCATCGAGTTCCTGCGCGTCAGGTCGTTCGGCCAGAACATCCGCGAGGAGGGGCCGCAGGGCCACCAGGTCAAGGCCGGTACGCCGACGATGGGCGGGATCATCATCTTCGCCGCGGTCGCGGTGCCGTTCGTGATCCTGTCCGCGCGCAGCTGGCAGGCGATGGGCGTGTTCGGCGCCGCCGTGGCGTGCGCGCTGCTCGGGTTCGCCGACGATTACACGAAGATCGTGCGCCGCCGCTCGCTCGGCCTGCGGGCCCGCACCAAGCTCGGGGTCACGATCGCGATCTCGATCGGCCTGTGGTGGGTCGCGACCCAGAAGGCAGGTATCAATACCTCCGTCCGGCTGCGCCCGGCCGACGTGAGCATCGACTTCGGTCCGTTGTACGTCCTGTTCATCTACCTCGTCGTCGCCGGCACGACCAGCGCCGTTAACCTGACCGACGGATTGGACGGCCTCGCCGCCGGGTGCGCGGCGATCGTGCTGCTCGCGTACGTGGGGATCACGTTCATCACGAGTGGCGACACCGACCTCACCTTCCTCGCGGCCTGCCTGGTAGGCGCCTGCATCGGCTTTCTGTGGTTCAACAGCTTCCCCGCGAGCATCTTCATGGGCGACACCGGCTCCCTGGGGTTAGGCGGCGCGATCGCGGGCCTGGCGATCATGACCAACACCGGCGTGCTGCTGATCCTGCTCGGCGGGATCTTCGTGATCGAGGCGCTGTCGGTCGTCATCCAGGTCTTCTCGTTTCAGACGTTCCGCAAGCGGGTGTTCCTGATGGCCCCGATCCACCATCACTTCGAGCTGCAGGCCTGGTCTGAGACGAAGATCATCCTGCGCTTCTGGATCGTCGCCGCGGCGTTTGCCGCGATCGGCTTCACGCTGTACCAGCTCTCGATCCGTGGGTAGTGCCGCTGGCTCGCACCCCCGGCCGCCGCTGCCGCCGGGCCCGTACCTGGTCATCGGCTTGGCCCGCTCTGGAGTGGCAGCGGCGCTGGCGCTGCGCGACCGTGGGGCGGAGGTGATCGGCGTCGACTCGGGGTCCGCGGACAAGCCGAGCCTGGCGCAGGCCGCGGGAAGGCTTTCCGACGCCGGCGTCGAAGTTCACCTGGATGCGTCAGGCGACGTCCTTGCCGCCCGCGCCAGGACGCTCATCAAGAGTCCCGGCGTACCCCAGAGCGCTCCCGCAGTGGTCGCTGCAAGAGCGCATGGCCTACCCGTGGTCGGAGAGATGGAGCTTGCGTGGAGGCTCATCGCAAACGAGTTCATCGCCGTGACGGGCACCAACGGCAAGACGACGACCACGGAGTGGGTCGGCCACATCCATCGTGAAGCGGCGCTGCCGGTGGCCGTCGCGGGCAACGTTGGCACGGCGCTGACGTCACTGGTCGGCGACGTGGCGCCGGACGCGACGATCGTGTGCGAGGCGTCGTCGTTTCAGCTCGAGGACACCGACTACTTCGCCCCCGAGGCAGCGGTCCTGCTGAACGTCTCACCGGACCATCTCGACCGCCATCCCAGTTTCGACGACTACGTCGCCGCCAAGCTGAAGGTGTTCGCCAACCAGGGCAACGACGACGTGGCCGTCGCCCCGGTCGACCTTGGCATCGAGGACATCGGCGGGTGCGCGCGGCTCGTGCTGTTCGGTGCGCGCGAGGACGCCGAGCTGTCAGAGCGCTCGGGATACCTGTGGTGGGATGAGCAGCCGCTGATCCGCGTCGACGAGATCGCGCTCCCCGGCGCCCACAACGTGCAGAACGCGATGGCCGCGGCGGCTGTCTGCCTGGCGCGCGGGATCGAAGCCGAGTCGGTCGCTAC
>DASSGR010000091.1:0-39781 GCA_035693425.1 Solirubrobacteraceae bacterium
GCTCGAAACCGGTAGACGGGGGATCGCGGTGCTCGTGAATCCCGAGTAGGTCGTCGAGATCGCGCTGGACGGCGTCCAGTCGTCCACGCGCTACCAAGGAGGCGTGGCACTTCGGTTTGCCCGGGTCAAGCGCTACCGGCCAGACAAGGACGCAGCCGAGGCCGACACGATCGACGACCTGCGCGCGCTATTGCCCGCGTCGTCGCGCTGAAGCAGGCATCATTCGGGTAGTCAGCGATAGCGACAGACTCTTCATGGTCTTCCACGTTTCAGATAGCGAATGGGTGATCGGATCCGCTCAGCCGGCGACGTCGTCGCGGCGGCTGCCGTTCGGGCTCGGACGGCTGGCCGACGAGCGCCTCGCGCAATTGGTTGCCGCGGGTCGCGACCGCGCATTCGCGGTGCTGTACGAGCGCTACCACCAGCCGCTGTACCGCTACTGCCGCTCGATGCTGCGCAACGATCAGGACGCCCAGGATGCGCTGCAATCGACGTTCGCCTCGGCGCTCGCGGCGCTTCAGGAGGGCAAGCGAAACGCGCCGTTTCGGCCCTGGCTGTTCCGCATCGCCCACAACGAGTCGGTCACGGTGATCAGGCGTCGCCGCGACGCCGGACACGAGATCTCCGATTCGGTGCTGCCGCCTGCCGCGTCCGCCTCCGACGAAGCGGACGACCGCGCGCGGATGGCGCTGCTGCTGGCCGATCTCGCACAGCTTCCCGAACGCCAGCGCGCGGCGCTGCTGATGCGCGAGCTCAGCGGCCTCTCGCACGCCGAGATCTCGGTTGCGCTGGCAACCTCGGTTACGGCCGCCAAGCAGGCGATCTTCGACGCACGTACGGCCTTGACGGAGTTTGCGGAGGGACGCGCCTTGGACTGTGACGAGGTGCGGCGCAAGATCTCCGAGCGCGACGGGCGGGTGCTCCGCAGCAGGCGTGTGCGTTCCCACCTGCGGGAGTGCTCGAGCTGCGCTTCGTTTGCCGGCGCGATCTCCGAGCGACGCTCGGACCTGCGAGCGATTGCACCGCTGCTTCCCGCGGCCGCTTCAGCCGCGCTGCTCGCGCGCCTCGGAAGCTCCACTTCGGGCTACGCGGGCGGCGGAAGCGCTGGTGGCGCCGGGGCGGCCGGGAAGCTCGGCACGGCGGCGATTGCGTCCAAGACCGCGGTGGGCGCCACCGTTGTCGTCACCGCCGCCGCCGGGCTCGGCGCGCTCCCCAAAATGCTCACTTTCATCGACCGGCCGAGCGCGCCGAGCGCTCACGCGAGCCCTGTCCGCCCAACCGGGACGGTGGGCGCAGCCGTCCGCAGCCAGGGGGCCACTTTGACGGCGCCGGGCGTGCTTTCGCGACCGGTCGCGAGACTGCGGACGAAGGCAGTCCCGCGGTCGCACCAACATCATGCCCCGGCGTCGGCCAAACACGGCGTCCACGGCGGCGCCTCCGCCCGGTCGGGCTCCGCGGCTCCCCACGGCACCGCCCCGCCTAGGTCCGTTGCATCGCCCGCGCCTTCGGCGCACGGGAAGAGCGGACTGCCGCACGGAAAAAGCGGACTGTCGCACGGGAAAAGCAGCCAACCTCCGGCCCACACCAAAGTCGCCGGAACAGGATCCGCCACGGCGAACAAGGCCAAGCCTGTGCACGCCCCGCCCGGCCAGACCGGGACCGCCGGCAGGTCCGCGAGCAGCACCGGTCACCTCAAGTCCGCCAAGGCGAAGTCCAACGCTGCGGCGACGACGACCGCCACGAGCGACGAGGCGAGCACATCCCCTCCGCGGGGACAGCGCCCAAAGTAGGCGCTTACCTTCGCGTCGCTCGCGCGTTCAAGCCTCAAAAGGAGGCTAGATGAGGATCCAGCTCAAGCTCGGTGCAGTGATTGCGACGTTCGCGCTCGGCTTCGCGCCGGCGCTGGCAATCGCTGCTCACCCGAACAACGGCAAGCACGGCTCGCAGAGCCATTCGCAGGCCAACGCAAAGGCGTTCGGCAAGCTCTGCAGCACGGAGAGCAAGAGGCACGTCGCCGGCCAGAAGGGCACTCCGTTCTCGCAGTGCATCGCAGCGATGAAGAAGGCCGCGTCCGGGAAGGCGAACTCGCCCGGTCAGGCCTGCAAGGGCATGAGCAAGAAGCACGTCGCCGGCATGAAGGGCACGCCCTTCAGCCAGTGTGTAGTCGCAGCCGCCCATCTGCTTGGAGACAAGGGCGGCGGAACCGGCACCTCGACCAGTACCCCTGCGCCCACCAACACGGGGTAGCCGGACGGGTCGCGGGGCGGGAGGCAGGGCCCGCTCCGCCCCGCGACGGAGTCATACGCGGGCGACCGCTTAGGAGCCGTCCGCCATCCGGTCGATCTCGCGCCGGACATCCGCTTCGGTGATCGGGCGGCGGAAATACACGTCCCAGGCGTTCATCACGAGACCGATGCCCCAGGCGAGCGTCAGGAACACCGGCCACGGCCACCAACTGCCGGACGTCGTAAGGGCGATCACGAGCCAGATGCCCCAGACGACGAGGTTGATGACCACGTAGGCGACCAGATGCGTCTTGAACTCACGACGCTTCTTGAGGCGCAGCAGCGCCTGTTCGCGCTGCTTCTCCGGGGTAGCGGCGACGACGTCGTCCAGCGGATCTGAGGTCGTTGCTGTCATGCGGTCGATGCTCGCACCGCGGTGTCGCGGTGCCATCGTGGGATCCCCGTCCCTCCGCTGCGGCTTCATGCGGATAGCGTTCCGCGTGTGGGATTGCTGGCGCGACGGGTCACCAGTCCGGCGATATTCGCGGCCGCGGTGGCGCTGTCGTTCGTGGCCGTGCTCGGAGCCACGGTCGGAGCGGGCGAGCTGCTGGGCCTGGCGGAGCGGCCCGACGGCTCGACGGGGTTTGACCGCTCGATCACGTCCTGGCTCGTGGACCATCGGGCTGCGTGGCTGACCACGGTGGCGCGGGCGCTATCGACCGTCGGCAGCCAGAAGGTGCTGCTGCCGCTCGTCGCGGTCGTGGCGATCGTGCTGATCGCCCGTGGTGCCCGCAGACCCGCCGTGCTGCTGGTCCTCGTGTGGGCCGGCGCGATCGAGCTCTACTCGCTCGCCAAGCATTTCGTCGGCCGCCCGCGACCGCCGATGCACCTCTGGCTCACCAGCGCATCGAGCACGGCGTTCCCGTCCGGACACGCCACTCAGTCGCTGTCGACGTTCGCGGCGCTGGCAGTCGTGGCCGCGGCACTCCTTCCGGTTGTCCGGCGCCCGGCGCTCGTGCTCGCGGCGGTCATCGCCGCGGGTGTCGGCTGGTCGCGCGCCTATCTCGGCGTGCATTGGGCAACCGACGTCATCGCCGGCTGGCTGGCGGCGGCGTGCTGGGTGGCGCTCGTCGCCCGATTGGCGCATACTCGGCATACGCAGGAGGCATCACCGTGACCGATGTGATGGAGCCACTGGACCCGCAGGTCGACCACGTCCGCGGCGGAGCGACGGGCCGCCTCCTCGTCGAATACGGCGACTACGAGTGCCCGTTCTCGCGACAGGCCTATCGCGAGATTCAGCGTCTCGAGCGGGAACTGGGAGACGGCATGCGCTTCGCCTTTCGCCACTTTCCGCTGACGGAGATACATCCGCACGCGGCGGCGGCCGCCGCCGCCGCTGAGGCCGCCGCATTGCAAGACCGCTTCTGGGAGATGCACGACCACCTGTACCACCACCAGCACGCACTGGAGGACGAGGACCTGCGGCGCTACGCAGCCGACCTCGGGCTCGACGTCGAGCGCTTCGATGCCGATCGCAGCGCCGAGGCGGTACTCGAGCGCGTGGTCCGCGACTTCCGCAGCGGCATGGAGACTGGCGAGGTCAGGGGCACACCGACCTTGTTCATCGACGGGGCGGTACACCGCGGGGGGTACGATCTAGTCACCTTGCGAGCGGCGATGGCAAGCTGATGGCCACCTGGATCTTCGAGCCGGGACACACCGAGGCGGAGTTCCGCGCCCGCCACATGATGGTCACCTGGGTGCGCGGCCTGTTCAAGGACATCCACGGCCGGATCGAGCTCGACTGGGACAACTGCGTTGGCGCGACGTTCGAGGGAGAGATCGACGCAACCGGAATCTGGACCGGAGAGCCCGATCGCGACGCACACCTGCGCAGCGCGGACTTCTTCGACGTCGACAACCACCCGAAGATCACGTTCAAGGGCAGCTTCACCGACCGCACCGGCGCGACCACGTTCGAGGGCCAGGTCGACCTGACGATCCGCGGCACCACCCGATCCGTCCGGCTCGACATCGAATCGCTCGGAGAGTGGAGGACCCCGTTCTGGGCCGACGGCGAGAACAAGGGCGAGCTGCGCCGGATCGGCTTCGAGGCCAAGACCAGGATCAATCGCCATGACTTCGGCGTGTCCTGGCAGGACGAGATCCCGGGCGGCGGGGTCGTCGTCTCCAACGAGATCGAGCTCATCCTCGACGTCGAGGCGATCCTGCTCGAGGACCTCGAGCGGACCGGCGCGATCGAGTACTACCGCGACTAAGCGAACGCGCTGACCCCCGTGATGTCGCGCCCGACGATCAGCGTCTGCATCGTCTCGGTTCCCTCGTAGGTGTGGATCGCCTCGATGTCGGCCATGTGACGGATCACGTGGTTCTCCAGCAGGATGCCGTTGCCGCCCAGCATGTCGCGTGCCTCGGCACAGACCTTGCGGGCGGTGCGGGTGTTGTTGAGCTTCGCGAGCCCGGCGATCGTGTCGGACAGCTGGCCACGCTCCGCGAGCCGGCCGATCTGCAGGCAGTAAAGCTGCATCGCGGTGACGTCCGCCAGCATGTTCACCAGCCGCTCCTGAATGATCTGGAAGCTGCACAACGGGCGGCCGAACTGCTGACGGCGCTTGGCGTAGGTGAGCGCCGTGTCATACGCGGCAACGGCGTGTCCGAGCGCGGCCCACGCGCACGCACTGCGCGTCGAGGCGAGCACCCGCGCGGTGTCCTTGAAGCTGTTGGCGCCGGGCAGGCGGTTCTCCTCAGGCACACGCACGTCCTCGAGCGAGATCTGCGCCTGCCAGATCGCGCGCAGCGACCCCTTGCCCTCGATCACCTCAGCCTCGTAGCCGTCGGACCCCTTCTCGACGAGGAACCCGTGGACCTGACCGTCCTCCCCACGCGCCCACACCACAACGACGTCGGCCAGGCTCCCGTTGCCGATCCATCGCTTGGCGCCGTTGAGCAGGTACGAGTCTCCATCCCGCGTCGCGGTCGTCGTCAGCGCCACCGAATCGGAGCCGTGATCGGGCTCGGTCAGCGCGAAGGCACCGAGCTTCTGAAGGCGCGCCATCTCCGGCAGCCAGCGCTGCTTCTGCTCCTCTGAGCCCAGCATCGCGATCGACTTCATTGCGAGCCCGGCCTGGACCCCGAGGAAGGTGGCGAGGCTGCCGTCGCCGCGGCTGAGCTCCATGTTGACCAGGCCGGACGCGATCGGGTCAAGCCCAGGACAGCCGTAGCCCTGGATGTCCTCGCCGACGATTCCCAGCTCCCCGATCCGCTGGATCAGCGGCCACGGCATCTCGGCGCGCTCCCAATAGCCTCCGATCACGGGGAGCACGTCGTCGTCGACGAAGTTGCGCACCCGGACAAGCAGCTCGAGCTGCTGCTCGGTGAGCTGCTCGCGCAGGAAGAAGTAGTCGGTGGCCAGCGAATGGCCAAGTTGGTCTGACAGGGCAGGGGCGGTCAGCATCGGGTTCCTCCACTCAGTTGGGCGATAGCTCGGGGTCGGCGAGCGCGGATGCGATCGCCCGGTAGGTCTTGCGGTTGAAGATCAGGCCGACGTGGCTGCCCGTGACCTCGACGCAGTTGCCGTACGGCACCAGCGCGGCCTGCCAGCGGACGACGCCGTCGCCCTTGGAGTAGATGCTTGTCAGGCGGACGCGGTCGGTCGGAAACTCGCCCGCGAAGTCGCGAGCGAACAAGCAGTCGCAGGCGTCGGTCAGACAGCGCCGCGATCGAGCCCGCCCGCTCCCCAGGACGACGCCTCGGGCCCCGGCCGCGGCAAGCTGGGTGGGCCGGCTGGTCGCGAGCATCCTGCGCAGGCCAGCCCCGACGGAGACCGCGTGCGACACGAGCTCGGGACGACGGTGGCCGAGGGCACGCGCGTAGTGGCCGCCGCGGCTGTGACCGATCAACGCCACTCGCCGGCCGTGGTCGGCGTGCAACTGCTCGACGCGACGCTCGACCCGCTCCACGGCGCGGTCGCTGCACCCGGTGTTGACGACAAACCCGCAAGTGGTCGGCCGATAGCCGATGCGCCGCAACCATGCAGCGAGCACGAGCAGCGTCTGATCACCGCCACCGAAGCCGGGCATCAGCACCACCGGCCGCCCGTCGCCGCGCGGGACCCCGCGCCCGTGGAAGACCGGATCGACGAGCAGCCGGTACAGCTCCAGCTGCCATCGGGTCTCGCGCAGGTGGTCTCCCCACCAGGGATCGACCGGCAGCGGCGGGAGCTCGCCCGCGCCCGACGCGCGATCAGTTGGCGAGGACATAGGTCCCCGGCGCCTTCGCCTGCGCCCGGTAGGTACGGTTGCCCAGCGTCTTTGGCGCCGCCTTCATGGCTCCGGAACGCTCGGCGAGCCAGGCGTCCCAGTCGGGCCACCAACTGCCCGGCAACGTCGGGGCCTGCGCGATGAACTCGTCGTCGGTCTCGGGCAGCTCGTCGGCAGCGCGGAAGCTAGAACGGCTATCGGGACTGGGCGGATTGACAAGCGCCTGAATGTGCCCGCTGCTCGAGAGCACGAATCGCCGGCGGCCACCGAACAGCCTGGCGCTGTGGTACGCGCCCTCCCACGGGACGATGTGGTCGTTGCGGCCAGCGATGAAGTACGTGTCGAGATCGACCCGGTCGAGGTCCACGCCCCGCCCGAGCACCTCAAGCGCGCCGGCACGCGGGAACGGGTTTTCGAGCCCGATGTGGATGAAGTCGCGGTGCAGCCCCGCCGCGAGCCGGACCGTGTCCTGGTTCCAGTAGAGAATGTCGAACGCGGGCGGCGCCTTGCCGAGCAGGTAGTTGTTGACGACGTAGGACCAGACGAGATCGTTGGGGCGTAGCCACGTGAACACGCCGGCCAGGGCTTGGCCGTCGAGGTAGCCCTTGCGAGCGGACTCGGCGATCGCCGCGGCGGCGACGTCGCGACTTCCGAGCGCTGAAAGCGTGCCCTCGCTTTCGTTGTCAAGCGCGCACACCATCAGCGTCAGGCTCGCCACACCGTCGAGCTCGCCGTCGGCTGCGAGCCCGCCGAGGAGGCCCGCTGTGATGATCCCGCCCGAGCACGCCGCCGCCAGGTGGACCTGGTCGGCGGAGGCGATCGAGGCGACGGCGTTGCGCGCATCCAAGACCGCTTCCGCATAGGTGTCGAGGTCGAAGTGACCCTGCTCCTGCTCTGGATTGCGCCAGGAGATCGCAAACACCTGCTGCCCCTGGGCGACGCAGTGCTCGATCATGCTGCGCCCGGGCGAGATGTCGAGGATGTAGTACTTGTTGATCGTCGGCGGGATGAACAGCAGCGGCACCTCTCGCACCTCGGCTGTCGACGGCTTGTAGTGGATGAGCTCGAAAACGTCGGTGCGGAGCACGACCGATCCTGCGGAGGCGGCCAGGTTGCCGCCGACCTCGAACTTGCTCGTGTCGACCGTTGCGGGCAGCCGCGGAGGCGTGGAGAGATCGTTCAGCAGCCGACGGCCGCCTCGGACCAGGTTGGCGCCGCCGGTGTTGACCGTCTCTTTGAGAACCGTCGGATTTGACCACGCGAAGTTCGTCGGCGCCAGCGCGTCGAGGACGTTCCCCGCCGCCAGCCTGGCCAGTCGCTCCGAGCGCCAGTCGACGTCGGCGTCGGAGATCAATCCGTCGACGGTCTCGCCGACCGCGAGATACCCCTGAAGCAGGCGGTGCAGCAGCCAGTTGTCCTGCCATGCCTGATCGGAGAATCGCCGGTCGCCCTTGGCGGGCTCCAGCTTCGACCGGCCGGTCGCCGCACGCGCAAGGTCGGCGGTAAGACCGGCCGCGCGCGCCGCCACCCGATTGGGATGGCGCACCAGCCCGGCTCCGACCTTGGCCGTCGGTCGCGGCGCGAGGAACCTCGGAGGCCCGCCCTCGGATGCCTCGGTCAGCATCACGTCAAGCCCCGATCGTGCGGCGCCGGTCGTTCTCCGGACGCGCGACGTGGCCCCATTGGATGTTTCCTTCTGTCTCATCGGTCTCCTCGGGTCGTGCTCACGTCATAAGAGTCGCTGCAGAGGACCTCCGCCGCACTGGGTCCGCGCCCCCAACTTCCGGCCGGGCGCTTGTGTGCCGCCTACAATCGCACTTGAGGAGAGACTTCGTGGTGTGAACCCCGAGCTTGCGATCGTCACGCTCCGCGAGGCGCTCGAGCAGCGGCTGGACGACCTCGCCGACGAGGCAGTCGAGTTGATCGTCGCCGAGGTCCCCGCGTACCACGACGCCGACGATCGGCTGCGCGCCGACGTCCGCGACCACGTCATGTCTCATCTCCGCGCGAGCCTCGAAAGCCTCAGCTCCGATCGCGACGTCACCCCTGACGACCTCCTGTTCGTCCGGCCGCATGCGGCGCGTCGCGCCAAGCGCGTGCCGGTGGCGGACTTCGTGCGCGCGTTCTACGTCGGCGAGCGCGTGCTCTGGGATGCCGCGCTGTCGCTGGCTGACGATGAGCAGTCACGCCAGGCGGCGCTTGCGTTCGCGTCGCACCTGCCGCGCTATTTCGAGGTGGCTACGACGCACGCGGCCGAGGTGTATGTCGAGGCGCAGGAGCAGCTCGCCACAACGGGGGAGCGCATCCGCAGGGACCTGCTGGAGGATCTGCTCGCCGGGCGCGAGCTCGAACCGGGCCCGCACCTGGACGCCGCTCGCGCGGTCGGGCTGTCGGAAGGCGCGGCATGCCTCGTGATATCCGCGGTCCCCGCGGCGGGCCCCGCGGACGAGCAGCTCCTCCGCGGAGGTGCGGTCGCGCTCGCCCGAGCCACCGCTAGCCGCGTGCCGCCGCTCGCGGTCGTCCGCCGCCAGGAGATCGTCGTGGTCCTCGCGGCGATCATCGGCCAGGCGCCCGAACAGCTTGCCGCCAGACTCGACGCGGCGCGAGGGCGGCTGGCCGACGCCGGGCTCGAGCTCGCCGTCGGGGTCAGCACCGTTGTGGCGAACCGGGCGCAGATTCCCGATGCGTATCGCGAGGCCGGCCTCGTTCGGACCGCGAGCGGCGGCCGGCCCGGTGTCGCCGCACTGGGAGCGATGAGCGCCTTCGAGTACCTGACGCTCCGTCCAGACGGCACCGCAAGCCGGCTGATCGCTCCGGCGATCCATGAGTTCGTGGCCCAGGACACGCGCGACGGCGGGCAGCTGATCGCGACGCTGCGTGAATACGTCGCGTGTGACCTCAACGGCAAGCGGGCGGCCGAGAACCTGCACATCCACGTCAACACGGCGCACTACCGGCTCGCCAGGATTGCCGAGCGGACGGGGTGCGACCTGCGCCGTGTCGCAGACCTGCTCGAGATCCTGATCGCCGCTCGGCTCGCAGAAGCCCGCGATCGCAGCTCAGACGCCTGACCCGGCCACCAACTTGGGTGGCGCACACAATCGCGCCCGCCAAAGTTGGCTCTCGATCCCATATGCGCCGAGGCCTCGCTGAGCGAGCCTTTGCCCATCGACGACTTCCAATCGATGAGGAGAATCATGACCGAGAGCCTGGCCTACAACCTGATCTCGACCGCTGAGCGCCATCCCGAGAGGCCCGCACTTCGGCTCGACGACTCGGTGATCACCTACCGCGAGCTCGACGGCCTGACTGCCCGACTCGCCGCGCTGCTGATCGATCGCGGCCTCGAGCCCGGCGACCCGGTCGGAGTGATGCTCCCCAACGTCCCCGAGTTCGCGATCGTCTATTACGCGGTGCTGCGCGCCGGCGGCATCGTCGTGCCGATGAACGTGCTGCTGAAGCAGCGCGAGGTCGCGTTCTACCTCGGTGACAGCGGCGCGCGGCTGATCTTCGCGTGGCACGCGTTCGCAGACCAGGCGCAGGCGGGTGCCGAGGAGGTCGGCGCGGAGTGCATCGTGGTCGAGCCGGCCGCGTTCGCTGCGCTTGTCGCGACAGCCGAGCCGATGTCCGGCCTCGTCACCCGCGCGGCGCAGGACACCGCTGTGATCCTCTACACGTCCGGGACGACCGGAAAGCCCAAGGGCGCGCAGCTCACGCACTCGAACCTCGCGATCAACGCCGATGTCAGCAAGGAGCTGTTCTCACTCGCGCCCGACGACGCAATCCTCGGAGCGCTGCCCCTGTTTCACGCGTTCGGGCAGACCTGCGCTCTGAATGCCGCGGTCAGCTCGGGCGCTTCGCTGACGCTGATTCCCCGTTTCGACGCCGGCAAGGCGCTGGCGGCGATCCAGCGCGATCGGATCACGGTGTTCGAAGGGGTGCCGACGATGTACGCCGCGCTGCTCCATCAGACCGATCGCGATCAGTTCGACACGACCACGCTGCGGGCCTGTGTGTCCGGAGGCGCAGCGCTCGCGGTCGAGCTGCTCCAGGGGTTCGAGGAGGAGTTCGGCTGCGTGATCCTCGAGGGCTACGGCCTGTCGGAGACCTCGCCCGTGGCGTGCTTCAACCATCCCGGTAAGCAGCGCAAGCCCGGGTCGATCGGCACGCCCGTCGAAGGAGTGTCGATGAAGCTCGTCGACGAGAAGCGCCGGGAGGTGGGCGCCGGCGAGGTCGGAGAGATCGCGATCCGGGGCCACAACGTGATGAAGGGCTACTGGAATCGCCCGGACGCGACCGCGGAGGCGATTGACCCCGACGGCTGGTTCTACTCCGGCGATCTCGCTCGGATCGACGACGATGGGTGCTTCTTCATCGTCGACCGCAAGAAGGAGCTGATCATCCGCGGCGGCTACAACGTCTACCCGCGGGAGATCGAAGAGGTCCTGTACGAGCATCCCGCGGTGCGCGAGGCCGCCGTGATTGGAATTCCACATGCCGACCTCGGCGAGGAGGTCGGCGCGGCGGTCGCGCTGAAGCCCGGAGCGACCGCGACCGAATCGGAGATCCGCGAGTTCGTCAAGGCCAACGTCGCCGCCTACAAGTACCCGCGCCACGTGTGGATCGTCCACGAGCTGCCCAAGGGTCCCACCGGAAAGATCCTCAAGCGCGAGATCAAGCCTCCCGTTGTGGTCGAGCCACAAGCGGCAGCCCCGATCCGTGGGGGCGCTGGCCAATGACCGGGACGAGTGCCGTGGGCATCGTTGCGCCACCCAATTCGACGCCCGGCAGCGCGTTCGTGCGCCGGGGAGGAAGGAGCGCTGGATGTCAGATCGGCTGAAGAAGACCGCGCCGCTGGCGGTCACCATTGGCGTGGTGGCCTTCGTGTGGTCGGAGCTCACGTTGAATTTCAACCTGCACTGGTTCACCGTCGCGGATGGAGTGTTCGGCAAGTTCGGGCTTCCGGAGAAGTTCCAGCTCGTGCTGCCGGCGACGTTCGTGACCTGGGGCCTCTACTACGCCCTCGGCGCAGACCGCAGAGCGCTGCGCAACACCGCGATCGCCTGCACCACCGGAACGGTCGGGGCCGTGGTCATCATGACGCTCGGGCCCGCGCTGGCCGGACTCTCCCACCTGTGGGGAATCGCATTGGCGATCGGGATCGTCGGAGGTGCGCTGGTGCTGCTGTCGGCATTCTCCGAGGACGGCTCGCTGTCTGCCGCGCCGGCGTTCGCGTGCGCCGCGTCGGTGCTGTTCTGGTGGTTTGCCACCGGCCTCGACAACTACGTCGCCGACGGCAAGGGACCGCACACGGTCGCGGGGTTGGGTCTTGCGTTGACGACGCACCCGCTCGCGGCTGGCACCGGCGCGCTGGGCGGCCTGTTCTCGACCCCCTGGCAGTGGGTGGCGCTCAGCGTGTGGGTCTCGCTGCTGTGCGGCCCGCTGCTTGGCGCCTTGTCGCAGTGGCTTGCGGCGGTGCCCGGACGGATCACGGCGTCCTCGACCAGCCGGGTGAGTCCCAGGGTCACGGCCTGAGATCGATCCTCGTGCTCGGCGCGGATTCAGCGATGGCTAATTCGGCGGTTCAGCGCGTCGCGCAGATGCTGGAAGCGCGCCGCTCGGAGCTCGCCGAGAAGAGCCTTGCCGCAATCCGCGCCGAGGTCCCGGGGTACGCCGCAATCGATGATCCGGGGATGCTGGCCGACGTCACCGAGCACGTCGCCGAGAATCACGACGCGCTGCGGGTCAGCCTCATGACGGGGCGCCCAGTGACGTCGGAGGAGCTCGCGTTCATCAGGCCGCACGCCGCTCATCGAGCGCGTCGCGGCGTGCCGCTCGCCGATTTCCTTCATGCCTTCCGGATCGGGCACCGGGTGATCTGGGACGCGGTGCTCGAGCTCGCAGACGAAGACGAAGCGGCCAAGACCGCCGCGCTTGCGGCAGCGCGGTCGGTGATCGAGTTCATCGATCACGCCAGCACCCACGCCGCCGAGACGTATCTGGAAGCGCAGCAGCTGCTCCTGGCCGAGGGCGATCGCGTCCGCCGCGACCTGCTCGAGGATCTGCTCGCCGGCCGCGTGCCTCCGACCGGCCCGCGGCTGACTGCCGCCCGGGCGGCGGGTCTCGACTCGGGTGGGCGCTGTCTGGCGATCGTCGCCATGCCGGTGACGCTGCTGGAGGACGACTTCGCATTGCGATCCGCGGCGTCGGTGCTGGCGCGAGCCGCCGGCGGCGTTCTGCGTCCACTCACCGTGGTCCGGCAGGACGAGATCGTGATCATCCGGGCCCTGAACGACCAGGACGCGCGAGAGCTCACTGAGCCGATCCAGCGAGCCCAGCGGCAGCTGGCCGCCGACGGGGTGCCGCTCGCGATTGGAATCAGCACGGCGTTCGACATGACCGCCGGGCTGCCGGACGCCTACTCCGAGGCGTGCTCAGCGATCGAGTCGCTCGACCGCGGCGGGGGCCTGATGGCGCTCGCCGAGCTCAGTGCGTTCGAGTACCTGACGCTGCGCGGCGACGACACCGCGCTGAGGCTCGTCCCGCCGACCGTGCGCCGGTTCGTCGCGGAGGACATCGAGAACGGCGGACTCCTGACCAACACGCTCCTTGCCTACGCCGCCGCGAACCTCAACGCCAAGGTCACCGCACAGCGCCTCTACATTCACGTCAACACGGCCCACCACCGGCTCGCGCGCATCGAGGAGCGCACCGGCTGTGACTTGCGCGACCTGGCCGACGTCCAGGAGCTCCTGATCGCGATCAAGATCGCGACCGGAGGATGGGGTCAGCTCCGCGCGACGCCCAGGAACTCGCGCAGCAGTTCCTCGAACGCCTCGGGTGTTTCCAGCGGCGCGAGGTGACCAGCGCCGCCGATCGTCACGTAGCGGGCGTCGGGCAGGGTTTGCGCGAGCTGCTGTGCCCCTTCGATGAAGTCGCGCATGTCGTGCTCGCCGGCCGCGGTCAGGGTGCGGACGTCCAGGCGCTCGAGCACTTCCGGGTGCTGCTCGAGCGGGTCGGGGGCCTCGGCGGCATCGGGCACCGCGAGCTGTAGCTCGAACGCGCGCCGCTGCATCGTCGCCACACGTTGACGTATCGCCTCAGGCGCGTCCGGAAGCGTCCACCCGTCGACAATTGCCTTCACCGCGGCTTCGACGTCGCCCGCTTCCAGCGCCGCCTCCTCGGTGTCCCAGACGGCCTTCAGTTGGGGCGACGGCTCGAGGCCGGGAGCCGGTGGTGAGATCAGCGCCATCGCCGTGACCGCCGCAGGTGCAACGGCCGCGACGCGAAGCGCCACCGCGGCGCCGAACGAGTTTCCGACCAACGCGGCGCGCTCGATACCCAGGTCGCGCAGCGTCCCAAGCACGTCCTCCCAGGGAGCCTGCGGACCGTCGTCGACGGGGGCTTCTCCGAACCCCGGCAGGTCCACGGCGACCGCGTGGAATCCGGCCTGCGCCAGCCATCCCAGGTGGTCGTCCCACATGCTGCGGTCGGCGATCCCGGCATGGATCAGGAGGACCGCTTCGCCCGACCCGGACTCGGTGTACGGCAGCATCGGGCCACACTAACTCAGTCACACGGGAGTAGCCAATTTGACCCATTTCTGCGAAGTTGTGAATGGTTTTGTTAGTCTCGGACCGCTCGCGCATCGGCCGTGGGGTGAATACCGCGCGAGTTTTCTCGAGACGAAAGGACGACCCACATGGGGGGACGTACCGCGGCGTTGATCGCCGCAACCGCAGTACTTACGACCGGAGCGGTCGTAGCAAGCGCTACGGCAGCGGGTGGACCGCCTCCACCTGTCGGCGCCAAGGGCGTGAGTGTGAAGCTGTTCGCCGCCGGCGGCGGCCTCGCCACTCCGACGTCGTTCGCTTTCGGCGGCGGCAACGTGTTCGAGGGTGACGGCGGCCCTGAGACGCAGGGCTCTGCGCCGCCCAGCGGCGGGGTGTTCCTGCTGAAGGGCGGCACCGCGACTAAGCTCGACGGCTCGCCGAACTTCGTCGGGGGCCTGACCTGGCACAAGGGCACGCTGTACGTCAGCGGTGCCTCGGTCGGCGCCCAGGGCATCCAGTTCCAGCTGCAAGCTTGGAGCGGTTGGACCGGCACCAAGTTCACCAAGCAGAAGGTGATCTACACCGCTCCGAAGGGATTCGACGGCTTCAACGGCCTTGCATTCGGCCCCGACGGTCGGCTGTACGTCGGTGTCGACGTCAACTTGGAGCAAAAGAACGACCATGGGCCGGCGACCAAGCAGACGCCGTACCGCTACGACATCCTGTCGCTCAAGCCGAACGGCAAGGGCCTGAAGGTGTTCGCAACAGGGATGCGTCAGCCCTGGCAGTTCGCGTTCGCCAAGGGCTCCAACGCGCCGTTTGTCTCCGACCTTGGTCAGGACTCAGGTGCCAAGAACCCGCCCGACTTCTTGCTCAAGGTCCACAAGGGCGACAACTACGGCTTCCCGTCGTGCAACTGGACCAACGCTAAGAAGTGCAAGGGCTACACAAAGCCGTTCAAGACGTTCGCTCCGCACACCGACATCATGGGGCTGGCGATCATCGGCAAGACGCTGTACATGACGTCGTTCGTCGGCAACCAGGGCAACGGTGAGGTCCTCTCGATGCCGCTCAAGGGCGGTGCAGTGAAGACCGTCGTGAAGGGGCTTGTCGCTCCGTTCGTCGGACTCGGCACCAGCGGCGGCTCGCTGTACGTCGGCGAGCTGACTGGGACGGTCTACAAGGTCACCCCGTAGCACCTTGTCCGTGGCGTCTCGGCTCCCGCACCGGGGGCCGAGACGCCCGGGCGCGGCTACCCTCAGGCCATGCGACGTGGGCGGCGAGTCCTCGCCATGATCGTCTTGCTGCTCGCCGTCGGCGTCGCCGGGGCGGTCGCGCGAGGACGAATCGATCGCGCGCACGCGACGCGGTTATCGGCCCCGCAGCGGCTTTCCGTTACGTGCCGATCGCCCTCACTCGGCGGCTTGCTGCCGGCGATCGTCTACCTCCCGGCCGGATACCGCAGCGGGTCCTCGCCCTACCGCGTCATCTACTTCCTCCACGGCCTCCCCGCCAGCGCCAGCAGCTACCGCGCCAACCAGTTTGTCGGGGCCGCCGTGTCGGACGGGCGCAACGCGGCGATCGTCGTCGAGCCGCAAGGGGCACGCAGCGACAACGAGGATCACGAGTACCTCGACCTCAAGCCCACCGAGAACTGGCCGCAGGCGATCTCCCACGATCTGACCCGCTGCATTGACGCACGCTTCCGCACCGTGGCCAACCGATCGGGTCGCGCGCTGGTCGGCCTCTCCGCCGGCGGCTACGGCGCCATGAACATTGGGCTGCGCAACCTCGCCACGTTCGGCGCGGTGGAGTCGTGGAGCGGCTACTTCGAAGCCACCGATCCCAGCGGACAGCACAAGCTCAACCTCGGCTCGCCGCAGGCCAACGCCGCCGCCGCGGTTCCCCGTGGCGCGGGACTGAAGGCCGCGGTCAACGCGCACGCCGCGCTGATCGCGTTCTACGTCGGGCGCCAGGACGACCGGTTCGCCGACGACAACGAGAGCTTCGATCGTGCGCTTGCGCGCGAACGGATCCCCCATCTGTTTCGCACCTACCCTGGCGGTCACTCCGGGGCGCTGTGGACCGGTGAGTCCAAGCTCTGGCTCGGCTACGCGCTGAGCGCGCTCGCCCGCGGCGCATAGCGTGTGACCCAAGCCTCGGGGTCGTTCGCGAGCTCGTTGATCGAGCTCGGCAGGCGTGCGTTGGCCACGTCGGCGACGGTGACGTGCTCGACAACGGTTCGCAGGTTCTTGCGCACGGCGATCCACACCCGCGGCAGCTGGCTCCGGGCGGCTTTTACGGCGGCCACGTCACCGACGCACTCACTTCGCACGTGGACCTGTACCCGACGCTGCTGGAGCTCGCGGAGGCGCCGATCCCCGACGGCATCCACGGCCGGTCCCTGCTCCCGCTGGCACGTCGGGAGGTCGACGAGGTTCGCGACGAGCTGTTCGCCGAGCTCACGTATCACGCGGCTTACGACCCGCAACGCGCGATCCGCACGCGCCGGCACAAGCTGATCTGGCATTTCGGCGACCGCCTGGAGCCCGTGCTCCCCAACGTCGACGACTCGCCGTCCAAGTCGCTGTTGATCGAAGCGGGTTGGGGCTCGCGTCCCCGCCCCCGGGTCGAGCTGTATGACCTGATCATGGACCCGACGGAGATGCGCAACCTCGCGGACGTGCCCGATTTCGCGCCGCTTCGCGAGGAGCTCGAGGGGCGCCTGCAGGCGTGGATGCTGCAAACCGGCGACCCGTTGCTCGACGGTCCGGTCCCGGCTCCGGCGGGGGCGGTCGTCAACGATCCGGCGGGCATCTCGGCCATCGAGCCGTTCCTCGACTGAGTGGTCCTCGGCATAGGTTCCAGCCCACCGAGAGGCGTCACGGGCGGATGGCGGGCAAGGACGCAGGAGGCGACGCGCAGCAGCGCTGCGCGAGCCGACGAGGACGAAGCACGACGCCGCCAGGGACGGCTCGAATGGGATTGGAATCTATGGCGGGGACCACTAGTCATCCGCTGAACGCGACCGAGGTCCTGTAGTCGGTGTAGGTCCCGTACACGCCGCGCAGCCAGAGCAGTCCCATCGGCCCGCCGGTGTAGCCGCGCGGCACGACCGGGCGCACGTTCTCGGTGCCGTCGGCCGGCACCACGACGCTTCGCCGCCAGTGGCCGCCGCCGTCGGGAGTGCTCCAGCGCTCGATCTGCCACCCGCCGTCGACCGGTCGCGACAGGTAGACGGTCGACGGTTGCGTGTGATCGAGGGCGACGCCGCCGGAGTACTGCTGCTCGATCGTCCCCGGGCTGATCGATCCGCCGGCGCTGGTCAGGCGGTGCGAGATCCAGCGGCGGCCGTCGAAGCGCGCGTACCAGTACACGTGCTGGGCGCCGTGCGGGAACGTCGCGTACACGATCACCGGGCGACCGTCACGGCCGATGGCTACGTCCCACACCCAGGCTGGCACGTGGGTCTTTGCGGCGTCGTAGACGAGGTTCGCCTGGCGCGGAGCGATGGGCGCCCAGTCGACGCGGGTGATCCAGGTCCCGCCGGCCCGCCACAAAGAGCCATGTCGGTAGGCGGCGTAGTAGACGCTGGTCAGCACGTCGCGCGGATGACCGTTCGTGAACGCCAGCCCGATCAGGTTCGACCCGTTGTCGGCGACCTTCAGGTACGGACGCTGCCCGGGTGACCGGATCAGCTCACGCGCACCGGACCAGGTGCCCGAAGGCGTCCGGGTGGCGAAGTCGGCGCTCCAGTCAGCGCCCCGCCAGAACAGGTAGAGGCGGTCGGCCTCGGCAGGCAGCAGCACCGGGTTCGGGTATGTGAACCCGTCCGGTCCGCGGATGCTCTGCTGCAGCGTCCGGACGGGCGTCCACAAGCTGATGTCGCCCGGGTTCAGCGTCGTCCGGTAGTACATGTGCGCGCCATCGTGGCCCGACCAGAACACGGTCAGGCGACCGTCGGGTTCGACCAGGATCGACGGGTCGCTGTGATCGTCGTGGTACACGCGTGCGACCACGGCCGCGCGGGTCGCGCCCGACCGGCGATCCAGCGCACCGACCGTGATGCGACCGCTCCAGTCGATCCAGCCCGCGAACGTCGCCCCGCCGACCTGCACAGCGCGCGGGTCGCCGAACCAACTCCACGATCCCGGCGCCCAGGTCACGATCCGAGCCTGGGCCGCGGTGGCCGGCAGCGCCCACGCGAGCGTGAGCGCCGCCGCCAGCCGCGCCGCTTTCACGGGGTGCGTCGCTGCGCGGAATCGATAAACGCGGACATCAGCCGTGCTGAGGCGGCCATCGACGCAAGCTGCTCGCGCGAGGTCGCCTCGAGCACCGCCTGCCCATCCAGCGGCTGGCCGTCGACGGCCTCCCCGCGCCGGAATCCAACCCAGCTAGCGACGGTCTCGGGCTTGACCTCGGGATGGAACTGGACGCCCAGGTGCCCGCGCACCGAGAACGCCTGTGGGCCCACGCGGTCGTGCGCGAGCAACTCGGCCCCGGGCGGCAGCTCGATCAGGCCTTCGTTCCACGCCAGCCAGGGTCCGCGGATGATCACGTCAGGGACCCTCGTCTCTACGCGGATCCAGCCCCGCCGGGGTTGGTGGGCCGGCTCGACGCCGCCGCCCAGCGCGGTGGCCAGCGCGTGGGCGCCGGATCCCAAAGCGAGCACCGGCGTGCCCGCGCGATCGGCCTGGCGAATCCACTCGAGCTCTGTGTCAAGCCAGCGACTGGCGCGGTTGTATACCACCGAGTTGGCGGTGCCGAGCACGATCGCCAATGGCAGCGAGCGCGGGTCCGGCGGCGCCTCGTCCCGATCAACACGGATGGTTCCCGCGCGCAAGCCGTGATGGGCCAGAACGTCCAGCAGCAGTCCGGCCGGGACGTCATCGCGAAACTGCAGGATCGCGGCGGTATCGCGCGCAATGCTGCGGCCCGGAAGGACCCAGCGGCGTCGCACAGAGGCTCGGACCTGCCGACTAGAACTCCCCGCTGGCGTTGATCTGTTGACGGTTTGAACGCTCATTTTCATGTACCTCGAGTCGAATGGGGCTGCGGCAACGTGCAGCGCAGCGGAAGATTTGGCCAGGCCGACGCGACCGGCCTGGCCGTGGTGAGAGGAGAGAGCCCGGGGTCGCCCTTGCGCCGCGACCCCGGGCTTGGAGAGGGCTGCTACCCCCTACATCGCGCGCGTGCGCCTGCCGTGGCCGGTCGCCCACCGGCCGTGGCGATCACCGAACGGGGACGGTTCGGTGTGACGTCCTCACGCGCATTTACCACCATATTGATTGACTTTATTGGTAACGTATGCCCGCGTCAAGTGCGCGCATCGCGCGCGGCCCGGCGCTCAGCGGGCGGGGGCGCGCATGTAAAACGGCCCACTCGATCAGCCTGGGAAGCCGCTTTGGGGAGAAAGCAGCGCTCAGCGCGGTTTCTCGCCCACTCGACGATTGGCAGAAATCGAGTGGGGCCGATTTGCACCCGGGGGTCGCCGTGGATTGACTCGCACGCACGTTGAGCCTCACCCGCCCGGGGTGATGCGGTATCACCCCGGTTCTCGGCAGCGTTACGGTCTACCACCGTGGTAGACCGCGTCCTCGCACTCGTCCGCGCCATCCGCGACGGCGACTCGGCCACGGTGGAAGCCGCCGTCCTGCGCCTCAGCCGATCACGCCGCTGGCTGGCGCCTCTCGCCCTGGCGGTGGGGGCGGTCACGATGCTGTTCGAGGGGTTGCGGTTGGTCTGCACCAACCTGCGGCTGATGCTCATCCAGATCGTTCCGGCGATGTGGATCTGGCTGGCGATGCTCGACCTCAAGGCGCACGCGCTGCACGGCAGGACGTTTCATGTCTTCCGCGGCCCGATCGTGATCCCGCTCGTCCTCCTCGTAGCTGCGATCACCGCGGCGTGCTACTTCCTCAATGCGGTGTTCGCGTTCTCGATCGCCAACCCTGGCAAGCCCGAGATACGCCCCGGCCTCGAGGAGGCCAAGCGGCATCGGCGGGTCGTGCTGGCCGCCGGCTTCTTCATGGGGCTGTTGCTCGGTTTCTCGACGATCATCGTCACGCGCTGGGGACACCCCTGGTTCGCGCTCTCCCTGGGCATCGTGGTCGGCCTGATGATGGTCAGCTACGTCTCGCTGCCCGCGCGGCTGATCGGGGCCAAGCGGGTCGGCTCGAGGAGGGACAAGCTCGTTGCAAGCGCCGTGGGCGGTCTGTTGGGAGCGGTTGTGTCCGCGCCCGGCTACACGCTCGGTCGAATCGGGATCCTGATGCTGGGCGTCAGGGGCCTGGTCGTGATCGGCGTGATCCTGCTCGCGATCGGGTTTGCTTTCCAGGCCGGAGCGACGGGAGCAATCAAGGCGATCAAGTTCAGCACCAGCCTGATCGCCGGCCGCTTGCCGGCGGCAAGCGAGGCGGCGCTCGGCAGCTCCACCTCGACGCGATGAGCGACATCGCCGGCGAAGACGTCCCGAGACGGTGGACCACGAGCCGGGTCGAGGCGTTCAGCGATGGTGTGTTCGCGATCGCGATCACACTGCTCGTGCTGGACATCAAGGTCGACCCGTCCGACTTCGATCATCTCTCCCATGCCCTGCTGCAGCAATGGCCCGCGTACCTGTCCTACGTGACGAGCTTCTTGACCGTCGGAAGCGTGTGGATCGCCCACCACAACCTGTTCACGCGGCTGAAGTATGTCGACGCGGCGTTGCTGCGCATCAACATGCTGCTGCTGATGGCAGCGGCTTTCCTGCCCTTTCCCACCGGCGTGCTCGCGGCGGCACTGAATGCGTCCGACAGCGCGGAGCGAGCCGCGATCGCGTTCTACGGCGCGACCGTGCTGGTGATCGAACTGCTCCTCGTGGCGGGCGTTCGACACGTAGGGTCTCAGCCGGATCTGCTCGTCGAGCCGTCAGAGGCCGAGGCGCTGCCGACAAGACGCCAACACGAGCGCCGCGGCTGGCTCAGGTCCCTGGCATATCCCGCGGCGATCGCGTTCGGGATCATCGCGTTCCCGAAGGCCGCAGCGATCGCCTACCTGGTCGTCGCGGCCGAGGGAGTGCTGCTCCTCGGCGGCAAACGCCGGTTCAGCCTGCGCCGGATGCTGAGTCGCGCCTAACCTGACGACCGTGCAAGGCGAAACGGTGCTTCTGGAGGCGGTCGACGCCTACCGGGCGGCGCTCGGCGACCGGCTGATCGCCGCATACGCGCTCGGCAGCCTGGCCCACGGCGGCTTCAGCGAACTGGTCAGCGACGTCGACCTCGGCCTAGTCCTCTCGGACCCGCCTCAACCCGCGGATTCCGCCGCGATCCAGCGAGTCGCCGAGTCCGAGCGCCGCAAGGGCTCGCCGCTGCACGAGCGGCTGTCGGTGTTCTGGGGCACACCCGCGACCCTCGCGGGGGAGCGCGAGGGAGGCCGATTTCCGCCGCTCGACCGGCTGGACCTGCTCGAGAGCGGCCGCCTGCTGGCCGGCAGCGACGAGGCGCGCTCCCGCGTCCAGCGCCCGAGCACGGAGGAGCTCGTGATCACCGGGGCCGAGTTCGCGCTCGACCACCTCGCGGCAGTCGGCCCGCCGGCCGGTAGCGGCGACGACCAGCTCGGATCAATCCGCGCCGATGGAAGCGAGGCGTTCGAGCAGATCCGCTCGCCCGAGCTGCTGGCCGCGCAGGGAGTTCGTCAGGTGACCAAGCTGGTCCTGTTCCCCGTGCGGTTCATGTACACAGCCGCGACCGGTCACGTCGGCACCAACCGAGACGCGGTCGCCCACTACCTCGAGCGGCCGGGCACATCCAGCCGTCGTCTCGTCGAGGCCGCGCTGGCCTGGCGAACCGATCCTCCATCCGACGGAGCAGCCGTCGCCGAGCTCCTGCGCGAGCAGGTGGTGCCGCTGTACCTCGAGTACGTCGATGACCACATCCGGCATCTGGGCGATATGGGTCGCGACGACCTGGAAGCCGCGTTCGAGGAGTGGCGCAGGCAGCTGCTCGCCTGAGGCACACGCTCAAACCTCGTGGTAACGGCGCCGTGTGCCCGGGTAGAGTGCGACGGGTTGAGTTTCACAACTGCTTCACAACCGCGCGTCTAGATGGCGTCGATTGGCCAGCTGCTGCGCGGCAGCGACAACGCGTTCTTTGACCTGTTCGAGCGGGCCGGCGCGAACGTGGTTCGCGCGGCGGAGCTGCTGGACGAGCTCCTTTTGGGCTTTCCCGAGAGCCAGATACTCGCTCGCGACATCCTGGTGTGCGAGCAGAAGGGCGACCAGCTCACGCACGAGATCGTCAGCAAGCTCAACCAGAGCTTTGTCACCCCGATTGACCGCGAGGACATCCTCCGTCTGAGCTCCGCGCTCGACGACGTCGTCGACTTCACCGAGGAGGTCGCAGACTTCCTCGGCCTGTACCGCATCGAGGCCCCGATGCTGCAGGCCCAGGCGCTCTCCCACGTGCTGCTCGACGCGACCCGCCAGATCGAGACGGCGATCCCCCTGGTCCGCGACTACAAGAGCATCAGCGAGCAGACCGTGGAGATCCACCGGTTGGAGAACGAGGGGGACCGGATCGTGCGCGGTGCGATCGCGTCCTTGTTCGAGGAGGGGATCGACCCGATGGTCGTGATCCGCTGGAAGGACATCTTCGAGCTGCTCGAGGACGCGATCGACGCCACCGAGCGGGTCGCCTTCATCCTCGAAGGCATCGTCATCAAGAACGCCTAGCTCCCCGGCATGAGCGGCGACATCCTTCTGGTCATCGTTGTCGGCACCGCGCTGGCGTTCGATTTCACCAACGGCTTCCACGACACAGCCAATGTGGTCGCCACGTCGATCTCCACCCGGGCGATCGGTCCCAAGCAGGCGGTCGCATTCGCCTCGCTGCTGAACTTCATAGGCGCATTCATCTCGCTGAAGGTCGCGACGACGATCGCCAAGGGCTTCGTCGATACCAGCGCGGTGACCACCACGGTCGTGTTCTGCGGGCTGGTGGGGGCGATCGCGTGGAACGTGATCACGTGGTACTTCGGGCTGCCGTCGAGCTCCTCGCACGCGCTGATTGGAGGCCTCGTGGGGTCGGTGGTCGCGGCCAGCGGCTGGTCGGCGGTCAATGGCGGCGGCATCCTGGACAATCTGATCGTCCCGGCGATCATCGCCCCGATCATCGCGTTCGTGGCCGCCGGCGGCTCGATTCTGCTCGTCTATCGGATCGTCGGACGCCTGCGCCCCGGCCCCGTCAGCCGCGGCTTCCGGCTAGGTGAGCTCGCCTCGGGCGGGCTGCTGGCCCTGTCGCACGGCACCAACGACGCACAGAAGACGATGGGCGTGATCACCCTCGCGTTGATTGCCAACGGCAACATCTCGGGGTCCAGCTTCCACGTCCCGGACTGGGTCGTCGTGACCTCGGCCACCGCGATCTCGCTCGGCACGTTCACCGGCGGCTGGCGCATCATCAAGACCCTGGGCACGCGGATCATCAGCATGGACCCCGCCCAGGGATTTGCGGCTCAGGGCGCCGGGGCCGCGGTGATCCTCGCCGCCTCGAGCGTCGGGTATCCCCTATCGACGACGCACGTCATCTCCGGCGGCATCATGGGCGCTGGCGCGGCCAAGCGCTTCTCGGCCGTCCGCTGGGGCGTGGCCGGCAACATCGTCACGGCCTGGATCATGACGCTACCGGCGGCCGCGCTCCTCGGCGGGATGGTGTACGGCGTCACAACGCTGTTCGGCAACGGAGTGGCGGGCCCGATCGTGGTCACGATCGTGCTGCTGGCGGGGCTTGCCGCGACGTTCGCGCGGCGCCTCCAGCATGCACAGCCCGCACCGACCACGCCATGATCCGCGCCGCGATCGACACCACCGCGCTACTGAAGATGGTCTATTCCTCGCTGCTGGCCAGCGTCGTTGTCGCCGTCGTGTTCTCGACCGCGCTGCTCGGGGCGATCCGGGCGAGCGACATGCGCCGCGCCGGACGCGGGATCACCGCGACGGCGTACGCCGTGCTCGCGGCGGTCGGCGTGCTGATTGCGAGCGGCGTGATCGTCTACGGCCTGGTCCTGATCGCCCGCAAGTCCTAGTACTCGGCCAGCCCGGCGGCGCGGGTCTGTTCGTCCTGGAAGGGCGGGTAGGTCTCGGTCAGCAAGAACAGATAGGCATCCGAGCGCGCCGTGTAGGAGTTGGCCAGCACCATCACGTCGAACAGGCCGCGAGGGAGCCTGCCGATGATCAGGATCACGAACCACGCCGCGATCGCGCCGATCTCGAGGAGGATGCCGATCACGTAGCGCAGCACCACGACCGGGATCGCGAGGACGAACCGAAAGCCTGTCTTCAGCCGGCTGTATTGCGGCAACGGCCCGTCGAAATCCATCCGGATCGGATAGCTCGCGTCCGGCGCGCCGCCAAACGGCGGATAGGGATCGCACAGCAGCGCCGTATACGCCGTCACCCGGGTCAAGAAGCGGACGACTCCGGCGACGAAGTTGTACAGCCCGTCCGGATAGCGGCCGGTGATCACGATCGCAAACCAGGCGAAGATCACGGCGAAGAAGGCGACGATCTCGTAGAACCACAGCACGATCGCGACCGGGATCGCCAGGATCAGCCGGAAGAACGTCGTCAGCCGGTTGCGCTGCTCGACATAGTCGGCCTCGAAGGTGACTGGATAAGACACGGCCTGGTCTCCTCTCTGTTCGCCAAACGGCGATATGCCCTCCGGTGCCCCCGGTGTGTGACGTATTAGACCAGCGAGCGCGCGTTTGGCCAAATCGCCGGCTGGGGTAGGCCAACCTCAGCCACGCGGGACCGCGGCAACCAAGGAGACGATCATGGCTGACAAGCACGTTGACGAAGGCAAGGGCCGCATCAAGGAGGCCGCCGGCAGCCTCACCGACGACAAGAGCCTCAAGAACGAAGGCAGGGTCGACCGAGCCAAGGCATCGATCAAGGACAAGGTCGACAAGGCCGGCGACAAGCTCACCGGCAAGGACAAGGACTGAGGCAGTCCGTCAGTCGCGATGGTGGTTGACGACCTCGATGTTGTTGCCGTCGGGGTCGAGGACGTAGGCGGCGTAATAGCCGGGGTGGTATCGCGGCCGTTCACCTGGGCCGCCGTTGCTCCGATATCGGGCGGCGACGGCGCCGTCGTGGAAGCGCCGCACGGCATCGTCATCGCCCGGGAACGCGACGTGAAGGTTCTCTGTCGCGGCCCCGGGCACCAGCGTGAACGAAGGCCCGCGGTCACCCCGCCCGAACGTCGCCCGGTGCTGCTCCTCGCCGCTCAGGAGCCTGAACCCCGCGGACTCGCCGACGAGCTCGTAGAAGCGGCGCGCGGTCGCCAGATCCGCGACCCGGATCCAGAGGTGGTCGATGATCCGGTCGCGAGGACGAGCGGCCTCGTAGTGGACCGCCTCGACGCTGTTGCCACTCGGGTCCCGTAGGAATCCCCCGTAGTAATCCTTGCGGTACTTAGGGCGCGGGCCTGGCGGGCCGTCATCTCCATAGCCGGCGTCGATACCAGCTTGCCAGAAGGCATCGACCTGCTCGCGCGACGGGGCCACGAACGCGACGTGCAGCCCCCGCGTGGCCGGCTGCGCGTCGGTGGCCTGCGCCACCATGAACTCCTGCCACTCGGTGAAGTCCTTCGTCCGATAGCTGGTGTCGATCCCGAGTGGGGCCAACACGGCCTCGAAAAAACTCTCTGCCGCCCCGCGGTCGGGAACGCGTATCGTCACGTGATCGAACAGCACAGGTCCGGAAAGCTAGAGCAAGCCCCGATCGGCCATTACGTCCAGCTCTGCCCGGACGTTTTGGACGACCGCCAGGTTTTGGCGGCGTGACAACGGGTAACAAACCTACCCAAAGCTATGAGTCTGATTGAGCGCGCGCGCCTCACGAAGTACTCAGCAAGCTCCATCGACCCCGACACGCCGTCGGTCCGCGAGTCATACCCCGCGGTCGCCGAATCGGTTCCGGTCGCGCGCCGAGCGATCACGGCGTGCGCGGCGGAAGCGGGAGCCGGCCCGGAACAGCTCCAGGCGATCGAGCTCGCCGTCTCAGAGGCGCTGACCAACGTCGTCCTTTACGCCTACCCGTGGCGTACCGGTGAGATCCACGTCACCGCTCGCGTTGCCGGCAACGAGCTATGGGTGCTGATCGCCGACAACGGCTGCGGGCTGCACGGCGGGCGCGACACCGATGGTCTCGGATTGGGCCTCGCCCTGATCTCGCAGATGACCGACGGGTTCTCGGTGGTCGGACGCTCCTCCGGCGGGACCGAGCTGCGACTGCGGTTCGCGCTCCCCAACGCCTGACGCGAGTCGCGGCCTACCGCGATCGTCGGGGTCAGGTCCGAGGGTCGGTCGCCTCGGCGAGCTCCCCGGCCTCGTCGCGCTTCTCGACCACGACGTAGTTGTCGTGGGTCTCGACGACCATCTCCGCGCCCGGAACCTGATGACCGGGCGCGATCAGAAACCGCCGTGGATGGGCCCGGATGCGCTCGTACTCGGGAGCGCGCAACTCGATCAGCCGGCTGCATCCCAGCCGCGCACATTCGCACCGATACGCGACCGGCGCCCCCTCCTCCCCCGGCCAGCGACCGCTTCGCACCGCCTCGTTGACGTCGCGAAACATCGACTCGTTGCTCGCAACTCGCCGCTGGAGGTCCTCGTCCACACGCGAATATTCGCACTTGGGCCCTGTCCAAGATAGGTAGCACGGGTGCTCAACATGGGGAGTCCTCCCGATGCGTCAAATCGCGCCCACTCATACCTTCGCAAGCGCGGTCCGAGCCACGCGACGAGGAGGTCGAGATGCCGCGATACATCGTCCAGCGCACCTTCGCCGACGGGCTGGAGATACCGATCGCCGAGGGCGGCTCCGACATCTGCCGGCGCGTCGTCGAGCGCAACGCCGACGAAGGCGTCACATGGGTGCACTCCTACGTCAGCGAGGACAAGCGCACGAGCTTCTGCGTGTACGACGCGCCCAATCCCGAGGCTATTCGCAAGACCGCGGCGCGCAACGAGCTGCCGGTCGATCAGATCACGCGCGTGCGCGTGCTGGATCCGTACTTCTACGTCTGACCCTCAGCGGCCGTCGGGACGCAGGACGGGTTTCACATCGACTACCGGCGTGCCGTCAATCGCCTCGAGGTCGCGCACCCGGACACGGGTCTCCTCCACCGCCACGATCGTCACCCGATGAAGGCCGATCGGGTTCGGCCGATCCTGAGAGCGCGTGGCGAACACTCCCGTGAGCGGGTTGTCGGGGTCGTCCCGAGGGTGGACGCTGAGGACGTCGCGCCGCGCCAGGTGCAGCCACGTCAGCACGAACACCTCGGATCCGGGCCTGAGGTCGCGCGCGGCCTCGACCATGTCCTCGTCGAATACCAGCACCGCCTCGGGACCTCTCTCGTCACCCTGACGCGGAGCCAGTGCCGGGTCGCTCAGGGGCGACTGGACCGTTCCTATCGCCCGAAGCTCGAACGGAGCTACTGCATGTGTCACGAACTCACTTCCTTTCCGGACGGCTGTCGATTTCGCGCCACCCCGTTTGTCTTATAGGCGACCATTCCGAAAAGGAGGAAGCCATGAAGTACATGCTGCTGATCCACCAGGGTTCCACGCCGCTTCCGGGAACGGAGGCCTGGGACCAGCTGACCGACGACGAGCGGGCCGCGGTGTTCGCCGACTACAAGGCGATCAACGAAGACCCGGGCGTCACTCCCGGCCAACAGATGCAGTCGCCCGAGACGGCGACCACGGTCCAGGTGCGCGACGGTAAGACGCTGACCACCGACGGGCCGTTCGTCGAGCTCAAGGAGGCGGTCGGCGGCTACCTGTTCTACGACGCCGACGACCTCGATGCCGCGATCGATCTCGCCGCCAAGATCCCAGCGGCGCGGATGGGCGGCGCCATCGAGGTGCGGCCGCTGGGCGCGTGGTCGCCGTCGTAGTGGCGTGACACTCGAGCAGACCTTCCGCGATCACTGGGGCAAGGTCCTTGCCGCGTTGATCGGCTTCCTCGGCGACTTTGAGCTCGCCGAGGAAGCCACGCAGGAGGCGTTCGCAATCGCCGCGGAGCGCTGGCCTCGCGACGGGACCCCGGACACCCCGGTGGCCTGGCTCGTGACCACCGCGCGCAACCGCGCGATCAACCGGATCCGGCGCGACCGCACCCTCGCCGAGAAGACGCGCCAGCTCGATGTACCCGAGGCGGTGGAGGACACGTTGGACGAAGACGGATTTCCGGACGAGCGCCTCGAGCTCATGTTCACCTGCTGTCATCCGGCGCTCGCGATCGACGCGCAGGTCGCGCTCACCCTGCGGACGCTCGGCGGCCTCACCACGCCGGAGATCGCCCAGGCGTTCCTGGTCAGCGAGGCGACGATGGCCCAGCGCCTGGTGCGTGCCAAGCGCAAGATCAAGGCGGCGGGGATCCCGTTTCGCGTACCGCCCGACCACCTGCTGCCCGATCGCCTCGCGGCCGTGCTCGCGGTGGTGTACCTGATCTTCAACGCCGGCTACTCGGCGCC
The DNA here is from genome assembly GCA_035693425.1 of Solirubrobacteraceae bacterium. GTDB lineage: Bacteria > Actinomycetota > Thermoleophilia > Solirubrobacterales > Solirubrobacteraceae > Palsa-465. The sequence continues at coordinate 28,584 of DASSGR010000091.1, forward strand.
GCCGACCCGCAGCGACCTCTCGGCCGAGGCCCTCCGGCTGGGCCGGGCACTCGCCGAGCTGATGCCCGACGAGCCCGAGGTGTACGGCCTGCTCGCGATGATGCTGTTGCACGACGCGCGCCGCCCAGCGAGATTTCGCGACGGGGACCTCGTGCTGCTGGCCGATCAGGACCGGTCACTGTGGGACGCCGGCCAGATCGAGGAAGGGCGCGTCGTGCTCGACCGAGCGCTGGCGCTGCGCGGCCGCGGACCCTACGTCGTGCAGGCGGCGATCGCGTCGCTGCACGCCGAGGATGAGCGTGATTGGTCGCAGATCGCGGCCCTGTACGGCGAGCTCGCGCGGATCACGGGCTCCCCGGTCGTCGAGCTCAGCCGCGCCGTAGCGGTCGCCGAGGAGCAGGGTCCCGAGGCCGGCCTGGAGATCATCAATCGCCTGGCGCTCGAGGACTACCACTACCTGCACGCGACGCAGGGCGAGCTTCTGCGACGCCTCGGCCGGACCGACCAGGCGCGTGACGCCTATCTCCGGGCGCTCGCGCTGGTCAGCGACGACGCCGAGCGGCGCCTGCTCGAGCGCCGGCTCGCCGAGCTCCCGGGCTGAGCGCCCGCGGTCCTCCCGGCCCTCGGGTAGCCTCGGGCCATGCCTGCACGCCGCGAGTCGCGGGTGATCCTGCGCCACCTGAGCCCCGGCGATCAGGATGAGTTCATCGCAGCGATGCGAGCCAGTCGCCGCCTGCACGGGCGCTGGCTGAGTCCGCCAACGACCCCCGAGGCCTTCGGCGATTGGCTGCGCCGGGCGCGTGAGGAGCCGTTTGAGTCGCTGCTTCCCTGCCGCCGCGAGGACGGCGCGATCGTGGGCTACTTCAACATCGGCCAGATCATCAGGGGATACCTGCAGAGCGCGTTCCTGGGCTATGGCGCCGTCGCGGCCCACGCCGGGCGCGGGTACATGACCGAGGGGCTCGAGCTGGTGCTCGAACACGCCTTCACGCAGCTCAACCTGCACCGCCTGGAGGCGAACATCCAGCCCGGCAACGAGCCCTCGATCGCGCTTGTGCGACGCTGCGGTTTCGTCAAGGAGGGCTTCTCCGAGCGCTACCTGAAGATCAACGGCCGGTGGCGCGATCACGAGCGGTGGGCGATCCGATCCGAGCAGTGGCGGGCGCGCCGCAGGCGCACTCGGTCCTAATTGGCGGACGTGCACTAGGCTGGCGCGGTGGAGCGTCTGGCCTACGTCGCAGACACCGACGGCAACCTGGTGGTGCTCGCTGGTGCCGCCGCAACCTGAGGCGCCGGCGAGCGCTTCGCGGCGGACCGGTATAACGGGAGCCGGTGTGAGGCCGACCCGCCCTCGGGCCGGCAAGCACGCCGACGAAGGCCACGACCTGTCGGTCACCGGCGGCCTGTCGGCGCTGAGCCTGGACGCCCTGTCGAGCGTCGCCTACGGCCCCGAGGCGATGGTGCTGGTGCTTGTCACAGCGGGCGCTGGAGCGCTTCGGTACACGCTGCCGCTGACGCTCGTGATCGCCGGGATGCTGGCGATCCTCGTTCTGTCGTACTCGCAGGTGATCGCGGCGCACCCGGACGGCGGCGGCGCGTACGCAGTCGCAAAGCGAAACCTCGGGCGGATGCCCGCGCTGCTCGCGGCCGCTTCGCTCGTCGTCGACTACGTGCTGACCGTGGCAGTCAGCCTCGCGGCCGGCGCGGCGAGCCTGGCCAGCGTGTTCCCGGGGCTGTCGGACGACTTGCTCCCGGTCTCCCTGATCGCACTCGCGCTGCTGACGGTGGTCAACATGTTCGGGATCACCGAGTCCGCCAAGGTGCTGGCGCTGCCGTTCGCGGTGTTCATCGTGAGCGTGTTCGCCACGCTGATCGTCGGGCCGTTTCATCCGCACCCCGTCGCCCAGATCGGCACCGCGATGTCGCTACACGCCACGACCGCGGTGGGGCTCGTCCTGATCCTGAAGGCGTTTGCCGCCGGGTGCTCCGCGGTCACCGGCGTCGAGGCGATCGCCAACGGCGTCCCCGCGTTCAAGCAACCCCGCGTGCGGACCGCCCAGCGAACCGAGCTTCTGCTGGGCGCGCTGCTGGCGGTGATGCTGATCGGGATCGCGACGCTGATCCGCGTTCACGACGTCGCCCCGCGCGGCGGCGTCACGATGCTCGCCCAGCTGACGGCCGGGGCGTTCGGGACGGGGTGGCCGTTCTACGTCTCGAACCTGGCGGTGACCGCGGTGCTCGGACTGGCGGCGAACACGAGCTTCGGCGGACTGCCCGTGCTGATGAGCATCTTGGCCCGAGACCATCGCCTCCCCCACGCCTTCTATCTGCGCGCGGAGCGGCCCGTCTACCGCTACGGGATCGTCGTGCTCGCGGTGGCGGCGGCGCTGCTGCTGATCGCGGTCGGTGCGGACACCAACAGGCTGATCCCGCTGTACGCGATCGGTGTGTTCATCGGGTTCACGATCAGCCAGATCGGGCTCGTGCGCCACTGGCGCAAGGAGCGCCCCTCGAGGTGGCGCGCGCGAATCGCGCTGAACGGGTTCGGCGCGACGTTGACTGCGATCTGCGTGGTTGTGTTCCTGTCGACGAAGTTTCTCGAGGGCGCGTGGGTGGTCGTGATCGCGATCCCGCTGATGATGTGGCTGTTCTCCCACACCGAGACCTACTACGCGAAGGTCGCCGCCGAGCTGAAGCTCGGCAAGACGCCGGGGATCCCGCACGCGCGCGAGAGCGTGGTGGTCGTGCCCACATCGACGGTCAACCTGCTCACCAAGCAGGCCCTCGACGCGGCGCTGTCGATCGGCGACACGGTGGTCGCGGTGGCCGTGGCGGGCAACGAGGAGGAACAGGAGCGCGTGAAGCAGGACTGGGATCAGTGGAAGTGTTCGGTGCCGCTCGAGGTCGTGATCGACCCCCACCGGTCGCTGGTGCGCACCGTCCTTGACTACGTCGAGTCGATCCCCAAGGACGACGTCAACGTCACGGTGCTGATCCCCGAGCTGATCCCGGCCAAGCGCAGTCGCGAGATCCTCCACAACCAGCGCGGCAGGCTGCTCGAGGCTGCGCTGAAATCGCGCAGCGACGTGGTCGTTGCGACGCTTCCGTTCCACATCAAGGCGTAACCGGCTGTTCGTACCCCCCTGGCCGGGCCGGTGGCATAGAGTCGGCCGATGATCGGCCCGGGGAGCGAGCTGGGGGGTTTCGCGATCGAGTCGATCGCCGGACGCGGCGGCATGGGCGTGGTGTATCGCGCGCGCCAGCGGCTGCCGGACCGGATCGTGGCGCTGAAGGTGATCTCGTCCGAGTACGCCGACGACCCGCAGTTCCGGACGCGCTTTGAGCGCGAGGCGGCGATCGCTGCGCAGATCGAGCATCCAAACGTGATCCCCGTCCACGCCGTGGGCGAGGCCGACGGCACGCTGTTCATCGCGATGCGCTTCGTCGACGGCGTCGACCTGCGCAAGATCCTCATACAAGAGGGCCGGCTCGAGCCCAGCCGGGCTGCGTCGATCGTCGACCAGGTGGCGCAGGCGCTCGACGCGGCCCACGCGCGCGGTCTGGTGCATCGGGACGTCAAGCCCGCCAACATCCTGGTGTCCTCGAGCGGCGACCGCGAGCACGTTTACCTATCGGACTTCGGCCTTGCGCGGCATGTGGTCGGCAGCCATGGGCTGACGGGCACCGGTGCGTTCATCGGCACGATCGACTACGTCGCCCCCGAGCAGGCCCGCGGCGACCCGGTGGACGCGCGCGCGGACATCTACTCGCTTGGCTGCGTCCTGTTTCAGGCGGTCACCGGAACCGTGCCATTTCCCGCCGACAACGATCTCGCCAAGCTCTTCGCGCACGGGTCGCAACCTCCGCCGTCGGCGCTCGAGCGCAACCCCACCCTCCCAGTGGAGTTCGACACGGTGCTCAAGCGGGCGATGGCCAAGGACCCCGGCGACCGTCAGGCATCGGCGGGCGATCTGGGCCGCGCCGCGATCGCGGCGGCCTCAGGCACGTCGCCCACCGCCCCCGAGCGCACCGTCGCGACCGGCGCGGCGGCACCAGGCCAAGCGCCGACCGAGTCGGCTGCCTCCCCACGCCGATCACCCGCCGGCCCGAGGCGCAAGTGGATCTGGGTCGGCGCCGTCGCGGCCGCGCTGGCGGTCGCCGCCGTCCTGGCGATCGTGCTGTCGGGAGGGTCGGGCAGCCCGGCCGTGTCGACGCTGTCGCTGACGCCCGTCCAGGCCCAGGACATCCCGGCGATCCCGCATCAGTACCCGATCCAGACGGTGGCGACCGACGAGCACGCCGGCTACTCCTACCGGGTGATGCTCGACACTGTCCACGCGCCCCGCAACGCCACGGCCAACACGCCGCTGCCGCTGTACATGACCCTGTTGGTCAAGCGCGGCTCGATGCCGTTTGTGACCGTGCAGAGGCTGAAGCTGCCGCCGGAGTGGAAATGGACCAAGAGCTCGAGGATTGCGTCGTTCACGCTCGACCCTCAGCCGGACGGGTCGGGCCAGATCGGCCTCTCGTGGTTCGTCAAGGGGGGCGATCAAAACGACGTCACGCACTACCTCGGGGTCGGCCCCCAGGGGATCCAACTCCAGAGCTGAGCGGCCGGTCAGATGCCGAGCGGGATCCGCGGCTCCCCGAGCGCCGCGCGCCCCACCTCGCCGTACCACATGTCGCGCAGCTGCAGGTTGCGGTGGGCAACCGCCACCGCCATGTCGCGCAGGATGCGCGCAGTCCGCTCGCCGTCGCGCGCTACCCCCGCCCCCACGGTCTGGAACAGGTCGTCGTCGACCACCTTCCAGCACATCAGCATCACCTCGCGGGCAACCGCGGCGACCAGCATGTCGTCGCCGTAGCTGTAGTCGATCCCGTCCGCGACGTTTCGCCGGCACAGCTCCATGTGAAGCTCGGCCGCCCGGTGCAGCGCCGCCTCGGCTGTCGCGATGTGCGTCAGCGCCCGTCCGTACCAGCGCTGGTACTCGCGGTTCTGGATGCGCGGCTGAAACGGCGGCATGCCGGTCGTCTTGGAGCGCATCAGCCGTTCGTACTCGTCGAGCATGTTGTAGGCGGCCCCGACCATGACCGCGCCCAACGAGATCGTGAACACGGACATCGCTCGGCCGGCGTACATCGCGTTGTCGTGCAGCCGCCAGCCCGGCGTCCCGCCGGCTACGTCGATGTCGATCATGTTCCCCCGAAAGCCCCAGCTCGCGGGAATTCGGGTGTGATCGAAGCGAATGCTGTGCGAGCCGCTGCCCTTCAGTCCGAGCATGTCGCCCCAGTCGTCGAGCATCTGCCATTGCTCTCGAGGTGCGACGAACAGCAGCGTCGGCGGCGGTTCGTCGCCGTCGGGGTTGGGGAGCATCGCCTGGCCCATGTAGTACGTGGAGTACGGGGCACCTGAGGCGAACGCGACCTGCCCGTTGATCTCCCAACCGTCGTCGGTCGGAGTCGCGGTGCCGACCGGCGCGGCCACCGATCCTGCCCGGAAGTCGCCGTTGGCGAAGATCTCGTCCTGAGCCTTCTGAGGCCACCACGAGCCGACCATCAGCGCGTGGTTCATCGCCAGCCCGATGCACCACGCGGTCGAGACGCACCCGCGGGCCACCTCCTGGATCACGCGCACGTAGGCGGGCACGCCGAGCTCGAGCCCGCCATAACGGCGCGGGACGTACAGGTCATAGAATCCAGCGTCGAGGAACTCCTCGTGCATCGCCTGCGAGTAGTACGTGCGCCGCTCTGTCTTCTCTTGGTCGGCGATCAGCGCCGGCCTCAGCGCGATCGCGCGCGCGACCAGCTCCTCCTCGGTCCTGGACATGACCATCCGGTGATCTTGTCGGCCGACCGATCGCTGTCAAGGCGGACCGCACGCGTCGTCAAGGCACCGCGCACGCCTGGGCTTTACACACTGGGGATGCCCGCTTGGTGGTCGGCACACATGCCGGCTTCCTTGCCAACGCCCGCGCCAGCGACAACTCTGCGTATCCGACCACCGGAAAGGACCGAACATGTGCCGCTGGCTTGCCTACTACGGGGCGCCCGTGCTGATTCACGAGGCCTTGTACACGCAGAACCATTCGCTGATCGACCAGAGCTTCGACTCCAAGCTCGGCGCCGAGCCGACCAACGGGGACGGCGTCGGGGTCGGCTGGTACACGGATGAGCCGACACCCGCCGTGTTCCGCAGCATCGAGCCCGCGTGGAATGACCAGAATCTCAGCGAGATAACCGCGCACGTGCGGTCCCCCCTGTTCTTCGCCCACATCCGAGCTGCGATCGGGTCGCCGGTGCAGCAGACCAACTGCCACCCGTATCGCCACCTCCGCTGGCTGTTCATGCACAACGGGTGCATCAACGAGTTCGCCAAGATCAAGCGCGACCTCGTGATGGCGGTCGACCCGTCCTTGTACAACGAGATCAAGGGCTCGACGGACACCGAGGTCCTGTTCTACCTGGCGCTGACGTTCGGCCTGGAGGACGATCCGCCGCAAGCCGTATCGCGCGCAATCGGGCTGGTCGAGTCGCTGGGGCGCGAGCGCGGGATCGAGTACCCGTTCCAGGGCACCATCGCGACCTCCGACGGTGAAAGCCTGTGGGCGTTCCGCTACTCGACTGAGGGCAAGTCGAGGTCGCTGTTCTTTTCGCGCGACATCCAGACCCTCCGGCACCTGTATCCGGAACGGGAGATCCTCGAGCAGCTCTCCGACGACGCTCGGCTGATTCTGTCCGAGCCGGTCGGCGACCTCCCCGGAGCGTGGCATGAGGTACCGGAATCGAGCTGGGGGGTCGTCGGCCCCGGCCGGCAGGAGCTACATCCGCTGACGATCGAGCACCCGCCGACCTCGGTCGCCGTGCCGGCCTGAGGTCACCGGCCGACCCCGTTCAGCTCGTCGACGACCCCGAGCAGGTCCCCCCGCCGGTAGAAGTCGACGGCCACCAGGTTGGGCAGCCGGTCGCGGATCCGCTCGCACGTACGGGCCCGGCCCAGCAAAGCGGCGCGTGCGTTGACGATCTTGGCCAGCGAAACACGCGGCGCTGGCGAGGTGTCGACCCAGTGGTTGAGCAGGAACAACGGCGCCGACGCCGGGCCGCGGTTGGCCCTGCAGCTGCTCGCGAGCTGCGATTGCTCGGTCAGGGCGGCGGCGCTCCTGAACCTGAACGGCGTCTCCTGGAGCCCGCTCGCGTATGCGAGGTGATACCAGGGCACGTCGCCTGCATCGTTCTCGGCCATGACCACGAGCCGCTGACCCGAGTCGGTCATCTGCCCGAGCGTAGGAAACGGACCCAGCGGCCCGCGGTAGATGAGGTCCAGCAGGCCGGCCCGGTCGAAAGCGCGCTCGACGTCGCTCGGCGTCACGCCCTCGTCCTGGTTGATGATCATCACGACGGCGCCCGGGTTTGCCACCAGGAACGATCGGATGTCGGCCAGCGCGGAGTCCAGCGACACGGCCCCCAGCTCGCAGAAGCCGTGGCACAGATAGATCCCGCGCTTGCCGGCGCCTGCCGGCCCGATCCGCGCGCGCAGCCGCTCCGCGGCCTTCACGGCCGGCTCGCCGATCTCCTGCACCGCAGTCGCGCGCTTGGGCAGGCTCGCCAGATCCGTGCGGACCCTGCCCCCGCTCGACTCCCCGTAGTAGGTGTCGATCAGCAGCCCCCGCACGCCGTAGGCCAACTGGTCGGCGATCGTTCCGTCCTGCTGTCCGAAGTTCCAGGTCGGGATCGTCACCGAAGCCATCGAGTTGTGGGTGGCGGCGAAGGCGACGTCGTTCAGCGGACGGTTGCAGAGCGCGGCGAAGCCGTTGCAGGTGTCAGCCCTGGCGGCCGGCGCCTCCGAGCCTTCACCGGCGACGATCAGGGCTGTGGCCGCGCCCAGGACGGCGACGACGAGTGCGGCGCGGCCGAGACCCGGAACCGAGCGCGTTCGGGCGCGAGGGCGCTCAGCTCGCGCGGCGGCAGCCCGCCCGATCCACACGGTCGTCGCCTTCGCCCCCCGGTACACCACATAGATGCCCACTGCGATCGCGGCGAGCGTCGATGCCGCGGCCGGCTCGAGCAGGATCGCGACACCGCCGGCGACCAGCGCTAAGGACCGCCCCAGCCCGACTCGAATCGGCACATCATCGCCGGTGAGCAGGCGCCGCCAAGTCGCGCCTTCGGCAAGCCGAGGCTGCGCCGCGATTGCGGCGACCACGGCTCCGGCGATGGCCGCCACCAGCGCCTGACCGCGCAGGCCGCCGAGAAACGACCGCCAGACGGCGGCCGCGACCGCGCCGCGACCCGCGGGCGCCGCGTGTCGCACCACAACGCCGCCGATCACGTACACCGCGACGATCACCAAACCGCCCAGCGCGAGGCCGAGGCCGAGCCGGCGAATCGTCGCGCGCCGGTCCGGTGACACCCAGATCGCAGCGAGCGCGAGCAGCATTGCCACGATCGCCGCGACCCATGCGGCCGTGTAGACGCGTTCGGCGATTCGTACGAGGTCAAGCACGACTGCCCCCGGGCGCAGGGTCAGGAGCGTTGCCACGCGCTCCGCGCCGAGCTTCTGCGCGGCACCGGGCGCAAAGCGCGCTAGTGCCCCGTCGACAAGAACCGCGGCATCCCTCACGCTGACGAAGATCGCGCCGCCGTGCTGATGGGTGGCCGCCCTGTGCGCATCGAGCACCCCACGGCGAAACAGGGCCGCAAACGCCTTGGTGTCGATGACCGAGCCGGTCAGCGCCCGGATCGCCGGTCGAACCGCGACGAGGTCGCCGCCGCCAGCGTTGACGAACGCATCGGTGAGATGGTCGGCGACGTCGTCCTGTACGGCCTGGTCGCGCAGTGTGGCGACGGCGCGGTCGGCGAACGGCTCGGGCCGCAACACCGCGCGCCCCAGATATGACATCACCAGCGCGAGCAGCGCCAGCACCACCGCGACACCGCCAAGCGCTCGGTCCACGGCGAGCCACGGTACCGGCCGCCCGCGTCGGCAGGCAACCCGAGCGATCCGGCGGCGCTACGGTGTCCGCGCTTCGCTTGTCAGCCCGCGAACTCCCGGGAGGAGACCGTTGAACGACCGTCCGCCCCTACCTCCATTCACCCGCGAGACCGCTGCCCAGAAGGTGCAGGCCGCCGAGGACGCTTGGAATACGCGCGACCCCCAACGAGTCGCGCTCGCCTACACCGAGGACTCGGTCTGGCGCAATCGCGACACGTTCCTCGCCGGCCGCGCCGAGATCGTGGCGTTCTTGACCCAGAAGTGGGTTCGGGAGCTCGACTACTCGCTGCGTAAGAACCTGTGGGCGTTTGACGAGAACCGGATCGCGGTGCGCTTCCAGTACGAGTCCCACGATCGCGAGGGACAGTGGTGGCGCAGCTACGGCAACGAGCTCTGGGAGTTCGACGAGCACGGCCTGATGATGCGTCGCGAGGCGAGCATCAACGACGTCAAGATCGACGAGACCGAGCGGCGCATCCAGGGGCCGCGCCCGGAAAGCGAGCGCGGCGAGCAGCTTCCGGTGCGCTGAAGGCTGTCCGCGTACTTCGGGAGCGCCCGGTACCGTCCGGCTCAAGCATGAGCGTGCTTGCTGCGGCGTTTGCCCCGGTGCATCAGCAGTATCTGCTGGAGGCTCGGCAGATGCAGGCTCTGTCATTCGCCGTGCACATCCCGCTGGTGTGCTTCGGGATTGCGTTCCCCGCGATGGTGCTGTTCATGGAGTGGCTCGGGATGCGGACCGGGGACCCGCTGTATCGCACGGTGGCCCGGCGCTGGAGCCGGATCGTGTTGGCGCTGTTTGCGATCGGCGTGATCACGGGGACGATCCTCAGCTTTGAGATGGGCCTGTTGTGGCCGAACTTCACAGCAACGTTCGGCAGCGTGTTCGGGCTGGGGTTCGCGATCGAGGGGTTCTCGTTCTTCATGGAGGCGATCTTCATCGGGATCTATGCCTACGGGTGGGACCGGCTGTCGCCGCGAATGCACTTCCTGTCTGGGCTGCCGATCGTGGTTACCGGCTTCACCGGTTCGCTTACGGTGATCGCCGTCAACGCGTGGATGAACCATCCGGGCGGTTTCCATCTAGTCGGCGGCAAGGTGGTCGACGTGAATCCGTGGGGTGCGCTGTTTGGCAACTCGCTGTTGTGGTCGGAGCTGATCCACATGTACATCGCCGGCTACATGGTCACGGGGTTCGTGATGGCGGGCGCCTACGCGTTCTGCCGCTTGCGCGGGCGGTGGACCCGGTATGAGCGCGTGGCGATGACGATCCCGCTCACGATCGCCAGCCTGGCGGCGCCGGTCCAGGTGCTCGTCGGCGACTGGATCGCGCGGGTGATCGCGGTGGAGCAGCCGATCAAGCTGGCCGCGCTCGAGGGGCTGTACAAGACGACTCGCGGCGCCAGCGAACACGTCCTCGGCTGGTACACCAACGGCCAGATCAAGTACGGGATCGGGATCCCCCACCTCCTGTCACTGCTGTCCTTCCACAGCTGGAACGCCCGCGTCACCGGCCTGGACACGGTCGCGGCGAGCCAGCGCCCGCCGATCAACGTCACCCGCCTGTCGTTTCAGACAATGGTTGGGATCGGCACGCTCCTGGCGCTGCTCGGCCTCTTCTATCTGTTTGTGCGCATCCGCCGCCGGCGGCTTCCGGTCTCCAAGTGGTTCTACTGGGCGGTTGTCGCCTCGGGACCGGCCGCGACGGTGGCGCTGATTGCTGGCTGGGTGACGACCGAGGTCGGCCGCCAGCCCTGGGTGGTCTACCACGTGATGACGACCGCACAGTCGGTCACCGGCGCGAGCGGAATCCCTGTCGGCTACACCGTCCTCGTCATCACGTACATCGCCGTCGCGGGGGCGACGGTGTGGATCCTGCGGCGACTGGCGCGCTCGCCGCTTCATCTCCCTGGTGCGGACGCGCCCCCCGACTCGACCCTGGAGCCAGCCTGATGCTCAACGCCCTCCCGCTCGTTTTCGTGCTCATCGGTCTCGTGCTGTACACGGTGCTGGCGGGCGCGGACTTCGGCGCCGGCATGTGGCAGCTGATGAGCGGCCGCGGCGAACGGGGCGAACGGATACGCGACCACTGCCATCACTCGATGGGGCCCGTCTGGGAGGCCAACCACGTATGGCTGATCTTCGTGCTGACGGTGACATGGACGGCTTATCCGGTGTTCTTCGGGTCGGTCGCCTCGACGCTGGCGCTGGC
>DASSGR010000092.1:0-19202 GCA_035693425.1 Solirubrobacteraceae bacterium
GTACTCGAGAAAGTCGATCGCCTCGCACACGTCGGCGTCTGCCTCGGGCCACGGCTTAGCGCACTCGCGCACCTCGAGCGCGGCAAGTTCAAGCCGCCGCTCGCGCATCCAAGCGGCCGCGCCCAGCAGCGCGTCCGCGCGCTCGGCAGCGCTGCGCGAGGCCCAAGCCGTCGAGCCCGCCCGGGCGGTCGCGACAGCCGCATCCACCTCGGACCCGGTGGCGTGCGCGGAATCAGCGACGACGCGCTCAGGGTCACCCGGATCCGTCGACACGAGCTGCTCCTCGAACCGCTCATCCCCGCCGATCATCACGGGCACGCGCAACGGCAGCTGCGCATCGACGCCCGCCATAGCGTCATCCAGCCCCGCGCGCACCGAAGCGCGCCGAAGCTCCAGAATCGGCTCATTAGCGAAGGGGGGAAGGCTCACGCGCTCGACGTTAACAGCAGCGCTCTAGTGCACCGCTTCTGGGGCCTGCGACAGACAGCTGCGTGGTGGCGACGCGACACGGTTGTCTTTGTCCGTGTCGCGTCGTCACACCAGCTGTCACCGTTTGTTTTCACACGCGTAGCGATAGAGAGGTTTTAATGACCCCGATGGAAGCCGGGGTTCGTTCCGAGTATGAGGCGGCTGTACGCCAGATCAAGGACGCCCGCGAGAGCGACGTAGTCGAGAAGGCGCTGAGCGCCGCGCGCGAGCACTTGGGGATGGACGCGGCGTACATCGCGACGGTGGACTCGCGCAAGCAGACGATCGAGGTGATGGTCGGCACGACCAACGCGGAGGCGCTGGTCGAAGGCGCCGTGATCCCCGTCGACCAGACCTACTGCGCGCGGATGCTGACGGGGCAGATCCCGAACATCGTTCCCGACGTCAGCGCCGAGCCTGGACTGCGCAACGTCACGGTGATCCGGGACATTGGCTCCTACATCGGCGTCCCGGTCAAGCTGGCCGACGGCCGCGTGCACGGATCGCTGTGCTGCGCCAGCAACGGACCGCGCCCCGACCTCGGAGAGCCGGAGCTTCGGTTCATGGAAGTCCTCGCCGGGATCGTGGCCGCACGCCTGGACCGCGCGCACGGAAGCATGGTGCGCCTCGCGAAGCGACTCGCCGAGTCGGATCCGCTCGCCTGAGCAGCGACGGCGCCGACCGGCTAAGGCGCCGCCAGCAGCTGATCGAGCGGCACCCCACGCGCCTGCTCTGACAGGAACGACTCGTTGCTGGTGTTCTCGAGCAGCCGCCTCACCAAGTAGGCCATCCCGGCCACGAGGTCGCCGACCGGGCAATAGGTCCTGACCCGGAAGCCGCGCGCCGCGAGCGCCTCTTGAAGCTCGTCGCCGAGGCCCCGCAGGACCTGCAGCTCGAGGTCGCGGTCATCGCCCCCGAGCAGACGGTTGTAGGCGATCGCGTGGGAGACCGAGCGCAGGTTGTGCGACGCGACGGCCACGCGGACGTTCGGCCGCGCGCGCAGCAGCGTCCCAGAGAGCGTCTCGAAGTTGCGATCGCACTCGGCCTTGACCTCGAACACCGGGACCGACCAACCGTGCTGGCGCGCCTGGACGAGCTCGTGATCCCAGTAGGCACCCTTGACGAGTCGCACCGTCAGCGGCGGCGTCCGTTGCGACGACGCGGCCCAGTCGAGGATCGTCGCCGCGAGCTCCGGCGAGTCGCGCAGGTACGCCTGGAGCACGATCCCGGCCGACGGACCGGACCGGAACTGCTCCTCGGAGAGGAGCTCCAGCACCAGGTCGAGCACCGCCTCGCGGGAATCCAGAGACTCCATGTCGATGTGGATATGGGCGCCGAGCCGCTGCGCGTGCCCAAGCAGCGGCCGCAGCCGCTGAGCGGCGTCGAGGCGGCCGCGTTCGGGGGCGTCTGGACGCAGCAGCGGGGTCAGCGCAGAGACCTTGACCGAGACGTTGGCACGGGGGAGAGGGCCGACGCTGTCGTGCTCGAGCATCGGCCGTTCGGGCCACTTGCGCGCGGCGCCCGCGAGCTGCTCGAGCGCGTCGTTGCAGCGCTCGGCGTAGCGGTCCGCCTCCGCCTGCGTGACGGTCGCCTCGCCGAGCAGGTCGACCGAGCTCGCAGCCCCGCGGTCCCACAGGCCGCGCAGCACGCCCAGCGCGGAGCTGGGCGTCTCTCCGATGATGAACCGGTGGGCCATGTGCTTGACGCCGCTGGCGGCGGCTGCACCGAGCGCGGCGCGCCCCGCCTTGGTGTGCGAGACGCGCATTGCCGCGGCGATCGGCAGGGGAGCGTCGGGGACCTCCTCAAGGAACCCGCGAAGATGGCGGGCGAGGTCGTCGAGCGACCGGCACGCGGGCACCACGTCGACGAACCGGAACAGAGCCGCCTTGAGCTCGCGGTCACTGGAGGCGAGCTCCATCGCGCGTGCGTCAAGCGCCCGCATCGGATGGCGGGCGCTCGACGGGAACGCGGCTGCGATCTCTGCGCCGATGCGGTGGATTTCGCTCTCCAGCGCTTCGCGCTCGGGGGCGGCCGGCTCACCCTCGCGGAGCATCAGTGCTCCTCGCTATGAGTTTCATCCCACCGAGAGCCGGCGATGACGGAGGGCGGGCAAGGACGCAGGAGGCGCCGCGCAGCAGCGCTGCGCAAGCCGACGAGGACGCAGCACGGTCCCGTCAGGGGCGGCTCGAATGGGATGTAACTCGTAGTGGGGAGCACTAGCTCACCGGCTCCATCGCGGGTGGTGTGGCGCGCTCGATCGCGTCCCAGCTGACGTCGTGGGCGCGCATCTCCTCGTCGACGGCGCCGCCGCCCCGCAGACCGAACAGCCGTTTGGCGTACAGCAGGTAGATGACCACGGCGACGTTGATGATGAAGCCGATCAGCTTCAGCAGTGAGAACCGCGAGCTGAGCTCGTATATCTCGAGCGGTAGCAGCAAGGTAGTGGCGACGAACGTCAGGTACTCGGCCCAGCGCTTGGTGTACCAGAGCCCGACTGCCTCGACCCCCTCGAGCACGCCATAGCCGAGCAGTGCCGCCCCGACTCCGCGCAACGTGCCCGATCGCAGGGAGAACAGCCTGTCGAGCTCGTGCAGGATGCCGACATGGCCGGTCGTCTGCACCGGACCGCCGGCGACCCCGCGCTGGATGTCGGAGAGGATCCGGTAATAGGTGCCGCGCAGGCTCGACTCGTGCGCCGCGAACACCTCCACGCCGATTCCGAGCAGCACCAGCACCACGAAGTGGAACGCCCGGTCGATCGCGATCAGCCGCAGTACAACGCGATCTCGCAGGGCCTTGCCGCGCAACGGCACGACGATCTCATCGCGGTTGGGGGGATGCTGGCGGCGCGGATTCTCCGGCGGCGGGAGCCCCACCCAGCTGTCGCAGCGAAGGCACCGCTGCCAGCGCACCGAGCCATAGTCCCGGGCGATCAGGTAGTCCTGCGGGCGGATCTCCGCGGCGTCGGTGCCCACCAGGTGGTGGCCCTTCCAGCCGCAGACGATCAGCTCCCAGTCGATCTGACGGCGCTTTCTAGGGGGCGGGTGGGCGCCGGGCGGGTGCTTGACGGGGTGCGGCTGGTCCATCGCCGCAACCGTACCCGCATCACCCGAGAATGTTCACGGCGCGGGCGACGACCAACCCGACCGTGATCAGCGCAACCAGCGACTGGGCCGCCATCAGCGACTTGGCCATCGGGGTAAGGGGCATCGTGTCCGTCGGGCTGAAAGCCGTGGAGTTGGTGAACGACAGGTAGAGGTAGTCGACCAGACTCGGAAGCCAGTCTTTCGGAGCCAGTTCCGGCGAGCTCATCTGGACGAACAGGAAGTCGGGGGGCTCGGGCGTGTGCCGCATGCGGTCCACGGGTCCCCCGCGGTCAAGCTCCCAGTACCACAGGCCGAACAGGAGCACGTTGTTGACCCACAGCAGCGCGCCCGCGAAGATCAGGTCCTTGCCGGTCTCCTGGCCCCCCGCCACGAGGTAGTGGACGAGTAGCGCGAGCGACACCGCGTTGGTCGCGCTGACGAGCGCGATCAGCGTGAGGACGACCGCGCGTCGCCGCCTGTGGTGCCGCGCCCGGCGGCTGGGAGAAGCCATCGCCAGGCCCACCAAGAGCAATGCTTCAAGGCCTGGCAGTAGCCATCGCGGACCCAGCCTGAGCTTGTTGGGAAGCGCCACGTCCAGCGCGATCGCGATCGCGACGACCAGTAATGGGCCCCAGACCGGCAGGTCCCGGTAGACGGCCTCCAGCGCCTCGAGCTCGACCGGCTCCGAGCGGTGCGGGGGCCGAGAGCTTTGGGTTTGAGTCATCTGCCGCTTGGATAGTGGCACTACACGCCAGACCTCGACGCCGGGAAGGATCTGCTCATGCCCCTCCCGAACATCTGCACATGAGGATTCGCGCCGTTCTCGTCCTGGCCTGCACGCTCGCACTCGCAGCGTGCGGCAGCTCGTCGCAGAGCTCGAGCAGCGTGGCGAACCAACAGCCGGCCACATCGCCCGCGACGACACCGGCAACGACCCAGACGAGCTCCACCCCGACCCAGACTTCGACGACCCAGACTTCGACGACCCAGACGACGCCGACCTCGACGAGCTCGCCCACCGCCTCCACCGCCTGCACGGCCGCCGATCTGGCGCTGTCGTTCCTCGGCGGCCAGGGCGCCACCGGTCACGGTGAGCTGGGCTTCGAGCTGCGCAATATCAGCAACTCCACCTGCCACACCTACGGCTATCCGGGGGTGCTGTTCCTCGATCGGGCCGGCAAGGCGCTGCCGACCAACTCGACGCGCACGACCCAAGACTTCTTCGGGTCCGTGCCCGAAAAGAAGCTCGACGTGGGGCCCGGCCAGAGCGTCTCGTTCCGGCTCGGGGTCACCCACGGGGCGGCATCGCCCGTGGGTTGCACGACGGCTTACGGCCTGCAGGTGATCGCGCCCGACGACACCGCGACGCTGCACGTCGCGATCGTCAACGGCGGCGCCTACGAGTGCCGGACCGCCACCGTCTCGCCGCTGCAGGAAGGCACCTCCGCCTTCCCATAAGCAGCTCAGCCGTTCTGGACGGCCTGGAAGCGAACCACGTCACCGTCCTCGATCTCGCGCACCTGACCCTCGTTGGCAAGCACGTCGAGGTGCCCGAGTACCTCCGACAGCGTCAGGTAGGCCTGCGTGACCGCCACGTTTCCCCAGGTCTGCACGGCGATCTCGTATGCCGTGAGCGGCCCCGACTGCAGCAGCCTCAGGAACTTCCGTGCCCGGCGCCGATGCAGTCGTAGGCGCTCGTCGATCAGAGCGACGTGGTCGATGACGGGCTCGCCGTGCCCGGTCAGCACGATCCGCGCCGGGAGCTCGCGCGTGGCCCGCATCGACTCGATGTACCGAACGAGGGCCTGCGGGCGGGCGGTCGAGGCATCGCCGTCGAGCGGCCGCGATATCAGCGGGTTGGACGAGATGTGAGCGAGCAGGTGGTCGCCGCAGATCAGGATCGCTCGGGCCTCGTCCCAGAAGATCGTGTCCGACGGGCTGTGCCCCGGTCGATGCAGGGCCCGCAGCGTCCTGTCGGCGAACGTCAGCTCGGCGCCGTCGTGCAGCGGCTGGGTCACCTTGCCGCTCGAGCCGAACGCTCTAAACGACGCCCCGACGGAGCCGAGCGCGATCGAGATGTCGTACGGGATTCCGTGACGGCGCATGATCGCCTGCGAGAACTCGTCGTCGGCGGTGGCGCTGCGGGCGAAGTTCGCGAGATAGGGGCCAAGCGAGCTGAGCGCGGCGACCTCCGCGCCTGAGCGCCGGGCCAGGATCTCGAGCAGGCCGATGTGGTCCATGTGCTGGTGGGTGAGCACGATCAGCTCGAGGTCCTCGATCTCGTGGCCGTGCTCAGCGAGCGCGCGCTCGAGCTCGTCCAGCGACTTTCCGGAGTTCGGGCCCGTGTCGATCAGCGTCAGCGGCCGATCCTCGATCAGGTAGCAGTTGACGCGCCCGACCAGGAACGGGGTCGGCACCGCCAAGCGGTGGATGCCGGCGCGTGCCGCAAGCGCGAGCGCTTCCTCGGCGCTGGGTGCGGGCTGCGGTGGCGCGCTCAAGAACGGATCACGGCGAGCACCTCGTCGCGCCGGCGCTCCATGTCCTCCGCAGAGCGCAGCGACTCAAGGCACAGTCGCAGCAGTGGCTCGGTGTTGGAGGGCCGCACGTTGAAGTGCCAGTCTTCGTACTCGACCGACAGTCCATCAAGCCGGTATTGCCGTCCGTCCGAATAACGCGAGGCGAGCTCCTCGATCTTGGCGTCCCCGTCCTCGACCTCTGAGTTGATCTCCCCGGAGATGAAGTAGCGCGACCTGTAGGGCTCGAGCAGATCGGAAGGCTTGGCGCCTCGCGACGACAGCAACTCGAGCATCAACAGGGCCGGGATCGTGCCGGAATCCGCGCAATAGAAGTCATGGAAGTAGTAGTGGCCCGACACCTCGCCGCCGAAGATGGCGTGCTCCTCGCGCATCCGGGCCTTGAAGAAGGCGTGGCCGACGCGGTTCATCAGGGCGCGGCCGCGTGCGCCCTCGACGACGTCTGCGACCGCCCGGCTGGCCCGAACGTCGTAGAGGATCGTCGACTTGGGCTGCTTTTCGAGCATCGACTCGGCCAACAGCGCGGTCATGAAGTCGCCGTCGATGAACGCGCCCTGCTCGTCGATGAAGAAGCAGCGATCGGCGTCACCGTCCCAGGCGATCCCGAGGTCTGCGCCCTTGTCGACGACCTCGCGCATGATGAACTCCCTGTTCTCGGGCAGCAGGGGGTTTGGCTCGTGGTCGGGGAAGTTCCCGTCGGGCTTGAAATAGGCCTCGATCAGTTCGAGCCCGAGGCGTTCCAGGATCGGTCCGACCATCGGTCCGGCCATCCCGTTTCCACCGTCGACCACGACCTTCAGCGGCTTGACCACATCGGGGTCGATGAACTTCAGCGCGGCCTCGTGGAACTCGTCCCAGATTGAGACCTCCTCCACGCTGCCTCCTCCGGGGGCGTCGCCGAGGGCCGTTTCGACCGTGGCCTGAACGTCTCCGATCCCCGCGTCGCCCGACAGCGCGATCGCCCCGCGCTTGACGAGCTTAGCGCCGGTGTAGCGCTTGGGATTGTGCGACGCGGTGCACATCAGGCCGCCGTCGAGATCCCTGGAGCCGACCAGGTAATAGAGCATCTCGGTGGCGACCTCGCCCGCGTCCAGCACGTGTGCGCCCTCGCTGCACATGCCCTCGCGGTACGCGGCGGCCATCTCGGGAGCGGTCAGGCGCATGTCGCGCCCGAGTCCGAGCCGCAGCTCCGATGCAGGCTTGTCCTCGAGCTCGGCGATCACCTGTGCGAACGCGCGCCCGATCTGCTCAGCGACATCGGCGTCGAGGTCGCTTCCGTGGACCCCTCGGATGTCGTAGGCCTTGAAGATCTCTGGGTTGGCGATCGTCCCCACCGCGCCCGGATGCTACCCGCCGGCCCCCTGATTGGATAATCCGCGGCGTGAACGGCAGCGCGAAACCGACGGTCGCGATCCTCTGCGGTGGCAGGGGCACCCGGCTGCAGGAGCACACCCAGTCGATCCCCAAGCCGCTGGTCGAGATCGGCGGCCGTCCGATCGTGTGGCACGTCATCCAGATCTACATCGCGCAGGGATTCGACCACTTCCTGCTGCTGACCGGATACCGGGGCGAGCAGATCGAGGAGTTTGTCAGCGCACAGAACTGGACCCCCGGGGTCGCGGTCAAATGCCTGGACACCGGCAAGGACACGCCCACAGGCGGACGCCTGCACCGTGCCGCCGCCGTCCTGGGCGACGCGACGTTCTGCGCCACCTACGCCGACGGCGTGGCGGACATCGACCTCAACGCGCTGCTTGCCTACCACTCCGATCACCACGGTGCGGCCACCATGACGGTGGTGCGTCCGCGCCTTCAGTTCGGCATCGCGCAGCTCAACGGCGAGGGCGTGGTGCGGGGCTTCGAGGAGAAACCGCGAAGCGAGCACTGGGTCAACGGCGGCTTCTTCTGCTTCGAGACCTCCGCGCTCGACGTGTTCGAGGCAGACAGCGTCCTCGAGCGCGAGCCGCTGGAGCGGCTGGCGGCCGCCGGTGACCTGCGCGCGTACCGCCACGAGGGCTTCTGGGACTGCCTGGACACCTACAAGGACGCAGTCGAGCTCAACGACCTGTGGGCGCAGGGCAATGCCCCCTGGAAGCTGTGGGACTGAGAGTTCTAGACTCATAAGGGATGTCCGGACACTCCAAATGGCACTCGATCAAGCACAAGAAGGCCGTCGTCGACGCTCGCCGCGGCCAGCACTTCACCAAGCTCGCACGGGCGATCACCGTCGCGGCGCGTGAAGGCGGCGGCGATCCCGACGGGAACCCCGCCCTGGCGCTCGCCGTCCAGAAGGCGCGCGACGCCTCGATGCCGAAAGACAACATCGAGCGCGCGATCGCCAAGGGAACCGGCGAGGGCGTCGATGCCGACCAGATCGAGACCGTGCTGTATGAGGGCTACGGTCCCGGGGGCGTCGCGCTCCTGATCGAGGCGCTCACCGACAACCGCAACCGCACCGGCGCGGACGTCCGCCACCTGCTCTCCAAGCACGGCGGCAACCTCGGCGAGCCCGGGTCGGTTTCGTACCTGTTCGACAAGCGCGGCGTGATCGTGGTCGACGCCGGCCGCTATGACGAGGATGACCTGATGCCCGCGATCGACGCCGGCGCTGAGGACATCTCGCGCGACGACGACGTGTTCGAGGTGATCACCGAGCCGGCCGACCTCGTCGGTGTGCGCGAGGCGCTGCGCGAGGCGGGAGTCGAGTTCGAGAGCGCCGACATGACCCAGCGGCCGAAGTCCCGTGTCCCGCTCGACGAGGCAGACGCGGCCAAGCTGCTGAAGCTGATCGATGCGTTAGAGGAATCAGACGACGTGGGAGCAGTTCACGCAAACTTCGACGTCGACTCCGCGGTGCTCGAGCGCATTGCTTCCTGACGCGCGGCGGACCGTCTGACGCCGCACTTATTCGCGCCCGCTACCCTCTCGCCCCGTCATGAAGATGAAACGAACCCTAGGTATGTCCTTGGCACTCGTGTTCGCGGCCGGCGTGACCGCCTGCGGTTCGAGCTCGAAGGCGCCCGGCGTCGAACAGGCTCCTTCCGGCGGAGCGACGCAGGCCTCGATACCGACCACCCCCAAGCCGCCTCCGGCGCTGGCCAAGAAGCCCGTGGTCACCGTCCCCAGCACCCCCGCGCCGACCAAGCTCGTCACCAAGGACCTCGTCCAGGGCACCGGGCAGGCCGCCAGCCAGGGCAAGACCGTGACCGTCAACTACGTCGGCGTCCTCTACAAGAACGGCAAGGAGTTCGACTCCTCGTGGTCACGCAACCAGCCGTTCACCACAGCTTTGTCTCCGGGCAGCGTGATCAGCGGCTGGGTTCAGGGCCTTAACGGAATGAAGGTGGGAGGCCGCCGCGAGCTGATCATCCCGCCGAGCCTTGGCTACGGCAAGGCCGGCAGCCCGCCGACGATTCCGCCTAACTCGACGCTCGTTTTCGTCGTCGACCTGCTTTCGGTCCAGTAGCTCGCTCATCGCCCGGCCGCCGCGGGCGATAGAGCGCCACCGGCGACGAGACGCCCTTGAGCTTGTGGCGCCCGGCCGGCGACCAGTCGAACTCGTCAGGGACCGCATCGCGGACCTCCTTGGTGCATAGCACGCTGTCGGGACGCGCGATCCCGGTCACCCTGCTTGCCAGATTGACGGCGTGGCCATAGAAATCGCCTGCCCTTAGCAGCGCCGGGCCGATCGCCACGCCGGCCCGCAGGCTCGGCAACTCGCCCTCCTGCGCGCCCTCGACCAGAGCCAGAGCCACCTCCACCAGCGGTCCCGGCTCGGGGGAGACGAACATCGCGGCGTCGCCGATCGTCTTGACGAGCCGGACCGGGGGCCTCGCGACCTCCATCGCAAGCTCGCCGAGCTTGACCGCGACGCTGCCAAGTTGCCCCGCCTCCAGCTCGCCGCCGAGGCGGGTGAATCCGACCAGATCGGCGAAGCACACCGCCATCTCCTGGGCACCCGCGATGTGCCCAGCCTCCAGTTCGGCGCGGCTGATCACGCCCCGCCGGACGCTCTCGCGCAGGTGGGCGTTGAACGCCGCCTCGAGCACCGGCGCGAGCCTTGGCGCGAGCTCCTCGGCCAGGCTCGCGAACCGCAACGCGACGGCTGGTTCACTGTCGCCGGGCTCCAGGAACGTGTCGACGAACGCAGCGGTGACGGTCGCCGCGAAGCGCGACATCCCCTCGCCGAGCACACGCGTGATTTCTGCGATCTCCTGCTCGCCGAAGCCGGCGTCGAGGAACATCCGCTGCGCCTTGGCCGCCTCGACGTCGACGTCTGAGAACACCCGATCCTGCTCGTCGGGCACTGGCAGCCCGAGCAGTCCGCGCACCCGTAGCAGCAGTTCCGCAGGCACGCCGCTTCGCTCCTCGATCTCGGCCGCGGTGTAGCGGCCTCCCAGCACTCGCTCAACGGGGAGCAGGGCGAGCCGGTCCTCACGCACGGCCGCTTTGAGCTCATCGAGGCTCGCGCCTTCGTCGGCGAGATGCTCGAGCAGCTGCACCCTGGCCTCGCGGTCAGCGCCCTCTAGGCCGTCCAGCAAGCCGGCTTGTTCGAAGTCCATGCGCCACATCGTCGCGCAAACTCGGGCGTTCGGGACGGTCCGCTGGGCCATCGGCTAGCATCGTTCGCCCTCGTGGGCTTCATCCGGTTGCACGTCTCGCCCCCGGCTGTGCCCACTCACGTCCGTCGGACGAACGCAACTGCCCCATGCTCTCGATCCTGATGCCCGTCTACAACGAGCGCGAGCGCGTCGAGCGCGCGATCGCCGAGGTGCTCGCGACCGATCTGCCCGATGAGTTCGAGCTGATCGTGGTCGACGACGGCTCGACCGACGGGACCAGCGAGATCCTGCGAAACGGCAACTGGGACGAACGGGTGCGCCTGTTCGCGCACGACCACAACCAGGGCAAGGGCGCGGCGATCCGCACAGCCCTCGAGCAGGCCCGCGGCGAGTACTCGGCGATCTTCGATGCCGACCTCGAGTACGACGCCGGCGATCTCGGCGTGCTGATGCCGCCCCTGATGGACGGCCGTACCAACGCCTGCTTCGGCGTACGAGCGTTCGACGGCTATACGAGCCACTCGTTCCTGTTCGTGATGGGCAACAAGGGCGTTACGCTCGCCTGCAACGTCCTGTTCAACGTGTACCTGCACGACATCATGACCTGCCACAAGATGATCCGGACGGACGTGTTCAAGACGCTGCCGTTGCGCTCGCCGGGGTTCGCGATCGAGCCCGAGATCACGGCGCGGCTCGTGCAGCGTGGCGAGCGCATCTTCGAGGTTCCGGTCCACTACCGCGCCCGTGCCACCGATGAAGGCAAGAAGCTGACCGCGGTCGACGGCTTTCGCGTGATCGCCACGCTGTTGCGCTGTCGGTTCTCGGCAAGCTGAGCACTGCATGGAGAGCCGCGCGATCACCCAGACTCCACCCGCTCAGTCGCGGCGGCGCGCGTCCGCCGGGCGATCGGCGGAGGGGTCCAGGTGGGAGGCGCTGCGGTCCTCGCCGCTGCTGCTGTCGACGATCGTGTGCCTGGCGCTGGCGGCGCTGTCGGCGGCGGTGCTCCCGACCGTGCCGAGCTACGACCCCTGGTCGTGGGTCGTGTGGGGTCGCGAGATCGTCAATCCCCACCTCGGCTTCTCGACCGGCGGGGGGCCATCGTGGAAGCCACTACCGGTGCTGTTCACGGCGCCGTACGGCGTGTGGAGCGCCGGCGCGCCGACGCTGTGGGTGATCACCGCTCGCACCGGCGGCTTTCTGTCCCTCGTGGCGGCCTACCGGCTTGCCTCCAAGCTCACCACCGGGGCGCCGTGGATGCGTGCGGTCGCCGGCGTGATCGCCGCGTTCGGCGTCGTGCTCACCCAGGACTGGGCCTACTACATGTTCCGCGGCACCTCGGAGCCGATGCTCGTGGGGCTGTCGCTGTGGGCGGTCGACCGTCACCTCGACGGCCGGCGGGGCACCGCGTTCGTGCTGGGGGTTGGGGCGGCGCTGATCCGGCCCGAGGCCTGGCCGTTCATCGGGCTGTACGGGCTGTGGTTGTGGCGGCGCGAGCCGCGGCTTCGGTGGTTGATCGTGCTCGGATGGGCCTCGATCCCGGTGCTCTGGTTCGGGCCACCGTGGGTGGGGTCCGGACAGCCGTTCCTGGCCTCCGTCCATGCCAAGGAATACGACGGCCACCTGGGCAAGCACCCGTTCCTCGAGGTGCTGCGGCGCGGCGCCGACCTGCAGGTCCTGCCGATGCTGATACTCGCCGCGGTGGGCGTCGCGATCGGCTGGTTCAAGGATCGCAACCGGCTGTGGGTGGGCCTGGCCGCGGCCGTGGTCGGCTGGTGGGTGCTGGTCGTGGCGATGACGCTCGACGGCTATCCCGGGCTCGAGCGCTTCTACCTGCCCGCCGCCGGGCTGACGTGCGTGCTGGCCGGCGCAGCGTTCGTGCGCATCGCGCAGTTTGTCTCCTCGTGGCTGTCGGGCCGTGAGGGGTGGGCGCAGCGCGCGACGTGGGTGACCGCGGGCGTCGTCGCGGTGCTGGTGATCCTGTCGATCCCGCTGTCGACCTCGCGGATCAACGAGGCACGCGCCCAGGAGCCGATCGCCGCCCAGGCGGTCACGCGGCTTGACCACTTGTCGGCGGCGGTCGCGGCGGTTGGCGGCCACCGCGGCGTGTACCCGTGCAAGGTCAGCTTCGCGGCGGTAAACCACGGCGTCCAGACCGCGCTCGCGTGGAAGCTCGCGGTGACCCTTGGCCGGGTCGGCACGTCAATGCGGCACTCGGGCGTGATGTTCGTGGGGCCGCGCGACACGATCGACGGCAGCCCGGCGCGGATCGACCCGCGGCTGACGCAGCAAAAACTGATCGCGCAGGTCGACGAGTGGAAGGTCTACCGGCAGACCGCGCCGGGTCACTCCGCCTGCGTCGGGGGGTAAGCGGAGGTCGAACGTCAAAGAACCCCATTGAGGGAAGGGATGGGGGCGGGGTTGGCGCCGGGACGGCGGGTCCGGATCGCGGTCTCGGAGGGGGCATAACACGGCAATCGCCGCCAAATGGGCGAAGTGATCCGTGCCAGCCACCCATAGAGGGTGTCAACACGACACGCTTCGCCTGAGTAGTCGCGATTGCCGTGTTGTGCCCCCTCTCGCGGGTCGGGAACCCGCCTCCATCCTCTCCTTCAAAGAGCCGTTGACGTTTCGTCGTCGATAACCCCAGGGAGGCGTCCGGGCGCCCACGCAGAATGGTGTCCGGATGGTCGTCCTAGGCATCGATCCCGGCACTGCCGCCACGGGCTACGGCGTCGTGCACTGCGCCGGCTCGCGCTTGCGCGCGATCGAGGACGGCGTGATCCAGACCTCGGCGGGCAGCCCGCTCGAGCGCCGGCTGGCCGACATCCACGCTCGCGTGGGGGAGTTGCTCGAGTCATACAACCCCGACGCGATGGCGATCGAGGAGCTGTACTTCGGCGCCAACGTCCGTACCGCCTTCGCCGTCGGGCAGGCCCGCGGCGTGGTGCTGCTGGCCGCCGGACAGCGCGGCATACCGTCGCGGTCCTACACGCCCCAGCAGGTCAAAGGGGCGGTCTGCGGCCACGGACGCGCCGGCAAGGACCAGGTCGGCCGGATGGTCGCGCGGATGCTCGGGCTGCCCGCGCCGCCCACGCCCGACCACGCCGCCGACGCGCTCGCCGTCGCGATCTGCGACCTCAACCGCGCGCCGCTCGCCGCGGCGCTTGGCAGAGCCCCCCGCCGGCCCCAGGGAGCGCCGGCGTGATCGCGCTGCTCTCCGGCAACGTCGCCGTCCGCCGCGGCGACCACGTCGTGATCGAATGCGGCGGCGTCGGCTACCGGGTCGCGGTGTCCGCGCAGACGCTGCGCAAGATCCCCGCCGTCGGCAACCAGACGCTGCTGCACACGCACTTGGTCGTGCGCGACGACGCGCTCGCGCTGTATGGCTTTGCGACCGAGGAGGAGCGCTCACTGTTCCTGATGTTGCTGGGCGTGCAGTCGGTCGGACCGAAGGTGGCGCTCGCGGTCCTGTCGGGCGGACCGCCGCGCGACTTGCTGGCTGCCGTGTCGGCCGGGGACACCGCCCGGCTGCAGGCCGTGCCGGGAATCGGCAAGCGAACCGCCGAGCGGATCGTCGTCGAGTTGCGCGAGAAGGTCGACGGCGCGTTGCCGGCCGCGGAGATCACGATCACCCGAGCCGACGACCCGCGCTCGCTCGCCCGGGAGGGGCTGATCGGGCTCGGCTACAGCGCCGCCGAGGCCGATGAGCTGCTCGAGCGCACCGAGGGCGAGCGGCCCGAGGACCTGATCGCAGGCGCGCTGAGGATGGCGCGGCGATGAGCGCGATCTTCGAGTCGGGCGAGGCGCGGATCCACGATCCGCAGGCGCAGGGCGACGAGGAGTTCGACAGCTCGCTGCGCCCGCGGCGGCTGGAGGACTTCGTCGGGCAGGGACCCGTCAAGGACCAGCTCGCGGTCTCAATCGCAGCGGCGTCCGGGCGCGAGGAGGCGCTCGACCATGTTCTGTTCGCCGGCCCGCCGGGTCTCGGTAAGACCTCGCTCGCGCAGATCGTGGCCGCCGAGCTCGGCGTCCAGTTCGTGCAGACCGCAGGCCCGGCGCTCGAGCGCAAGGCCGACATCGCCGCGCTGCTGACGGCATTGGAACCGCGCGCAGTGTTCTTCGTCGACGAGATCCACAGGCTCCCGCGGGCGCTGGAGGAGACGTTCTACCCGGCGATGGAGGACCAGGCGCTGCCGATTACGGTTGGCCAGGGCGCGGGCGCCCGGGTGATCACGCTCGACCTGCCGCCGTTCACGCTGATCGGAGCCACGACCCGTGCAGGGCTCCTGACGACGCCGCTGCGCGATCGATTCGGCATCCAGCACCGGCTCGAGCACTACGACACAGAAGAATTGGCGAAGATTGTCCGCCGCTCGGCGCGGCTGCTCGACGTGTCGATCGACGACGGCGGCGCCGCCGCGATCGCGCAGCGCAGCCGCGGCACTCCGCGTGTCGCCAACAGGCTGCTCAAGCGCGTCCGTGACTACGTCGAGGTGCGCGGCAGCGGTGTCGTCACGGCCGCCGAAGCGGCCACCGCGCTCGATCTGCTGCAGGTCGACCACGAGGGCCTGGACCGGCTGGATCGGGAGATTTTGCGGGCGATTTGCGAAAAGTTCGGAGGCGGCCCGGTGGGTCTGTCGACGCTCGCGGTCGCCGTCGGGGAGGAGGCCGACACGATCGAGGACGTGTACGAGCCGTACTTGCTCCAGCGCGGATTGATCGAGCGAACGCCGCGCGGCAGGGTGGCCACGAAGCGCGGTTTCGCCCACCTCGGCGTGGAGCTGAATGGGCCATTAACGCTGCTTTAGTCGCCCCGGGGCTCCGGCCGCGGGCGGCTATCCTCAGACGCCGATGTCACGCGAGCGCTACTTCATCTGTCCGCACTGCGGTTACCGGTCGATGGGCACCGATCGCAACGCCGGCTTCAGGCGCGAGGCCCGGGGTTGTGAGAGGTGCGGATTCGCGTACTTGTTCGAGCTGCTCGACGACTACTACCCGGCGCCCAACGCCGCGTTCTTCGCGTGCGACCGCGACGGCCGGATCGTCGACTGCGGCAAGGGCTCGTTCGAGCTGACGGGGCTGAAGACCGAGCAGGTGATCGGGCGCCCGGTGCGGGACGTGCTGGGGCTGCAGTTCGAGGACGGCTCAGACCACATCGGCACCGCGCTGGAGTGGGAGGTCCGAGTCCAGGGCAAGCCGGTCGACGTTCACGCCGAGCACGATCTGCCTGCCAAGGCCGTCGCTGACATCTTCCCGGCCTACGACGACGAAGAGGGCGGGCTGCTGGTGGTACTCACACCAGCAAATCACCACTAGTGCTCACTCACGCTTCCCGCGGGTTTGCGCCACGCCGGCGCGGGCGGCGACTAGCATCCAGACAAACCGATGACAGATAGACAGAGAAACGGGTTCATCCTGGCCCTTGTCGTCGGGCTGATCCTGGCCTCGCTGGTCGTGATCGCCGGCATCCCCGGCGCCACCAAGGCCCATAAGACGCGTCTGGGCTTGGACCTCAAGGGCGGCGTGCAGCTGATCTATCAGGGTCAGCCCACGGCCCAGACGCCCAAGGTCACGCCGGATGCGCTGTCGCGGGCGGTCGACATCATGCGCCAGCGCGTCGACCAGCTCGGCGTCTCCGAGCCGGAGATCCAGACCACCGGCGGTAGCCAGATCACCGTCGGGCTGCCGGCCGTCTCCAACACGGCGCGAGCCGAGAAGCTCGTGGGGACCACCGCCCGCCTCGAGTTCTACGACTGGGAGGCAAACGCGATCACCCCCACGGGCAAGACCGTCGCCAGTCAGCTCCAGGTCCAGAACCCTCAGGCCGAGGCGATCAGCCAGGGATCAAACGGAGCGCCGCCCGGTAATCCCGACGCCGGGAGCCAGCACCTGTATGACGCCGTCAAGCTCGCGTCCAAGCAGGCACCGGAGCCGGCACCCGACAACGCCCGCGACGGTCCCGAGTACTTCATGTTCGGCAAGCCGGGCAGCGCCGCCTGTGCCGCCGCCGCCAAGGCCGACGGGCAGCCCGTCACTGTGGGCGCGCGATGCCTGCTCTCCGGACCCAACGACACCAAGCAGGACCTGCTCCAGGGGCTGCCGGCGGGCGTCAGCGCATCGGACGGCGAGATCCTTGTCGTCCCGCGGGGCATCACGATCCTCCAGGCCGTCCCCAAGAGCTTCACGCACCCGCTCAGCTTCAGTGACCCGGCCGCCCAGTTCTACGTGCTCAAGGACCACGTCGCGCTGTTCGGCAACGACATCACCAACCCGCAGCAGAGCACCGACCAGGGCGGCAACCCCGACGTCTCATTCGGCTTCACCGGGCACGGTAAGAACGCCTTCCAGAAGGTCACGGGCGACATCGCACACCGCGGGCAGCTGAACAGCCCGCTTGGCAACCAGCAGAACCAGCACTTCGCGGTCGCGCTGGACACGCAGCTGGTCACCGTCCCGCAGATCGACTTCAAGCAGTTCCCGGACGGCATTCCGGCCGACCAGGGCGCCGACATCACCGGTGGCTTCACGATCGGCTCGGCCCAGGACCTCGCCACTCAGCTCCGGCTGGGCGCGCTGCCGATCAAGCTCAAGCTGATCTCGGAATCGCAGGTCTCGGCGACGCTCGGAAAGCAGGCCCTGCACCAGGGTCTGATCGCGGGCCTCGCGGGACTGCTCGTCGTCGTCGTGTTCCTCGTTGCTTACTACCGCGTGCTCGGAGTGATCGCGACCGCGGGGCTGCTCGTCTACGCAATCTACTTCTACGCGCTGATCAAGCTGATCCCGATCACGCTGACGCTCCCCGGGATCGCCGGTCTGATCCTGACGATCGGCGTCGCCGCCGACGCCAACATCGTGATCTTCGAACGCGTCAAAGAGGAGATCCGCGGCGGCCGCTCGATCCGTCAGGGAATCGCCACCGGCTATCGCAAGGGCCTGACCGCGATCATCGACGCCAACGTGGTGACGATCCTCACCGCGTTCATCCTGTTCGTGCTGGCCACGTCCGAGGTCAAGGGGTTCGCGTTCACGCTCGGTATCGGAACGTTCGTGTCGCTGTTCACGGCGGTGATGGCGACCCAGGCGATCCTCACCACGATGGGCAACTCGCGCATGATCTCGCGGCCGTCCGCGCTAGGTGCCGGTGGCAAGAACCGGGATTGGCACTTTGACTTCATGGGCGCCTCGCGGTGGTTCTTCTCGCTGTCGGGCGTGATCCTGCTGATCGGCGCCCTGGCGATCGGCGGCAAGGGCCTGAATCTCGGCATCGACTTCACGTCGGGCACACGAATCACGGCCAGCCTCGTCAAGCCCGCAAACGAGCAGCAGGTCAGGTCGGCGGTGTCTGGAGCAGGCGCCGTCGGCCCCGAGGTTCAGCGGATCTCCAACAAGGGCCTGGGCCCCAACGTGTTCCAGATCTCGGCCAAGCAGCTGCAGCCGGCCGGCGTGTCGCAGGTGCGCTCGGCGCTTGACAGCAAGTTCGGGCTCAAGCAGGGCACATTCGACGTGACGTCGGTGGGACCAACGTTCGGGAAGACAGTCGCCAACAGCGCGGTCGTTGCGATCATCGCGTCGCTGCTGCTGATCTCGGTGTACGTGGCGCTGCGGTTCGAGTGGAAATTCGCCGTGCCGGTACTGATCGCCCTGATGCACGACCTGTTGATCACAAGCGGCGTGTACGCGCTGACCGGCCGGGAGGTGACGACGGCGACGGTGGCCGCGCTGCTGACGATCTTGGGTTACTCCATGTACGACACGATCATCGTGTTCGACCGGGTGAGAGAGAACGTGCCGCGGATGCCGCGCGCGGCGTTCTCGCAGATCGTCAACCGGTCGATGTCCGAGGTGATGACCAGATCGCTGGCCACGACGTCGTGCACGTTGATGCCGATCCTGGCGCTGTTGTTGTTCGGGGGCGCCACCTTGCGCGACTTCGCGTTCGCGCTGCTCGTCGGCGTCGCGTCCGGTGCCTACTCGTCGATCTTCATCGCGTCGCCGGTGCTGACGCATTGGAAGGAGCGCGAGTCCCAGTACCGCGCGCGCCGGCGCCGGATCGAGGAGGATCTTGGCGAGGTTCCCGCGTACGCCCCGACCGGAGCCGATGTGGAGCCTGGGCGCAGGCGGGCGCGTCGTCCCGGGCGGCTCACCGAGCCTCAGCCCGAGACCGTGTCGGCGGCCGAGTTCGAGCAGATGAAGCGCGAGCTCGAGGTCGAGCCGCAGGCGCCGACTCGCCCGACCTCGACGCTCACCAAGCGCCGCGCCAAGGCGGCGGAGTCACCTCAGCGCGACCCGAGCCCCGAGGCAAAGCCCAAGCCCAAGCCGCAAACGCGCGCCGACGCCGGCGCGACGGGCGGCGAGGCGCCCGCTGAGAGCGTCGACGGCGGCAACGGCGCTCCCGAGCGCGCGCCCGACGTCGCCGAGAACGAGGGCGTGGCTCCCGTGCAGCGACCCAAGCCCTCGGGCAAGTCACGGCCCCGCAATCGCCGGCACGGACGGAGGAGGTAGAGATGGGCGCGCTTGCTTGGGTGATGATGGGCCTGGCCCTCTGGCACTTC
>DASSGR010000093.1:0-68865 GCA_035693425.1 Solirubrobacteraceae bacterium
AACGACGAAGGCCGCCTTTGCAGGCGGCCCTCGGGGTCTCGGTCGGCCGGACTGAGGGCTTTTTACGGTCCTTCGCCCTGGTCGGCCTCGATAGCGGGGGCGGGATTCGAACCCGCGACCTTCGGGTTATGAGCCCGACGAGCTACCAGACTGCTCCACCCCGCGGTGGACTGGTGATTGTAGCAATGCTGGGTAGGGCTGCGGAGGAAATCGGCCCGCTCCGACCAATTAGGCGGAGCCGGCGGGGACGTCATTGGACGCGCGCACGTCGGCCATCGAGCCGGCCAACTGCTCGCGGACGCTCGACACGGCGGCGATCTCGGCGGCGGCTGCTACCGCCTCGGCCTCACGCAGCTTGAACCGCTGGATCTTGCCCGTCGCCGTCCGCGGGAAGTCGTCGACGAACGCCACGACGTGGGGGTACTCGTAGCGGCGCAGGTGCTCCTTGCACCACGCGCGCAGCTCCTCGGTCAGGGCCACTTGATCCGCCACCGCATCGGGGCAGATGACGAACGCCTTGATGCGGCTCACGTCGTCGATCTGGACGCCGATCACGGCGGCCTCGGAAACGGCGGGATGGCGCACGAGGCACGCCTCGACGTCTGCGGGCGAGACCCACAACCCTCCGACCTTGATCATGTCGTCGGCCCGCCCCTGGTACACGAAACAGCCGTCCTCGTTCTCGACGTACCGATCGCCGGTGTAGAACCACTCGCCCCTCATGCAGTGGCGCGTTTTCTCGCGCTGGTGCCAGTAGAACGACGCGCAGCTCTCGCCCCGCACCATCATGTCGCCGGCCACGCCCGGCGCGACATCGACACCGCGTTCATCGACGATTCGTAGCGAGTACCCCGGGACGGGCCGGCCGGACGTCCCGGGATGGAGGTCATCCATCGAGTTGGAGCAGTAGATGTGAAGCATCTCCGTCGACCCGATGCCGTCGAGGATCGGGACTCCGGTGACCTCGTGCCAACGCGAGAACACGGCCGCCGGCAGCGGCTCGGCCGCGGACACACAAGCCCGCACACTCGAGAAATCGGTGTCCGAAGCCCCGGGCGCGCGGACCATCGCCGCATACAAGGCCGGCACCGAGAAGAACAGCGTCGGGTGCCGGTGCTCGATCACCTCGAAGATCCGCCCAGGCGCCGACCGCCCCCGCACGAGCACGGAGCTCGCCCCCACCGACATCGGGAACGACAGGCTGTTCCCCAGCCCGTACGCGTGGAACAGCTTGGTCGTCGAGTAGCAGACGTCGTCGGATCCGATCCGCAGCACGTTGCGCGCATACGTGTCGGCCGTCACGCCGATGTCGCGATGGCTGTGGACGACGCCCTTGGGCCGGCCGGTCGAGCCGGAGCTGTAGAGCCAGAACGCCATGTCGTCTTGATGCGTGTCCGCCGGCGCCCGCAGGTCGTCGCCGTCCGCGACGATGTAGTCGAACTGCGTATGGCGGCCGACCTCGCCTCCCACGACGACCACCTGGATGTCGGGGCGAGCGGCCAGCATCGCCTCGAGGTTGGGCATCAGCGCGGCCTCGATCACGAGCACCTTCGCGTAGCTGTCCTCGAGGTAGTAGACGTGGTTGTCGATCCGGTCCATTGGGTTGACCGGAACGGGCACGGCGCCGATCCGCATCGCCCCGAGGAACGTCGCGTGAAATGCCGCGGAGTCGTCGAGCACCATCAGCACGCGCTGCTCGCGCTGCACGCCCAGGCCATTCAAGTACGACCCGACCGCGGCGACCATCCTCCCCAGCTCGCCGTAGGAGACCATCCCTTCGTCCGTGATCAGCGCGATCTCGTCGGCTCGACCGGCCTCTAAGACCCTGTCGAGCAACGTGCTTGCGTTGCGCCGTTCCATCGTTACCTCCGCTATCCGACCGGCAGGCGAGTTGCCACACTATATGCGCGCGGGCGCAAGTCAAGATGAAAGGGAACGGGTGTACGACGGGCAGGGAAGGTTGGTGCTGTCCGGGGGCGAGATCGAGCTGCTCGACGTGCCCTCGGACGGAGCCGGACCCCCGCTCGTGCTGCTCCACGAAGGCCTTGGTTCGGTCGGTCTCTGGCGGGGGTTCCCGGAGCGGCTGGCGGATGCCACGCACCGGCGAACGATCGCCTTCTCGCGGTACGGACACGGCCAATCCGACCCGCCGCGCGAGCCCCGCACCCCCGCCTTCATGCACGAGGAGGCGCTCGAGGTTCTGCCGGAGCTACTGACGAAGCTCGAGATCGATGAGCCGATCCTCGTCGGACACAGCGATGGCGCCTCGATCGCGCTGATCTACGCCGCGCATCACCCCGTGACCGCCGTGGTCGCGATCGCGCCGCACGTGTTCGTCGAGGAGATGTGCCTGGCGGAGATCCGCCAGACGAAGCAGACGTTCGAGACGACCGACCTGCGAGACCGGATGGCGCGCCACCATCGCGACCCTGGCGCCGCCTTCTACGGCTGGAACGACGTCTGGCTACACCCCGAGTTCCCGCAGTGGAATATCGAAGGCGAGGTCGAGCGAATCACAGCGCCGCTGCTCCTGATCCAGGGCACCCGCGACCAGTACGGAACGATGGCTCAGCTCGACTCGATCGAGCAGCGCGCGCAAGGACCAGTCACCCGGGTGCACCTCGACTGCCAGCACTCGCCCTCGATCGAGCTCCCCGACCAGACAAGCGAGGCGATCGCAAGCTTTACGAGCGCGCTGCCGCCTTCCGGTACCTAGCGACCGCCAGCGGCGCGAACACGGCGATGATCACGAGCGACCATACGACCGCTCCCCACACGTAGTTGTTGGCCGGCGCGCCGAGCCACAGCGAGCGCATCGCGTCGACGACGATCGTGAACGGGTTGACCATCGCAAATGACTTCAGCGGCTCGGGCATCGACGCGACCGGCACGAACGCCGACGAGATGAACGTCAGCGGGAACACGGCGATGAACCCGACCGAGTTCGCAGCCTCGGGGCTCGAAACGAGCAGCCCCAGAAACGCGAACACCCACGAGAACGCGTAGCCGAACAACAACAGCAGCAAGACGCCCGCAATCGCGTGCAAGAAGTTCGTGTGGAACGAGAACCCGATGATCACGCCCGTGATCAGCAGGACCGTCATCGACAGCGTGTTCGTGACGATGTCCGCGGTCGTGCGACCCGCGAGCACCGCCGGGCGTGCCATCGGCAGCGACCGGAAGCGGTCGATCAGGCCCTTGTGGACGTCCTCGTTGAGCCCGAGCGCCGTGACGAAGCCGCCGAACGCGATGTTCTGCACGATGATCCCCGGGATCAGGAAGTCAACATACGAGTAGCCCGGCGTCTGGATCGCGCCGCCGAACACATAGCGGAACAGCAGCACGAACATGATCGGCTGCACGGTGAATGCGAGCAGCAGATCGGGTGCGCGCGGGAGGCGAATCAGGTTGCGCTCGGCGATCACGAGCGTGTCGGACACGAGCCGTCTCATGCGGCTGCCTCCTCCTTCTCGGCCTCGGGCTCTGCTTCCGCGGCGTGCCCGGTCAGGGTCAGGAACACGTCGTCGAGCGTCGGCCGGCGCAGCACCAGGTCGTCCACGCCGATCCCGGCCTTGCTCAGCCTGTGCACCGCTTCGACGATCGCGCCGCGGTGCTCGCGAACCGGAAGCCGAACGATCGGGCCGTCGCACTCCGGCCGCTCATCGGAAGACATCGGCGCCAATGCGGAAATCGCGCCGGGAATGTCGGCCTCGTCGTCGAGCGTGACCTCGAGGCGCTCGCCGCCGATCCGGTCCTTGAGCTCGTCTGACGTGCCCTCGGCGATCACCTGGCCGTGGTCGATCACCGCGATGCGGTCCGCAAGGCGATCGGCCTCGTCGAGGTACTGCGTCGTCAGCAGCACGGTCGTCCCCTCCGACACCAGCTCCTCGATCACGTCCCACAACGCGAGCCGGCTGCGGGGGTCAAGACCCGTCGTGGGCTCGTCGAGGAACAGGACGGGAGGCTCGGCGACCAGCGCCGCGGCGAGGTCGAGCCGACGGCGCATCCCGCCCGAATAGGTCTTGACGGGACGACGCGCCGCGTCGACCAGGTCGAAGCGCTCGAGCAGCGCCTCGCCGCGCGCACGTGCTTGGCGGCGCGGCATGCCGTAGAGCCGACCGACCATCGTCAGGTTTTCGAGCCCTGTCAGGTTCTCGTCGACGGCCGCATACTGGCCGGCGAGTCCGATCTGCTCGCGCAGCTTGGCCGCGTCGCGGATCACGTCGAGGCCGACGACGGCAGCCGATCCGCCGTCCGGCTCGAGCAGCGTGGTGAGGATCTTCACGAACGTCGTCTTGCCGGCGCCGTTGGGGCCGAGCAGCCCGAGCACGGTCCCGCGCGCGACGTCGAGATCGACGTCGCACAACGCCCGAACGTCGCCGAACGACTTCGACAACCCGCGCGTGCTTATGGCCGCCCCGGACTCCACGACCCCCACAGTACGAGATAAAGAAATTTAGACCTGGCGCGACGACCAGAGGACGGCCGAGAGGATCACGCTGACGATCGCCACGACGAGTCCGATGATCCAGCCCTGCACGTCACTCGACGCGAGGATCGCGCCGATCGCCACACCGATTGCGATGACTCCGCCGGTGGCGATCAGCCGCATGAACACGCGTTCGACGCCGTAGCGACGCCGACCGCGCCGGGGCAGCATGTTCTCGCGCGGCGGCGACGCCGGAGGACGCTCGCTGGACGAGCCCGTGCTCACACCACAAGGCTCCCCGGACCCGACCGCCGCGAAACGATTAGCATCGGCGCGGTGAGGAGCGGGCGCATTTGACAACGACGGAGGCCACCTCGGTAGCCGACGTCGTCGGCGCGACGATCGCCGCCCAGGGCGTCAAGGACGCGTTCGGGATCCTCGGCTCCGGCAACCTGATCGTCACCAACGCGCTCGCACGCGGCGGTGCGCGCTTTCACCACGCCCGCCATGAGGGCGGCGCGGTCTGCATGGCCGACGGCTATGCGCGCGTCTCGGGCCGGGTCGGCGTGTGCAGCGTGCATCAGGGCCCCGGCCTGACCAACACGATGACCGGGCTGACCGAGGCGGCCAAGAGCCGCACGCCGGTGCTCGTGCTCGCGGGCGAGACGCCAGCGGCGGCGCTGACGTCGAACTTCAGGATCGACCAGCACGACCTCGTCGAATCGGTTGGGGCGATCGCCGATCGCGTCCACAGCCCGAGGACCGCCGCAGACGACGCCCAGCGCGCCTACCAGCGAGCCGTGATCGAACGCCGGCCGGTGGTGCTGATGCTGCCGATCGACATCCAGCCCCAGCAGGCGACCAACGACCACCCGACCCAGCCGCCGCTGCCCGTGTTCGAGCCTCCCGCGCCGAACCCGCGCGCGATCGCAAGAGCCGCGGACGCGCTCGTCAACGCAAACCGGACGGCGATCATCGCTGGCCGTGGTGCGGTCCTCGCCGACGCCCGAGAGGACCTCGAAAGGCTCGGCCAGCAGACAGGCGCGATCCTCGCCACGTCGGCCCCCGCCAACGGCCTGTTCGCCGGCCTCCCCTACGCGCTTGGGATCTCCGGCGGGTTCGCCTCACCGTTCGCCGCCGAACTGCTCCCCCAGGCCGACACGGTGCTGATCGTCGGCGCTTCGGTCAACCATTGGACCACCAAGCACGGCGCGCTGATCTCAGACGACGCCACGGTCATCCAGATCGACTCCAACGCGAACGCGTTCGGGCGCAACCACCCAGTCGACATCGCGATCCTCGGCGACGCGAAGGCCAGCGTCAACGCGCTGCGCGAAGAGCTCGAACGGCGCGGGCCTGCGACGACCGGGTTCAGGACCCCGGAGCTCGCGGAGCAGATCGCCGCCCGCCGCTGGCGCCACGAGCCCTACGAGGACGCCGGCACCGACGAGTGGATCGACCCGCGGACGCTGACGATCGCGCTGAACGACCTGCTCCCGCCCGCGCGGAACGTCGCGGTCGACTCGGGGCACCTCACCGGCTACCCGTCGATGTACCTCGACGTCCAGGACCCGCACGCGTGGGTGTTCGCAAACGGCTTTCAAGCGGTCGGGCTGGGCCTCGGCAACGCGATCGGCGCCTCGATCGCGCGCCCCGACGTCCCGACCGTGGCCGCGCTCGGCGACGGCGGCACGTTCCTGGCGCTCCCCGAGCTCGAGACCGCGGCGCGTCTGAAGCTGACGCTGCTCGTCCTGATCTACGACGACTCGGCGTACGGCGCCGAGGTCCACCACTTCGAGCCGATGGGCCACGACGTCTCGCTCGTGCGTTTCCCCGACGCCGACCTCGCCGCGATAGCCGCCGCGGCGGGCGCCAAGTCGGCCACTGTGCGCAATACCGACGACCTCGCCGTCGTCGAGGAGTGGCTCGTCAACCCGCACGGCCCGCTCGTCCTCGACGCAAAAGTGAACCCCACGATCTGCGCGGAGTGGCTCGAGGAAGCCTTCCGCACGGGATAACCCAAGGAGCCGCCCACATGTCCAGCACTCAGACAAGCCAAGTCTCCGCCCTGGTCGACGCACTCGCAGGCGGCAACGTGGAGATCGTCGACCTGACCCAGCCGCTCAGCGAGTCCACGCCCGTGATCAAGCTGCCGCCGCCGTTTGCCAACACGCCGGGCCTGAGCCGCGAGGAGATCAGCCGCTACGACGACCGCGGCCCCGCCTGGGCCTGGTACACGCTGACGATCGGCGAGCACGTCGGCACCCACCTCGACGCGCCGATCCACTGGGTCACCGGCAAGGACGGCAACGACGTCGCCTCGATCAAGCCGACCAGCCTCGTCGGCCCCGCCTGCGTGATCGACAAGAGCATCGAGACCGACCGCGACAACGGCTACCTGCTGACGGTCGCCGACCTCGAGGCGTGGGAGGCCGAGAACGGCCGCGTTCCCGATGGCGCTTGGATCCTGTTCCGCACCGGCTGGGGTCTGCGCGCGCAGGACGAGGCGGCGTTCTTGAATGTCGGCGAGAACGGCCCCGAGACGCCCGGCCCCGACGTTGAGGCCTCGCGTTGGCTGGCCAACGAGCGTGCGATCAGCGGCTTCGGCGTCGAGACGGTCGGGATCGACGCCGGCGCGGCCGGCGGCTTCGACCCGCCGTTCCCGCTCCACAACTTCCTGCTCGGCGCGGGCCGTCTCGGTCTGACCCAGCTCGCGAACCTCGACAAGCTGCCGATCACGGGCGCGCTGATCGTGGTCTCGCCGCTGAAGCTCGTCGGCGGCACCGGAAGCCCGAGCCGCGTGCTCGCCTTCGTGCCTAAGGGGTAAACCCGGGCACCGCCACCACCGCCTCGAAGTGGCGCTGGGCCGGCTCGGCCAGCCCCTCATACAGCGTGTGGAAGATCTCGACCGCGCGTCTGCGCGCGTACCCCAGCGCAGCGAGCTCCTCGGGGAGCTCGGGGTCCAGCACAGGGAACTCGCGAAAGATGTGCACGAGGCGGGTGCGAACCCTGAACGCGTCCGCATCAGCGAACCGCCGCGCTCGACCGCGTCGGACGTATGGGCCGAACTCCTCGCAGAACGCGTCGTAACGATCGGCCAAGCCGCTCAGGTCCCAGGCGCGCGACGCGAACGAGGCCAGCCCCGCGGCCGCCTCGACGGGCGCTCGGAACAGGGTCGCGTACTCCTCCACCTCGAGCTCCTCGAGCAGCTCCACGACCTCGGCGAAGTGGTCGTGCGGTGACACCCAGACGCTGTCCTGCACCGAGCCGAATCCCAGGAACCGCAGCCGCCGCGCCAGCCGGCTTCGCTCAAGCCGGCGGTCCTCGGGGATCTGGTGCCACAAAAGCGTCCACGTGCCGCCGCCGTCGCGCGGGTCGCCCAGCGAGAAGATGCGCCCGTCGCCCTCGAGCAGCAGCCGCTCGCAGCGCGGCGTGATCCGGTAGTGCACGAGCCGCCCTGAGCGCACGCGGGTGATCAGCCCGCGGCGCACGAGCCGCGTCAGCGCCACCCGCGCCGCGCCGTGCGAGAACCCGAACTCCGCGAGCAGCACGACCAGGCCACCCGACCAGACGACGCTGCCGAACGGCCGCACGTACGTGCCCAGCAGCGTGACCACCAGGTCCTGGGGCTGGAACGGCTCACCCGCGGCGAGCGGCCCGGCGGCTGCCACGGCCGCGTTCATGGGTTCGAATCGCTGACGAGCGACACGGCTTCGAACCTCCGCTGAAGCTCCTTGCGCAGCTCGTCGCGTCCCGTTGGAGGACGCCGCGACCCCGCCTGGTACTGGACCGGCCACGCCACGCCGTCGTAGCCCTGCTCGGCGGCTGCGTGCAGCGTCCAGTGCGGGTCGTACAGGTGTGGCCGCGCCAGCGCGCACATGTCGGCACGTCCCGCGGCGATGATCGTGTTGACATCGTCGTAGCTCGAGATCGCGCCGACGGCGATCGTGGGGATCCCGACCTCGTTGCGGATCCGGTCCGCGAACGGGGTCTGGAAGCTGCGGCCGTATGCCGGCCGCTCGAGCGGCGTGACCTGACCCGAGGAGACGTCGACGATGTCGCACCCGTGCTCCAGCAGCATCCGCGCGAACGCCACAGCCTCGTCGGGGTGAAAGCCGCCGGGGACCCAGTCGGTGGCCGAGATCCGCACGCTCATCGGCTTGTCGGCGGGCCAGATCGCGCGGCACGCGTCAAACACCTCCAGCGGGAACCGCGCGCGCCGCTCCAACGATCCCCCGTAGGCGTCGTCGCGGATGTTGGTCACCGGCGACAGGAACGACGACAGCAGGTACCCGTGCGCACAGTGCAGTTCGAGCAAATCGAACCCGGCCTCCAAAACGCCCCGCGCGGCCTCCTCGAATTCGAACCGAACCGCGTCCATGTCGTCGCGCGTCATTGCCCGCGGCACCTGGTTGCGTGGCGAATACGCCAGCGCCGACGGCGCGATCACCGGCCAGTTGCCCTCCGGGAGCGGTTCGTCGATCCCCTCCCACATCAGCTTCGTCGACCCCTTGCGGCCGGAGTGACCGATCTGAGCGCCAAAGGCGGTCGCGGAATGCGCGTGCACGAAGTCGACGATCCGCTTCCACGCGGCGACGTGCTCGTCGCACCACATCCCGGCGCACCCGGGCGTTATGCGCCCCACGTCCGACACGCAGATCATCTCGGTCATCAGCAGCGCCGCGCCGCCGAGCGCGCGGCTGCCGAGGTGTACGAAATGAAAGTCGCTCGGGGTCCCGTCGACCGCCGAGTACATGTCCATCGGCGATACCACCACGCGGTTGGACAACTCGAGCCCGCGTAGCTTCAGCGGC
This sequence comes from Solirubrobacteraceae bacterium, assembly GCA_035693425.1. Lineage (GTDB taxonomy): Bacteria > Actinomycetota > Thermoleophilia > Solirubrobacterales > Solirubrobacteraceae > Palsa-465. The sequence goes on from DASSGR010000093.1 coordinate 9,244, forward strand.
GTGAACATCGGCGGCCGCGGATCCGGGTGCACCGCCTCGACGAACTCGGGATCGCGCATCCGCAGGTTGTCGTAGGTCACGCGCCGGCTGCGCGTCAGCAGGTTGAACGAGAACTGCAGCGGCTCCTGGCCCACGTACCTGCCGATCCCCTCAAACCACTCCAGCGACGCCTGCGCGGCCCGCTGCGTGCTCTCGACGATCGGCCGGCGCTCGGCCTCGTATGCGTTTGTCGCGGCCGCCACATCGTCGGAGCCCCGCAGTGCCCACGCCAAGGCCACGGCGTCCTCCATCGCGAGCTTGGTGCCCGAGCCGATCGAAAAGTGCGCGGTGTGCGCGGCGTCGCCGAGCAGCACCACGTTGTCGACGCACCACCGCCGGTTCCGAACCGTGACGAAGTCGATCCACTTCGAATTGTTGGCGACCACGGCATGGCCCTCCAGCGCATCCGCGAACAGCTCCCGACAGCGCTCGATGCTCGCCTCGTCGCTGACGCCCGGGGGCAGCGGCCCCGGAGTCAACCGGTCCAGCCCCGCCCGCTCCCACACCGACGCGTGCGTTTCGACGATGAACGTGCTCATCCGGTCGTCGTAGGGATACGCGTGCGCCTGGAACACCCCGTCGGGCGTATCGACGATGAAGAACTTGAACGAGTCGAACACGAGGTCGGTGCCGAGCCACATGTACTTGCACTCGCGGCGGTCCAGTGACGGCACGAACTCGCGCGACAGCTGACTCCGCACCGCGCTCGACGCGCCGTCGGCGCCGACTACCAGATCGGCCCACCCGAGCTCCTCCAAAGCCGGTGCCTCGCACTGGAACCGGATATCCACGCCGAGCTCGAGGGCCCGCTCCTGCAGGACACCGAGCAGCTCGCGCCGGCCCAGCGCGGCGAAGCCGTGCCCGCCGGATCGGATCCGGGTGCCTCGGTAGTGGATGTCGATGTCGGTCCAGCGCGCGAACTGCTCCGCGATCGACCAGTACGTCTCCGGGTCGGCGTGCTCGAACACGGTCAGCGTCTCGTCGGAGAACACCACTCCGAACCCGAACGCGTCCGTGGGCGCGTTGCGCTCGAAGACCGTGACCTCCCAGTCGGGCCTGACCTTGCGGATCAGGATCGAGAAGTAGAGCCCGCCGGGCCCGCCACCGACAACCGCAATGCGCATCGGCTCACACGCCGAGGTCTGAGAGGTGCTCGTACTGCAGCGCGAGCCCGGTCACGACGTTGTGCATCAGCGCCAAGGCGGCGCGCACGTTGGCGTGCGCGTTGGGCGGCAGGTCCTCGCCGCACAGCGATTTGAGCTCCTCGTACACGGCCAGCAGCCGCGACTCGGCCTCGGAGAGCTCGGATCCGAGTAGATCGACGGTCATCCTCCCACCCCCACGGGCGAGTCGCGCAGGTCGACGGTTCGCTTGGCCTTGAGCTCGAAGCGGGGCAGCTCGCCGGCGCCTGCCTGGTCGATGCGGAAGTTCAGTCCCTCGTGCGCGTGCGACAGCCGCTTGTGCAGGTCGGCGCTCAGCGCATCCCAGCGGTCCACGGGCCAGTCGGGCTTCATCTCGACCCGCAACGTGATCTCGTCGCGGATCCCCTCGTGCGTGATCACCGTCTGGAACTCGTCGACCTCGGGGAACTCGCGAACGATCGCCTCGATCGCGCGCGGGTAGACATTCGTCCCGCGGACGATCTTCATGTCGTCGACGCGTCCGAGGATCCCGCCGTCGAAGATGTCAAAGCCGCGACCGCAGTCGCACCGCGAAGCAGGCACCTTGCAAACGAGGTCACCGGTGCGATAGCGGATCAGCGGGATCGCGCCGCGCCCGAACGACGTCACCACCCGCTCGCCGCGCTCCCCGTAGGCGACCGGCTCGAGCGTCGCCGGGTCGATGACCTCCTCGATCATGTTGTCCTCGATGATGTGGGTGCCGCCGGGCTGGTGGGAGCACTCGAAAACCATGATCGTGCCGATCTCGGTCATGCCGGCGGTGTCGTACGCCTTCGCTCCCCACTGCTCCTCGATCAGCGCCTTGGTCTGGGGGATCGAGCCGGCCGGCTCGCCCGACAGGATCAGCCGCGCCACCGGCGAGCCGCGCAGGTCCAGACCCTGGATCTGGGCCTCCTGGGCGAGCCGCAGCGCGTACGTCGGGGTCGAGGCGACGACGGTCGCGCCGAAGTCGAGGATCTGCCTGACCCGCGCCTCGGTCGGCTGTGCGCCGCCCGGCACGTTGAGCACCCCCATCTTCTCCATCGCGTAGTGAAGGCCCCAGAAGCCGATGAACGACCCGTATCCGAACGCGATGTAGGCGGTGTCGACCGGCCGCACGCCACAACCCCACAGCGCGTAGCACCACATCTCGGCGATCCACGCCCAGTCCTTGCGCGAGTCCAGCGCGCGCAAGGGGCCGCGCCCGGTGGTGCCCGACGTGGTGTGCACGCGGATCGCGCCCTCACCGCCGATCGCCGGGATCTCCCCGTAGGGCGGGCGCGCGTCCTGCGAGGCCATCCAGTCGTCGCGCGTCAGCATCGGGATCCGCCGCAGGTCCGAAATCGACTCAAGCGACGAGGGTTCGAACCCGATCTCGGCGAACTTGCGCTGGTACCAGGAGCTGCGGGCAGCGGCCCATTCGCACTGGCGGCGCAGCTTCGCGAGCTGAAGAGCCTCGAGCCGCTCGCGCCCCAGCGTCTCGGTCTTCGGGTTCCAATACGGGGTGTCGCCGGCCAACCGATCCTCCGGTTCGATAATACCTAACATTGCTCCCGGCTTCTATGTCGAGTATCGTCGCGACGGCGTGAGCTGGCACTTCGATTTCGACGTGAGCGATGGCATCGCGACCATCACCCTGAACCGGCCCGACAAGCTGAATGCTCTCACGTTCGAGGCCTACGCAGACCTCCGCGATCTGATCCCGCAGCTCCCCCACCGCGGCGACTCCCGGGTGCTGGTGATCACGGGCGAGGGACGCGGCTTCTGCTCGGGCGGGGACGTTGAGGAGATCATCGGCGAGCTGGTCAAGCGCGAGGCCGCCGAGCTGCGGGCGTTCACGCGGATGACCGGCGCGGTCGTCAAGGGCCTGCGCGAGCTGCCGATGCCGGTGATCGCCGCCGTCAATGGCGTCGCCGCCGGCGCCGGGTCGGTGATCGCGCTGGCCGCCGACTTCCGGGTGCTCGCGCAGTCGGCGTCGTTCGCGTTCCTGTTCACGCGCGTGGGGCTGTCGGGTGCCGACATGGGCTCGGCCTACCTGCTGCCGCGGATCGTCGGCCTCGGCCGCGCCACCGAGCTGCTGATGCTGGGCGACAAGATCGACGCCCAGCGGGCGCTCGAGATCGGCCTCGCCAACGAGGTCGTGCCCGACGACGAGCTGCGGGATCGGGTGGCGAAGCTGGCCAAGCGCCTCGCCGACGGGCCCGCGCTGGCCTACTCGGCGACCAAGGCGGCGCTGATCCGCGAGCTCGACTCAGACCTGGGGACGTCGATCGAGATGGAGGCGCTGACGCAGGCGCTGCTGATGAAGTCAGAGGACTTCAACGAGTTCTACAACGCCTGGCACGAAGGGCGTAAACCAGACTGGAGGGGTCGATGAACCGCGTCGTCAATCCGCCCGAACTGCCCAAGCCGAGCGGCTTCTCCCACGCCGTCGTCGCCGGCAACACGGTCTATCTGGCCGGCCAGGTGGGCGAGGGCGAGACGCTGGTGGATCAGTTCGACGGCGCCGCGGCGAACCTGGTGACGGCGCTCAAGGCGGCTGGTGGCGATGTGGGCGACCTGGTCTCTTTGCAAGTGTTCGTCGTCGATGTTCCCGCCTATCGCGCGGCGTCGTCCGAGATCGGCAAGGCGTGGCAGCGGCACTTTGGCAAGCACTACCCCGCGATGGGATTGTTCGGGGTGCGCGAGCTGTTCAGCCCGGAGCTGAAGGTCGAGCTTATGGGCGTGGCGGTCATCGGGGCTTAGCGGACGCCGGGCACGACGGGCAGCCTGCGCGGTCGGGCGGCGACGCGAAGGGGGTGTTTCACGACAACCGGGCCGCGCCAGCCGAACTGATCCGTGTGGCCCACCGTATGCGGTGGTTAACGCGGATCACCTCGGCCGCGGACGACCGATTGTCGTGAAATCCCCCCCTCCGCGCGGTAGCCGTGGCTGGGCATCTGCTCGTGACTATGGTTACCCCAGTGCACGAGCACGACCTGTACGACGACACGCGGCGCCTGGCCGTCGAGGTCTTCGCCCCGCTCGCCGAGTCCGGGCGGCACGGCCGGGTCAATCGCGCGCTCGTTCAGAGCCTGGCCGAGCACGGGCTGCTGGCACGCCTGTTCCCCAAGGTGTCAGCGACAGATCTGTGCATCATCCGCGAGGCGCTGGCGACCGGCTGCACCGAGGCCGAGACGGCGTTCGCGCTGCAGGGGCTCGGCGCCTACCCGATCCTCCAGGCCGGGTCGCCCGAGCTGCGCGAGCGATGGATCCCGCGCGTGGCCGACGGCACCGCGATCGCGGCATTCGCGCTGACCGAGCCCGAGGCCGGCTCCGACGTCTCGGCTATGTCGCTGAAAGCCACGGAAGACGGCGACGGCTACCGTCTGAGCGGCGAGAAGCTGTGGATTTCAAACGCGCCCGAGGCCGACGTCTACACCGTGTTTGCACGCACCTCGGAGGGCTCCCACGGGCTGACCGCATTCGCTGTCCCCGGCGACAGCGTGGGGCTGAGCGGCGAGCACAAGACGCTCCTGGCACCGCACCCGGTCGGTTCGCTGCGCTTCGAGGACGTGTTCGTCTGGCGCGACCACGTGCTTGGCAAACCCGGCGACGGATTCCGGGTCGCGATGCGCACGCTCGACCTGTTTCGCCCCAGCGTTGGCGCGTTTGCGATCGGGATGGCTCGGCACGCGCTCGAGCTGGCGGCCGACTGGGCGCTCAAGCGCCGTACGTTCGGGAAGCCGCTCAAGGACCACCAGGCGGTCGCCCACCGGATCGCCGACCTGACCGCGCGTGTCGAGGCGGCGCGCCTGCTCGTTCGCGAGGCGGCAAAGGCCCACGACGCCGGCATTCCCGATCCCGCGCTGGCGGCGATGGCCAAGCTGCTGGCGACCGAGACCGCGCAGGAGGCGGTAGACGCCGCCGTCCAGTTCCACGGGGCGAGGGCGCTCGAGCAGGGCCATCCGCTCGAGCACCTCTACCGCGAGGTGCGGGCGCCGCGGATCTACGAGGGCGCTTCGGAGATCCAGCGGGAGATCATCGCGCGGTCCGTATTTCGCGAGGCGGAGGCGCGCCGGGTGTAAAGTAGACACCCTGCCGTGGTGGTGTGTTAGCTATGGACTTCGGCGTATTCCTCCCGGTTTCGGGCGCCGCGTGTACGCGCGCGGGCCTGCGCCACGCAGCTGAGACCGCCGAGCGGCTGGGGTTCACCACGGTGTGGGCGGCCGACCGGATCGTGATCCCCTGGAAGATCGAGACCGACTACGCCTACAGCTGGTCGGGGTCGTTCATCGTGCCGCCCGAGAAGCCGTTTCTGGAGTCGATGACCGCGCTGGCGTTTCTGGCCGGCGCGACCGAGTCGATCAAGCTCGGCGTCAGCGTGCTGGTCACCACGTACCGCGACCCGGTCCACTGGGCCAAGGTCGCCTCGACGATCGACTGGCTGTCGGAGGGCCGCTTCATCCTCGGCGTCGGGATCGGCTGGATGGCCGAGGAGTTCGAGGCGCTCGACCGCTCGGACATCTTCCCCAAGCGCGCGCAGGTCGCCGACGAGCAGCTCAGGGTCGCGCGCAACCTGTTCACCGAGGATCACTGCTCGTTTGAGGGCGAGCACTACTCCTACGAGGACATCGCGTTCTACCCCAAGGCGCACGACAAGCCGATCCCGATCTGGTGCGGCGGCGAGAGCAAGGGCGCCCAGCGGCGCGCCGGCACCCACGGGGACGCCTGGTTTCCGTACTTCGCGCGGGTCACGCCCGAGGAGTTGGCGTCGCGCTACGCGAACGTGCGCGAAGCCGCCAAGGCAGCGGGCCGCGACCCCGACGACGTCGCGCTGCACACCTGTCTCTCGGTGGAGGTGACAGACGACGAGGTCGAGCAGGAGCCCGACCGGCTGCGCGGCACCCCGGAGCAGATCGCCGACGCGCTGGGCCGCTTCGAGGACGTCGGCGTGCAGCACGTCGCGCTGCAGTTCCTCGTGGGGCGCTATCCCCAGCGCCTGGCGCAGATGGAGCGGCTGATGCCGGTGATCGCGGCGTGAGCCGGACGGTGGTCGTCACCGGCGGCGCCAGGGGCATCGGGCTCGCGGTCGTCGAACGGTTCGTCGCGCTCGGCGACGAGGTGATCGCGCTGGGCCGCGACGAGGCGGCGCTCGCTCGCCTGAGCACGGCGAGCGCCGTGTGCGACGTGACCGACGAGGACGCCGTGACCCGCACGTTTGACCAGATCGGTGCCGTCGACGTGCTCGTCAACAACGCCGGTTTTGCCGAGAGCGCGCGCCTGAACCGCACGACGCTGGCCTCCTGGGGCCGGCACTTCGACGTCAACGTCACGGGCCCGTTCCTATGCATGCGGGCTGTGGTCCCGGGGATGCGCGAGCGCCGGTCCGGCGCGATCGTGACCGTGGCCTCGACGGCGGGGCGGATCGGAACCCCCTACACCTGCGCGTACACGGCCTCCAAGCACGCCGCCGTCGGGCTCACGCGCGCGGTGGCCAGCGAGCTGGCCGGGAGCGGCGTGCGCGTCAACGCCGTTTGCCCGACGTTCGTGCGCAGCGACATGACCGAGCGCGCGATTGCCCGGATCGTCGAGGTCACCGGGCGCAGCGAGGCCGAGGGCGAGGAGGCACTCGTCCGCCAGGGCCGGCTGGGACGGCTGCTCGAGCCCGAGGAAGTGGCGGACACGGTGGTGTTCCTGGCCTCGCCGGCTGCCGAGTCGATCAACGGGCAGGCGCTCGTGATCGACGGCGGCGCGGTCCAGGCCTGAGTTACTTCCGTATCGTGGGGGGCCGTGCTCCGGTCCTCCGTCAGGCGCCCGCTGACGGCGGTGGTGTTGTGCGCCGCCCTTGCGATGGCGTCGTGCGGCTCATCGGCAAGCGACGCGGCTGCTCCGGCCGTGTTCAACATGGGCGCCCCTGGCCGTGTGATCCCGAGCGGGTTCGTCGGACTCTCAACCGAGCTGTGGGCGATCCCGTCGTTCGCCGGCGCCGATCCGAACGCATTGAACCCGGCGTTCCTGCAGCTGGTTCGAAACCTCGCCCCCGGCGCGCAGCCCGTGGTCCGTCTCGGCGGCGACAGCACCGACTGGAGCTGGTGGCCGGTGCCCCACACCAAGACGCCGCCTGGCATCCGTTACACGCTGACCCCGCAGTGGATGCAGATCACCAAGGCGTTCGTCAAGGACACCCACGCCCGCCTGATCGTCGGCATCGATCTCGAGGCCAACAGCCGCCGGCTGGCGAGCGTCGAAGCGCACGCGCTGGTGTCCGGGCTCGGCGCGTCGTCGATCAGGGCGCTTGAGATCGGCAACGAGCCCGAGCTGTACGGAAGCTTCGGCTGGTACCGGACGGCGAGCGGGCACGAGGTCCCCGGCCGTCCGCGCGGATACGCGCCGACGAACTACGAAGACGACTTCTCGTCGTTCGCGAAGTCGATGCCGCGGGTTCCGCTGGCCGGCCCCAGCACCGGCTCGCCGGCGTGGATGCCAACGCTCGGGCAGTTTCTGGCAAGGGAGCCGAAGGTCGCGGTTGCGACCGTGCACGAGTACCCGCTCAAGCATTGCGTCGCCACCAACCACGTGGCGATCGCCCAGGTCGTGGCCGACGCTTCGTCCGACGGGCTCGCCGCCCGGGTCGCGCCGCTGGCGGCCGTCGCGCACCGACATCACGTGCCGCTGCGGATCGACGAGATCAACTCGGTCTCGTGTGGCGGCGAGCCCGGCGTCAGCGACACGTACGCGACGGCGCTGTGGTCGCTGGACACGTTGTTCGCGCTCGCGCGTGCGGGTGTTGATGGCGTGAATATCCACACGCCGCCGCGGTCGACCAATCAGATGTTCACGGTCTCCCGGGTCAAGGGCACCTGGGAGGTGTACGTACACCCCAACTACTACGGGTTGTTGATGTTCGCCCAGGCGACTCCCCCGGGCTCGAGGCTGCTCCGCATCTCCGGGTCCGGTGGCGCCGGCCTCTCGACGTGGGCCACGATCGGGCCCGATCGCACGAGGCGCGTCGTGGTGATCAACAAGAACACGGCCAAGTCGCGGCTCGTTGAGATCCGTACACCGACGGCGGGCGGCAGCGCGAGGCTCGAGCTGATGCGGGCGCCCGCGATCACGTCCAAGACCGGGATCACGATCGGCGGCCAGGGCTTCGGCGCGCAGACGAGCACCGGCGAGCTGGCCGGCACGCCTCAGACGACCATGTTGAAGCCCTCCAGGGGCCGTTACACGTTCACGCTGCCCGCCGTGAGCGCCGCGCTGCTCACGATCTCGAGGAGCTGAGGGGCGCCGTGCCCCTGACGCTGCGTTAGAGAAGCGTCCGCAGGGTCTCGACGCCGTCCCACACGTCCGTAAAGCGCGTGGTCAGCGGCGACAGCCCGAAGCGGATCACGTCCGGGCGGCGGAAGTCCGGGATTACCTCGCGCTCGATCAGCGCCGCGCACAGGCGCTTGGCGTCCGGATGCGCAAGCGCCACGTGGGCACCACGACGCGCGGGATCGCGCGGCGACGCGACCGACACGCCTCCCTCGGCGAGGCGGGTGTCGACAAGTTCGATCGCGAACTCGGTCAGCGCGATCCCCTTGGCGCGAATCCGGTCGATCCCCGCCTCCTCGACGAGCCGCACGCCCTCGTCAACGGTGCTCAGCCCGAGCACCGGCGGCGTGCCCGACAGCAGCGCCGTCACGCCGGTCGCGGGGTCGTAGCCGTGCTCCATCTCAAAGGGGTTGCGGCGGCCAAGCCAGCCCCAGATCGGCTGGCTGAGCTGCGCCTGGAGGTCGGCGCGGGCGTACATGAAGGCGGGGGCGCCGGGGCCGCCGTTGAGGTACTTGTAGGTGCAGCCGACCGCGAGGTCGGCGCCGTTTAGGTCGAGCTGCACGGGCACCGAGCCGGCGCTGTGGCTGAGATCCCACAGCGTCAGTGCGCCCGCGCCGGACGCGATCTCGTTGATCTGCGCCATGTCGGCGATATGGGCGGAGCGGTACGAGACATGCGAGAACGTCACGAGGGCCGTCTGGCCGCCCACAAGGTTGAGCACGTCGCCGGGTATCGGGCCGTAGGAAGGATCGCCGCGCAGGAAAACAAGCTCCAGGTCACGAGCGCGCGCCAGTCCCTCCAGCACATAGCGGTCGGTCGGGAAGTTGTCGTAGTCGGTGACGATCTGGTTGCGGCCGGGGCGCAGGTCCAGCGCGGCGCAGGCGAGCTTGTAGAAGCAGACCGTGGTCGAGTCGGCGACGACCGTCTGACCGGGGGCGGCGCCGAGCGCGGCCGCGCCGAGCCGGTCGCCGACCTCGATCGGCAGCTCGAGCCAGCCCTCGTCCCAGGCGCGGATCAGACGTCTGCCCCACTGCTCGCCGACCACGCGCGCGAGGCGGTCGGCGGTGGCGCGCGGAAGCCGCCCTAGCGAGTTGCCGTCGAGGTAGACCAGGTCGTCGTCGATCACGAAGCGGTCGCGGAACGCACGCAGGGGATCGGCATCGTCCAGCGCCTGCGCATAGTTGCGAGTGTGTTCTTGACTTTTGATCAACGATTCCGATACTACGCGCGACATGGAGTCGCATCTTGCAGTGCTTGCGGATGAAGGCTCGAACAGGGGGCATCGCACGCTCGCCGAGAAGGCGTTCGAGACGCTCCACTGGGCGATCATCACCGGACGCTTGCGGCCGGGCGCGCGGCTGCCGATCGAGGAGCTGGCGGAGGTGCTCGACATGAGCCCGATGCCGATCCGCGAGGCCGTCCGGCGGCTGGATGCGGCGGGTCTCGTGGAGAACATCCCGCACCGGGGGGCGCGGGTCACCGAGCTGTCTGTGACCGACTTGTCGGAGGTTTACGAGGCCCGGATGGCGCTCGAGGTGCTCGCGATCCGGCGCGCCGCGGAGCGATTCGTAGACGCAGACGAGGAAGCCGCCCGGCACCGCCTGCATACTTTGGAGGCGATGACCGACGACAGGACCGCCGAGGCCTCCGCCGCGCACGCCGCGTTTCATTTCGCGCTGTACGGCGCCGCCGACTCGGCATGGCTGCTTCGGCTGATCCGGCCGGTGTGGGAGACGAGCGAGCGCTACTGCCTCGAGGTGCCGGAGTGCCGGCAGCTTCAGAGCAGGCGCTGGGAGCATCGCGTGATCCTCGAGTCGTGCGTCACGCATGACTGCGACACTGCCGCGATCGCGCTGCACGACCACCTGGCGACGACCGCCAACAACATCTCGCAAGCGATGGGAGGCGAGCCTCTGTTCAAGCTCGAGGGCTGACGGGGAATTTGAGCGATGGGGAAGCGATCGCTAATCATCTTTGCGGGAGTCCTGATCGGCGTGCTCGTGCTCGGCGCGGGCGCGCTGTACGCCTATGACCACGGCCGCCGCGACAAGATCGCCAAGGGCGTCAAGGTCGCCGGCATCGACGTCGGGGGACTGAACGCGGCGCAGGCGCGAGCGCGGCTAAGCCGCGAGTACCTGCCCCGGTTCGAGCATCCGGTGGTGGTTCGATTCCATGCTCACCGCTTCAAGCTGTCGCCCCGGGCCGCTCACGTGACAGTGGACGTCAACGGCGCGGTCGATGAGGCACTACAGCGAAGCCGCGACGGGTCGATCTTCACGCGTGTGTCCCGCGCCCTGACGGGTGGAAGCCTCGACACCGACGTCCAGCCGCAGGTGACCTACTCGCGCGCCGCCGTTGCGCGTCTGGTGGGGCGCGTCAAGCACACGATCGACCGCCCGGCCCGCGACGCCAGCGTCTCCTACACGGCCGAGTCGCTGGGAACGGTGCCGTCGCAGACCGGGCTCGCGGTCAGGACTGCGGCGCTGGCGGCCGCTCTCAACGGCGCGCTCGAGCACCCGGCAGGCCGCAAGCCGATCAAGGTCCGCACGACGGTGATTGCTCCCAAGCTGACCACGAGCAACCTCGCCGGCCGGTACCCGTCGTTCATCACGATCGACCGCGGGCGGTTCACGCTGCGGTTGTACAAGGACCTGCGGTTCGTACGCAGCTATCCGATCGCCGTTGGCCAGCAGGGCCTGGACACACCGGCCGGCCTGTACCACATCCAGAACAAGGCGGTCGATCCTCCGTGGCAGGTACCAAACAGCCCCTGGGCCGGCGCGCTTGCGGGCAAGCTGATCCCGCCCGGGCCGCAGGATCCGATTAAGGCGCGGTGGATGGGGATCTTCAACGGCGCCGGCATTCACGGCACCGACGAGGTCAGCTCGATCGGCCACGCGTTCTCGCACGGTTGCGTGCGGATGCTGATCCCGGACGTGATCGACCTCTACGACCGCGTGAGCGTCGGCACGCCGGTGTTCATCGGCGACTGAGCGCCCCGGGACCTCGGGCGTGGGTTGGCTCGTAGAACCAATCGATGTGCCGAGATCGTGCTTGCTTGCTTGTGGCGGTCGTATTGCTCGGGGGGTGCGGCGGCGGCACGGCAGCGAGGCGCTGGGGCGCGTGCACCCGGTGGCGCTTGTCACCGCCGAGACCGACAACCAACTGGTGGTCGTTGACCTGAACCGTGGGCGGGTCCTGAAGCGGATCGCGGTCGCCGCCGGCCCGCAGTACGTCGCCCCCGAGCGGGGTGTTTCGGCAGTGGTGAGCACGGGGGCCGGCGCGTTGACACTGCTGGAGGGCGACCCGCTGCGTGTGGCAAAGGTCCTGCGAGACTTTGATGCTCCACACGTCACAGCGATGTCTCCCGACGGCGAGTATGCGTACGTCACCGACGACAGCCGGGGCACAGTCACGGCGATCCAGCTCAGCGACGGCCGCGTGACCAGCACGATCCGCGTCGGCCCCGGAGCCCGCTTCGGTCAGCGGCCCAGATACGCGCGCTTGAGATCCTCGCTCTTGAGCAGGTCTGCGGCGGGACCCTCGAGCACGATCACACCGGTCGATAGGACGTAGCCGCGGTCGGCGATCGACAGCGCCATGTTCGCGTTCTGCTCGACCATCAGCACCGCGACGCCGGACTCGTGAACCTCCTTGATGATCCGGAAGTTCTGCTGCACGAGCGCCGGCGAGAGGCCCATCGACGGCTCGTCCATCAGCAGCATGCGCGGCTTTGACATCAGCGCGCGGCCCATCGCGACCATCTGCTGTTCGCCGCCCGACAGCGTGCCGGCCATCTGGTCGCGGCGCTCGTGCAGGCGCGGGAACAGCGTGTGCACGCGTTCGAAGTCCTCCTCGAGCGAGTCGGTTCGAAGCACGGCGCCGAGCTCGAGGTTCTCGCGCACGGTCATCTGCCCGAACAGGCGGCGGTTCTCGGGGACGATCGCCAGGCCGTTGGCGATCCGCTGCGGGACGGGCCACTTGGTCACGTCCTCGCCGGCCAGCAGCACGCGGCCCGCGCGGGGGCGGACGATGCCGAGGATCGTCTTCAGCGTGGTCGACTTCCCCGAGGCGTTGCCGCCAAGCAGGCAGACCAGCTCCCCGGCCCCGACCTTCAGCGAGATGCCCTCGAGGATCCGCATCTGGGCGTAGTAGGTCGTGACGTTGTCGAGGCTGAGGAGGACGTCCTCCATCACGCCTCCGCCAGCGCTTCTGGGTCTTTGCCCAGGTAGGCCTCGACGACGGCCGGATGGTTTGCGACCGCCTCGAACGAACCCTCGGCGATCTTCACGCCGTGGTCGAGCGCGATCACGCGGTCAGAGCAGCCTTCGACCACATGCATGTCGTGCTCGATCACGAGGATCCCCACGCCGAGCTCGTTTCGCAGACGGCCGATCAGCTCGGTGATCTCGTGGGTCTCGTTGGGGTTCATGCCCGCGGCGGGCTCGTCGAGCAGCAGCAGCCGCGGCTTCGTGGCAAGCGCGCGGGCGATCTCGAGGCGGCGGCGGTTTGCGTAGGAGAGGCTGTAGGCGGGCTGCTCCCAGCGGTAGCCGGCCAGCCGCTGGCCGAAGAATCCCAGCACGTCCTCGGTGAGCTTTCGAACCTCGCGTTCCTCGCGCCGCGCCCGCGGCAGGCGGAAGATCGACTCGGCCGGCGTGGCCTTGGTCGCGCCGTACGTGGCCGCCATCACGTTCTCCTGGACGGACATGTTCAGGAACAGCCGCAGGCTTTGGAACGTCCGCGCGATCCCCCGGCGGGTGATCTTGTACGGCGCCAGGCCCGTGATGCTCTTGCCGTCGAACCGAACGTCGCCGGAGTTCGGTTCGTACACGCCGGTGATCACGTTGAAGACCGTGGACTTGCCGGCGCCGTTGGGGCCGATGATGCTGACGACCTCGCCCTGGTCGACATTGATGTCGAGCTCGGACAGGGCCTTGAGGCCGCCGAACGAGAGCGAGAGCTTGTCCAGTTCCAAGAGGGGCATTTACCTACACCACCTCGACGCGTCTTCGCCCGAGCAGTCCGTTGGGCCGGGCGTTCATCATCACGATCAGGATCACACCGAGCAGGATCTGGCGGGTGATCGAGGGCTGGGCGACGAGCACGCCCTCCCACACGCAGGCGGCGAGATACAGCGTCGGCACCATCAGGATGTCGCGCCACCGGCCCTTGACCTGCACGAGCGCGATCACCAGAACCAGCAGGACGACGTAGGCGATGTTGCCCGCGCGCGTCGGGTTGGACGGCACGACCACCCAGTTGTGGACGAGGTCGGAGATCCAGCCGCTCGACTGGGGGCCGCCCGCCACCGCCGACGGACTGATCGCCTTGACGATCGTATGCACGACGATGCCGAACAGCACGGTCGCGCCGAGGATCGCACCGAGCCGCGCCCAGGGCCGGATCTTGACGACCAGCGTCGCGAGGATCAGCCCGTAGAAGATGTATCCCGCCTCGGTGGGGCTTCGCAAAATACCGTCGAGCGTGACCGACAGGATCAGCCCACCGAGGACCGCGCCCGCGAGGCTGCCCGCGCCGCCCAGGATCAGGCCGGCGTAGATCAGGATCAAGAACGGCGTTGCGAAGTCAGTGGGGAACACATTGATCTGCTGGGCGGCGAACACCGTTCCGGCCATCGCCGCGACCGCCGCGCCGAACGCGAACGCCATGAGCTTGACCCGGAAAACCGGGATCGTCATCAGCGACGAGGCGAGCGTGTCTTCTCGCACCGCCCGCCACGCGCGGCCCGTGCGAGAGGTGTCTAACAAGTGCAGAACGCCGACCGTCAGCACCAGCAGCACGAGCAGGACGTAGAAGTAGCCCTTGTTTGTGAGGATCGTGGTTCCGAAAACCTTGTACGGGTCAATGCTGACGATCCCGTTGGGACCGCCGAGCTTGCTGGGGGCGACGTTGTTCGTGAACTCGACGAACGCCTCACCGAAGAACAGCGTGACGATCGCCAGATAGTCGCCGACCAGCCGTCGCGACGGCCACCCGACCGCCACGCCGAGGAACCCCGCGGCGATCATCACGACCGGCACCGAGATGTATGTGGACCAGTGGACGCCGGCTGGCGGATTGAGCTGGTTTGACGACACCAGCGCGTAGCCGTAGGCGCCGAAGCCGTAGAACGCGACGTACCCCAGGTCGAGCAGCCCCGCCCAGCCCACCGAGATGTTCAACCCGACAGCCAGGATCGCCAGCAGCATGGCGTTGATCCCGATCTGCAGCTGGAAGTCGTTCGTGGTCAGGAATGGGACGCACGCTCCCGCGAGCCCTGCGGCCAGCAGGATGACCCACCAGGGAACGCGCTCGAGCAGGCGCTGCGCCTCACCCAGTCGACCGGGCGCGTACTCGCGGCGGCCGCTCGAGCGTGCGACCCACTCGTCGACGCCGACGCCGGGGCCCTGCGGGGCTTCGGCTTCAGCGGCGGGCGGTGTCTGCTCGGTGCTCACGCTGCCGTTTACACCTTCTGCAAGGGCGCCCGCCCGAGGAGGCCCTGCGGGCGCAGGATCATCACCACGATCAGGATCCCGAACACGATCAAGTTCGTGTACGTCGACGAGATGTAGCCGGAGATCATCGCTTCGGCGATTCCGATCAAGAGCCCGCCGAGCATCGCGCCCGCGATCGAGCCGATCCCGCCGACGACCGCAGCCGTGAACGCCTTCAGGCCGGCCACGAATCCCATCAACGTGTAGATCTGGTTGAACACCAGCCCGGCCATCACGCCCGCGATGCCCGCGAGCGCCGAGCCAAGGAAGAACGTCATCGAAATCGTGTAGTCGACGTTGACGCCGAGCATCTCGGCGGCCTCGCGGTCCTCGGCCACGGCGCGCATCTGCCTGCCCAGCTTGGTCCGGTCGACCAGCAGCCGGAGTCCGATCATCAGGACCAGGCTCAGCACGATCACCAGGATCCGCGTGAGGCTGATGTTCAGGACGCCGATGTGGATGCCGCTCGAGAACGGGATGAAGGCCGACGTGTTGTAGTCGCGGAACGAGGCGCCGAACAGCAGCAGCATGCTGTTCTCGAGCAAGAACGAGACGCCGAGGGCGGTGATCAGCGGCGCGATCCGCGGAGCATCTCGAAGCGGCCGGTAGGCGAAGCGCTCGATCGCGACGCCGAGCATTCCGACGCCACCTCCCGCCAGCAGGAACATGAACAGCAAAAGCAGCGGCACCGGGATGGTGAGCGCCGTGGACCCACCGAACCACTGGATCACGAAGTAGCCGACAAACGCACCGACCATGTACAGGTCGCCGTGCGCGAAGTTCAAGAGCTTCAGGATCCCGTAGACCATCGAGTAGCCCAGCGCGATCAGCGCATACAGGCTCCCCTGCGTGAGGCCGTTTACGAGTTCCTGAATGAAGAAACGCATGTGCGCCGGCTGGCACGGTAACGCGCGCCCTGGTGGGGCGCGCGCTACCGGCCATCGATCAGCTGATCACGTGTTCGTGACGAGCTTGTACTGACCCTTGTTGTTGATCTTGAACAGGAACCACTTGGCGCCGATCAGGTCGCCGTGGCTGTCGAACTTGATCGGCTGTCCAAGGATCGAACTCGCCTCGCTCGTGCCCTTGACCGCCGCCAGCACGTTGGCGCGGCTAGGCGTCTGGCCGCTCTTGCAGACCGACGAGATGGCCTCGTCGATCACGTGCGTCGCGGCGAACACGGGCGGCCCGAACGTCCCGTACTTCGGGTACGCGGCCTTTGCAGCCGCCGCGATCGCGGCGTCGGCCGGGATCGAGTTGATGTCAGGGCCGAACGCCGACACGTACGAGCCGGGGATCGTGAACGACGAGGACTGCGTCCCGTCGGTCCCGAAGATCGTCGCCTTCTTCTTCTGCTCGGCGAGGTTCTTGCCGAACTGCTGGGCGTTGGCGGCGACCTGCCACGGCAGGACCACCACCGTCGTTTCGGGCGTCACCTTGGCGACGATCGACGAGAAGTCGGTGACCTTCTGGCTGACCGACTCGTGGTCCACCTGGATGCCAGCCTGCTTGAAGATAGGGATCATCGCCGAGGTCAGGCCGGTCGAGTAGACCTCCTGGTCGTCGATGATCATCAGCCGCTTGGGCTTCAGGTTCTTGACGATGTAGTTCGCGTCCTGCGGGCCCTGGAGGTCGTCGCGCGAGACCACCCGGAAGAACGTCGGGTTCTTGCCCGATTTGGTCAGGTCAGGGTTGGTGGCGGAGCCGGTGATGAACGCCATGCCTGCGCGCCCGAACAGCGGCCCGACCGCTTGGACCTCCTGGCTGCCGGCCGGTCCGACCGTCGCAACCATCTTCGAGTTCGAGGTGAACTGCTGGGTCACCGTCGTCGCCTGGGCGGGGTCGAGCTGGGTGTCGCCCTGGACCAGGGTGATGTTGGTGCCGTTTGCCTTGTTGTCCATGTCGATGGCGAGCTTGGCGAACGCCAGCTGCTCCTGACCGAGGACCGCGACGTCGCCGGTGAAGGGACCCTCGATCCCGATCGTGGCCACGCAGCTCTTGGTTGAGCTGCTGCTGCCACCGCTCGCTGCAGCACTACTGGTAGTGCTGCTGCTACTGCTGCTTCCACAGCCCGCCGCTACCAGCGCGGTGAGCGCAAGTGCCGCGGTGATTATCCGTCCCTTCACTGCAATTGACCTCCTCCTCAGGGGATCTCAGCCCTTCGTTTACGTCGATATCGGTGGCGCGCCGGGATGGGCCGGCGTTCCGTCGGGGTAGTAAGCGGCCGCCGGCGAGCCGGCCGGCCGGAACACGGCGACGACGCGCATCAGCGAGTCGCCCGTGTTCTGCAGGCAGTGCACGACGCGCGCGGGAAGCTGGATGCACGACCCGGGCGTGACGCGCCATTCGTTGCCCTGTGCGTGCAGGACGCCTTCTCCGTCGAGCACGTAGATGACCTCGTTGTAGGTGTGAAAGTGGTCGGGGGCGCGGGCGGTTGGGATGTAGCCGACGAAGTGGGTTGCGGAACCAAGGCCGGTGGTGGGGTCGGCGACGATCCGGAACTCGCGGTCGGTCGTGGCGGCCTGGGCCCGCTGGTCTGAGAGGCGGCGGACCACCGCGCGGTTGTCGGTTGCGCCGGGTTCGGGGTCGGGGATCCGGACCGAGATCAGCGTCAGGCGCTGCGTGCCGGTGTTCTGGAGGCGGTACTCCTCACCCGGGGCCAGATAGGCGCCGCTCTCTGGCTCAAGCTCGTGGTTGGCTCCGTCGAGCTCGAGCGAGCCGCTGCCGTTCAGTACGAACAGCACCTCTTCGTCAGGACCCGTCTCCCGATCTGCCGACGCTCCCGGGTCGAGCTCGAGGACGGTCTGCTCGAGCGGGGGAAAGTCGGTGCTCGGCCCGACCGTCGGCCGCTCGCGCATCGGGGCGGCGTCGCCGCCGACCGCGGGTGCGGATGAGGCGTCGACTACGTGGGCGTTGACAGTCAATGGCGGCATGGCCGCGACGCGTACTCCTTGCTGTCTTCAGGTCGAGTGGCTGTCCGTGCGCGCTCGCTGACCCGAGCGACGGGCCAGACTCGCATATTCGGCTCGCAGGGGTCAACCCCCTTCAAGGCTCGCCTCCAGCGTGATGTTGGTGCCGGCGAGTGCCCGGGAAACCGGGCACGTCGCCTTGGCCTCCTCCGCGAGCTTCGAAAACTGCTCGCCGTCTACGCCTTGAACCCGGCCGACGGTGTTCAGGCGGATGCGGGTGATGCTGAAGCCTGTGTCGAGTTGCTCGAGCGTGACCTCAGCGGTGGTCCGCAGGTCGTCGGGCGGATGCCCCGCCTCGCTGAGCATGTTGGCCAGCGACATCGTGAAGCAGCCGGCCTCTGCCGCCGCGATCAGCTCCTCGGGATTGGTCGCGCGCTCGACCGATTCGACCCGCGCCTTCAGCGTGAACGGACCCTCGAAGGCGCCGCTGCCCAACCCGATGCGGCCACCACCGTCGGGCACCGTACCCTGCCAACTGGCCTCAGATCTACGCGTGACGCGGACGCCCAAGTTCTCCCTCCTCAGTGATGAGCACGATGCCGCGGATGCCGCCGATACCCGTGCGCCCGGGGTGCACCGGCGGTCCCGGTGAATCCGTGTGCCCCGCGAGCATCAACGATGGTTTGATTTTGTAGTGTTGATCAAATCAGTTCGGCTCGGGTGCTTGCAAGCGCGCGAGTTGCGATTTGGTTAGAAGGAGAGGCCGATGACCGAAGTGCTGAGCGAAACCAGCGGCGTCGAAGCGATCCGGCGCCGATTCTCGTCGCTGCAGCAGGGGTTCACGTTCTTCGACGCCCCCGGCGGGTCGCAGGTCCCCGACGAGGTCGGCGACGCGATCGCGAAGGCACTGCGCGAGGCGAGCGCCAACCTGGGCGCCGGCTACGCGACCAGCCATCGGGTCAAGGCGATCCTCGAGGAGGCCGAGTCAAAGGCGGCCCGCTTCCTCGGTTGCGACACGCACGAGATCGTGTTCGGGCCCAACATGAGCTCGTTGAACTTCACGTTGTCGCGGACGGCGGGCCGGGGATTCGAGGCGGGTGACGAGATCCTCGTGTCTTCGCTGGATCACGACGGTGGCGTCGCCCCGTGGCTGGAGCTCGCGCACGATCGCGATCTCGTCGTCAAGTCGATCGAGCTGCGCGACGACACCACGCTCGATTACGACGACCTCGCCGCGAAGCTGAACCCACGCACGCGCGTGGTCGCGTTCGCGTGGGCGTCGAACGCCGTCGGTACGATCGTCGACGCCGCCCGCGTCTGCTCGATGGCGCACGAGGCAGGCGCGCTGGCGTGGATCGACGCGGTGCACTACGCGGCGCACGAGCCGATTGACGTGCGCGCGATCGACGCCGACGTGCTGATCTGCTCGCCCTACAAGTACTGCGGACCCCATCTCGGCGTGGCCTACGGCCGCGCTTCGCTGATGGAGACGTGGCGGCCCTACAAGGTCCGGCCCGCCCCAATGGACCCGCTGGGTCGGCGGTTCGAGACCGGCACCCAGCCGTACGAGCTGCTCGCCGGGTTCAACGCCACTATCGATTACCTGGACTCGATCGGCGGCTTTGACGCGATCGTGCCGTACGAGCGCGGGTTGGGTCAGCGGTTCGTGGACGGGATCTCGGACGCGGTCACGATCTATGGGCTGCCCGGGATGGAGGGCCGCGTGCCCACCTTCCTGATCAACGTCGAGGGAGTTCCCGCGACCGAGGTCGCCGCCACCCTCGCCGCGCAGGACATCGGCGTGTGGGCGCACGACTCGTGGTACTCGCTGGGGCTGTACAAGCGACTCGGCTACGACGACGCCTCCGTGCGGCTCGGCTTCATCCACTACAACACCGCGGACGAAGTCGACCTGCTGGTCGGCGCGCTCGAGTCGCTCGCCGGCTAGCGATCGCTCAGGGAGTCGCCGGCTGCGCTGAAAGCGTCTTGACCGCTGGGCGCCGGGGAAGCCCGATGATGCGCAGCGCGATCAGCGTCACCGCTGTCGGGATGGTCGCCGGAAACATGGTGTTGACCGGCGTGAGCAGCAAGCTGGCTGCCGCCAGCACGGTCACGAGCGCCGCTGCGTGCCACTGCCCATGTTGGCCGGCGAGGAAGCCGCCGAGGGCGGCCGCGAGCACGAGGTCTGGATAGTCGACGTAGATCCCGCCGATGTGCGCTTGGGCAAACAACGGGCCGTGTAGGTGACCGGCGGCGCCCGTGATAACGACCGCGGCCGATTGGCCGAGACCCGACGCGAGCAGTGCCGCGTCGACCGCGCACATGCACGCGAAGCCGGCGAGCACCCAGGCGCCCGGGATCAGGCGCGCCAGCGCGGATCCGAGGGCGAGCGCACCGAACGCCGTGAGGATGGTCGTCGACAGGCCACCGCCGAGGCCACCCGGCAACATCGCGAGCAACCCGGCAGCCAGCGCCACGGCGACGAGCGCTGCACGAGGACCGCGGACGACCGAGAATGCGGCGACGGCGGCCAGCGGTGGTGTCGCGAGCGTGCCAGTGACGATCAGGGCGAGCGCAAGCGGGGGCGCCCCGAGCGGGGCGAGCGTTCCCACCAAGATCGCACCGGGCAGCACCGCCGCCCACGCCGGCGAGCGAAGTCGCTGCAGCGAGCCGAGCGCGTTACGCCTTGGGAGCGCGACGAGCGCGCCTTGAAGCAGCGCCACCGCAGCGGCGGCGCCAATGCCTGAGACCGTCATGCTTCGTTCGACTACCCGGGCACGCCTAACAGAAACCTAACCCTCTACTAAAGAACGCACATACTCGACGTGGGCCGAGTTGCGGTTCGACCAGATCTAGAAGAGGATTCCCCGGGCCTACCCAGGACCGGACGAGGAGAGACCCGAACATGCCCCTACACCCCCAGGCACGCGCACTGCTCGACCAGATTGAGGCTTTGGGTCTCCCGAAGCTCAACGAGCTCCCGCCCGATCAGGCCCGCGAGGCGGCCCGGGGACTGATCGAGTTCGTCGGCACGGGACCCGAGGTCGCGCGGGTCGAGGCGATCACGGTCCCGACCTCGGCGGGCGAGATCGCCGGGAGGCGCTACACCCCGGAGGACCCGGCCGCCACGATCCTGTGGATCCACGGTGGCGGGTTCGTGATCTGCGACCTCGACACCCACGACGCGATGTGCCGGTTGCTGGCAAACGAATCCGGGTGCGAGGTGATCGCGATCGATTACCGGCTAGCGCCCGAGCATCGCTTCCCGGCGGCGCTCGAGGATTCGTGGGACGCGCTGCAATGGGTCGCCTCGCAAACCGAGGGCCGCCCCCTGATCCTGGGCGGCGACAGCGCCGGCGGCAACATGACGGCCGCCTGCACGCTGCGAGCCCGCGATCGCGGCGGCCCCGACCTGGCGCTGCAGGTGCTCGTGTACCCGGCCGTTGGCAGCGACCTCACGACGGAGTCCGCCCAGCTCTATGGCAGCGGGCCGGACACGTTCCTAACGACCGCAGAGATGGAGTGGTTCTGGAACCACTACGTCGGCGACGCTCCGGACGATTCGCTGCAGGAGCTTGCGCCGCTGGGCGCCGAGGACCACTCGGGGCTGCCGCCGGCGATCGTCGTCACCGCGGAGTACGACCCACTGCGCGACGACGGGTTTGCGTACATTAAGGCGCTACAGGACGCTGGCGTATCAGTGACGCCCTACCACTACGACGACGTGTTCCACGCGTTCTTCTCCCTGGTGAACCTGATCGAGCGAGGCAACGAGGCCGTAGCGCAGGTGGGCGCCGACATCCGGTCGGTGGTGGCGCAGGCGAAGGCGCCGGCCTGAGCTACTCGTCCGCGCGCTCAGCCTCGAACAACTCAACCAACCTGCTTCGCGCCTCCCACAGCCGCGGCATCTGCCGCTGCGCGATCAGCTTCCCGAGCACCTGGACCGGCGTGCCCTGGGTACCCACGGTCTCCTCCCCCAGCGCTCGCGCGACGATCGAGTAGTGGCGAAAACGCCACACCCAGATGCGCTCGTCCCATTCGGTCAGCAGCTCGGCGACCTGGTAGAGGTCCTCGTGCTCGCGGCCGTGGCGATACAGGTCCGTCAGCCCTAGTCCAGCGCTCTCAAGCAGGTGGTCGAACGCCTTGGACACCCGCTGGGTGACTTTCGGCACCCTCCGGAACCCCGGTGAGTCAAATCCGGAGCCGTGGCCGAGCACCACGCGAATCTGCTGGTACTCCCAGGGGTCCATCTGATTGAGCATCTCGATCTGCGTGGTGATGTATTGCATCGCCAGCACCGCGCGGCGCAGCAGCCTGATGGCGGCCGCGACCTCCTCCTGCTCGAGGTGGCCTGCCGCCTTGTCGACCTCGGTTGTGGCGAACTTCAGCCACAGCTCCGAGGACTGGTGGACGGTCTGGAACAGGAGCTCATCGTGGTGTACGCGCTCCTCCTCGGTCTTCTGGAGCGACAGCAGCTCGTCGGTGCGCAGGTAGCGCTCGTAGTCGCTTGCCGCGGTGCCGGGTAGCACCGGCGCGTGAAGGTCGTCGGCGGTCATGACTCACCCCCCGTGAGGATCTCGGCGAGTTTCGCCAGGTTGATGTTCCCACCGGACACGATGCAGACGATCTTGCCGGTCCCAGCCCTGCCCGCCAGCGCGGCGGCCGGCGCGAGCGCGCCCGCACCCTCGGCGAGCACGCGGACCCGCTCGGCCAGCGTGCGGATCGCAGCGGCGGCGTCGGCAATCGGGACCGCAAACGCCCCGTCGACCAGCGGGCGGACGCGCGGCCACATCGAGTCGAGGACGCGACGGCTGCCGGATCCGTCGACGAACGACGGCTCGTAGTCGACGTCGACCGGCTCGCCGGCTTGCAGTGCCGCCGCGAGCGCTGCACCGGTCGCGGGCTCCGCCGCGTAGATCTTTGTCTGGGGCCTTGTGGCCTTGATCGCGCTCGCGATCCCGACGGTGAGGCCGCCTCCCCCGTATGGGACCACCACCGCGTCCGGGTCCGGCAGGTCCTCGAGGATCTCCAGGCCGATGGTGCCGTTGCCCGCCATCACGCCCTCGTCCTGCACGGGGTGCACGAACAGCCCGTCGACCCCGTCGACCCGGCTGGTGACGATCACGTTCCACCAGTCCTGGTAGGGAAGCTTGATGATTTCGCCCCCGAGCCGAGCGATCGCCGCCAGCTTGGCCTCGGGCGCGTGCTCGGGAACGGCGATCGTGGCTGTGAGCCCGAGCTCACGGGCGGCCCACGCGACGCCCTGCGCCATGTTGCCCGCGCTTGCCGTCACCAGGCCCTTAGCGCGCTCGGACTCGGGCGCCTGCAGGATCGCGTTGGTTGCGCCGCGGATCTTGAACGAGTTGATGGGCTGCAGCAGCTCGAGCTTCAGGTAGATCTCAGTGCCGGCCGGGATCTCCTCGTGATGCAGGCGCACCAGCGGCGTGCGCACCGCCGCACCCGCGATCCGATCGCGCGCAGATTCGATCTGCGCGAGCTCAATCACAGCTCGACCTCGGTCCCGATCCCGTGGCTGCGGGCGACCGCGACCGCGTGCTCGGCGGCGGCGAGATCCTCGACCGCGATGCCCAGCGAACGAAACAGCGTCAGCTCGGTGTCGTCGCGGCGGCCGGCCTTCAGGCCCGCGAGCACCTCGCCCAGCTCGGCGCGGACGTGCTCCTCGCCGGGGATCGCGCCCTCGGTGATCGCGAGCAGGAACTCCCCGGCCTCGTTGCGCAGCGACTCCCGGCTGTCGCAGAACAGCGCACTGTCGGCGACGGTCTGGACGTCGATCTCGCGCGCGGTGGGGCTGCTTGCACCGACCGCGTTGACATGCGCGCCGAGGCTCAGCCACTCGCGGCTCATCACGGGCTCGCGCGAGCTCGTGGCGACGACGACGACGTCGGCGCCGCTGACGGCGAGCTCCGCGCTGGGCGCGACGGTCAGCTCGGCGTCGGTATCGGACGCCTCGTCGACCACGGCGTGCGCATGCTCCTCGGTCGGGGCGTAGATGCGGACGTGATCGAACGGACGGACCTTCAACAGCGCCTTGAGATGCGAGCGCGCCTGGACGCCGGCGCCGAGGATCGCGAGCGCGCGCGCGTCCTCGCGGGCGAGCTCCCGCGTGGCGACCGCCGTCACCGCCGCGGTGCGGATCTCGGTCACCGCCGAGGCGTCGAGGATCGCTGTTGGGACCCCCGTCTCGCCATCGAACAGAGTGACGATCCCCTGGTGCGCATCGAGCCCGCGCGCCGGGTTGCCGGGCATCAGGCAGATGGCCTTGAGCGAGAACACCGCCTTGTCGGGCGGCGGCGGCTCCGGTAGAGCATGCTCGTCGGCTTGGGCGTCGGCGTGCGCGTCGGCTTGTGCGTCGGCGGCGGGGCCCGGCTCGTCCTTCGGGACGCTGGCGGCCCGCCAACCCGGCATCAGCCCCATGAACCCGGCGGCGCCCGGCGGAGCCATGATCGAGCGCAGCGGCATGAACGCCTCGCCGCGGGCGTGGGCGGCGAGCACCGACGCCATCACGTCGGCGCACTCCTCGGGCGTCAGCGCCTCGTGGACGTCCTTATGGCTGAGGATCAGGACTCGCACAGATCGAAGATTGTGTCGAGCGAGGCTCGCTCATCGTTGGTCAGCGGGCTGTCGAGCGCCTCGCGGACTGGTTCAAGGTGCTCGGGACGGCCGGGTCCGATCACGACCTGTGCGATGCGCTCGTCGGCGAGCAGCCATGCCAGCGCAACGCCGGCCATCGAGATGTTGCGCTCCTGCGCAAGCGCGTTCATCTGATCGAGGGCGTCGAAGGTTCGCTCGTTGACCAGTCTTTCGTACGGCTCGGGTCGCTGGGTCATGCGAGAGCCGGCCGGGAACGACTCGCCGCGACGGTACTTGCCGGTGAGCCATCCGCCGGCCAGCGGGCTGAACACGATGTAGGCGACGCCGCGCTCGGCGCACAGAGGCAGCACACCGGCCTCGTCGTCGCGTTCGAGCAGCGAGTGGTTGTTCTGGATCGCCTGCGGCCGACCCGCTTGCAGTGCGGCCTCGAGCTGAGCCGCGTCGAAGTTGCTGACGCCATAGGAGCCGATCTCCCCCATCGCGGTCAGGGCCTCGAACGCGTTGATCGTGTGCTGCACAGGCGTGTCCGGATCGAACTCGTGCGCGAGGTAGAGCTCCACGTGATCGACGCCCAGCCGGTCGAGGCTGGAGTCGAGCTGGCGTCCGATTCGCTCGGGCTCGAGCCCGTGGTCGGCGCCGTCGGCCATCGGGTTGAACGTCTTGGTGGTGATCGTCGGGCGCAGGCGGCGGGTGCTCACCCAGCGGCCGATCGCGAGCTCGCTGCGACCGCCGCCGTACGCGTCGGCGGTGTCGAAGTGCGTGATCCCCATGGCCCACGCGGCGTCCATCAGCTCCATCGCCTGTTCGTCGCTCAGACCCTGGCCGAAGAACGCCGGAGCGGAGCCGATGCCGCCGAAGTTGCCGCAGCCCAAGGCGATCCGCGGAATCGTCCTGCCCGAGCTTCCGAGCGGGCGCTGCTGGATTTCGAGCATCTGGCGGGCCATCTTCATATTTGATCAACCCGGGGGCGATTTGATCAACACGAACCTCGGTACCGTAACTCCAGTGCCCGTCCTGCAGGCCCGCGGGATCACGAAGACGGTGGGCGCCGGACGTGCCGCCCGGAGGGTCCTCAACGGGGTCGACCTCGACGTCGAGGCGGGCGAGGTGGTCGCGGTCCTGGGGCGATCGGGCAGCGGCAAGTCGACATTGCTGCACCTCCTTGGCGGACTCGATCGGCCCGATGCCGGCGAGATAGTGCTCGCCGGCCGTGAGCTGACCGGCCAATCGTCGCGCGCGCTCGCGCGGGCGCGACTGCGCCACGTCGGCTTCGTGTTCCAGTCGTTTCAGCTGATCGAGGAGCTGAGCGGCGAGGAGAACGTGGCCCTCCCGGCGCGCCTCCCCGGCGCCCGGCGCGGCGGCGAGGAACGAGCACGGCGGCTGATCGCCGAGCTCGGTCTCTCGCAGCTCGCCCACCGGCGCCCCCACGAGCTGTCGGGCGGTGAGCAGCAGCGCCTGGCGATTGCACGCGCGCTCGTCAACGACCCCGAGCTCGTTCTCGCCGACGAGCCGACGGGCAACCTCGACCAGGACAACGGCGCCGCCGTGCTGTCGCTGCTGCGAAGCCTCGACGGGCGCGCGGTGGTGATCGTGACCCACGAGCCCGAAGCGGCGGCGATCGCCGATCGGGTGCTGCACCTGCGCGACGGACGGCTCGAGGCCGACGCCGGCCCGGCGCGGGCGGCTGCTGCGCTCAGGGAGTCCGCCTGAAGGCAGCGCTGGCAGAAGCGCGCTACGGCCTGCGCGTGCGCCGGCGGCGATCGCTGCTGACGGCTGTCGGGATCGCGCTCGCCGCCGCGATGCTGGCGGCTGCGATCGTCGTCGCGGACGGGCTTGGTCGTGGCTTTGACCGCGCGGCGAGGGCGGCAGATCTGGCCGACGTGATCGTCCGCTTCGACCCCCAGCGCGCGGCCACGGTGGCGCGGCGGATCGAGGCGCTTCCGGATATCGCGGCGTTCTCGCTGCGCCAGGAGTACACCGGCGTCGCGATCGGCGCCAACGGGCACAACAGCCAGAGCGCATCGGCGGAGGTGGTCGGCGACGGCCGCCGCGGTTACGCGATCGTCGGCGGACGCGATGTGTCCGGGCGCCCGGGCGAGGTCGTGGTCGAGCGCGGGCTGGCGTCTGCGTGGCGGATCAAGCTCGGCGGCACGCTGTTCATCGACGGGCTCGGGCCGATGCGCGTGGTCGGGTTCGCCGAGAGCCCAGACAACGTCTCGTATCCGCTCGCCGCCGCGCGCATCTACCTGTCCCGCGCGGGTCTGGCCAGGATCCCCGGCGCCGGGCTCGACCCGCGCGTGAACTTCGCGCAGATCTGGTTGCGCGACCCACGCAACGTCAACGAGGTGCTGGTCCAGGCACGAGCCACCAGCTATGGGCTCGACGGCGTGCGGTTCGTGACCCGTTCGGGGCTGCGGGTCCTGCTCGACCAGGCGGCGGGGATCGTGATCGATCTCCTCGTGGCGCTGTCGGTGATCGCGCTCGCCACGGCGGCGGTGATGCTCGGTTCGAGCGCGCGGGCGGAGGTTCAACGGCGGCTGCGGTCTATCGGAGTACGACGCGCGGTCGGCGCCTCGCGGGCTCATCTGGCGGCTACCCAGGGGTTCGAGGCGCTGTTCGTGGCGGCGCCGGCCGCGACGATCGGCGCGGTCGCCGGGACGATCGCCACGTATCACCCGACGACGAACCTGTTGACGCTCTTGAACGAGCCGGCGCCCGGCACGGCGCTCCTCGCACCGCTGCTCGGTGGATGGCTGGCGAGCATCGCGATCCCCGTGCTCGCCGCGGCGTGGCCGGCGTGGCGCGCCGCCGGGCGCGATCCCGTGGCGTTGCTGCAGGGCGCCGAGCTCAGGCGTGGCTCTGCGGCGGGCGGCGGGTCCTTCCGCTTTGGGTTGAATCGCGCGGGGCTGACGGTCCTCGGCGCGCGGCTGGTCGGCGCACGCCGCGCGCGGTTGGTAGCCGCCGCGATCACGCTCGGCGCGTCGACGGCGTTCATCCTGCTGATGCTCGCGCTCGCGTCGGCGCTCGCGTCGCTGGAGACCGATCCGGGCGCGCTCGGCAAGCGCTACCAGCTGACCGCAAACCTGCCGGCGACGGACACAGCGCGTGTGCGAGCGATCCCCGGCGTTCAAGCCGCCGCGCCACGCTACGAGCTCGATGGCGTCGACTCGTTCTCGCTCGACGAGCCGATCGACGTGATCGCCTACCCGGGCGACCACACGGTGTTCGAGGCGCCGCCCCTCACCTCCGGAGCGCGGATGCGCGGAGCCCACGAGGCCGAGGTCGGCGCCGGCCTGGCCGGTGCCCTCGGGCTGTCCCCCGGGTCGACGCTCGCGGTCCAGCTGCCAACCGGCAACGAGCTTCGCCTGCGGGTCGCCGGCGTGGTCAGCTCGCTCGACCACGACGGGCGCGTCGCATACGTCCCGGCGAAGGCGTTGCTGGCGCTCGATCCGGCCGCCTCCGAGCAGCTCGCCGTGCGCGTGCGTCCCGGCGCGAGCGTGTCGAGGATCAGCGCGTTGCTAGGCAACACGGCGGCGCCCGCCACCGGTGCCACCGCACGTGGCGTCCCGCTCGTCGACACGCTGCGCACGATCCTGCGCGCGATCGCGGTCGTGGACGGTCTGGTGTGCCTGTACGCGCTGGTCCAGGCGTCCGCGCTGATCGTCAGCGAGCGGCGTCGAACGGTCTCGGTCCTGCGGGCCCTGGGCGCGGGCGGCGACGCGATCAGGCGACTGCTCGCCGGCGCGGTTGCGGCGCTCGTGCTGCCAGCGGCAGTGATCGGGATCGTGATCGAGCGTCTGGTGCTCGGCCCGGCGTTGTCGTCGCTTGCGGCGAGCTACGCGACGCTGCCGCTCCAACCGACCTGGCTGGAGATCGCTGCCGTGCTCGCCGGGCTGGCGGTGTGCAGCGCGGTGGCGGTTCTGTGGGTCGCGCGGCGGGCCACCCGGGAGACGGTTGTGAGCGGATTGGGCGCCGGATGACCGAGATCACGAGGCGAGAGGCGCTTGCGCGGATGCTTGCCGGCGCGGCGCTGCTCGCCGCGGGCTGCGGCAGCGAGGGCTCGCCCGCACCGGCCCCGAGCGGCTCGACGCTGTCGTCGACGTGGCGCGACCCGGGCGGAACGGGTGGACTGAGCGCGGGTTCCGGCGAGCGGTTGCTCGCGCGCACCGAGCTCGGCCCGGCCCGCCCCGCGGCCGCCACGCTGGCGACGCTCGCACACGTCACCGACGCGCACGTGCTCGACGCGTCCTCCCCGGCGCGCGTCACGTTCCTGGACCGGCTCGGGGAGCCGTTTCAGTCGACGTTCCGTCCTCAGGAGGCGCTGACCGCGCAGGTCCTGGCGGGCGCGATCCGCGCGATCCGGTCGCTGCGACCGGACGCCGTGATTCAGGGCGGCGACCTGATCGACAACGACCAGGCAAACGAGCTCACGCGCGCGCTCGCCGTGCTCGGCGGCGGCGTTGTGCATCCGGGCAGCGGCCCCCAGGGGTACTTCGGCGTCCAGTCGGCCTTGAACCCGGATCCGTTCTACTACCGCCCCGACCTCGACGCACCCCGGCACCGCGGCCTGCTGGGGCGAGCCGCCGCGGCGTTCCTTAGCCCGGGACTGCGCTCACGCTGGTATCCGGTCCTCGGCGACCACGACATCCTCGTCGCCGGGGAGATCGCCCCGACCTCGCAGACCCGGTCGCTGGCGCTGGGCGATGAGGCGGTCTGGGAGCTACCGCCGGGATTGACGCTGCCTAGCGGGGCGAGCCTCACAGGCGGCGGCTCGCCCGACGGACCTCCGAGCGCGGGGCTCGTACACCAGTTCCTGGCGCAGGCGCTCGCCGGCCCCAGGGTGCGCGTCCCGCCCGATCCGAGTCGCCGAGAGATGCCCGCCACCGAGGTGGTGGCGAGGCTGAGGCGTGCGAGCCGTGTGTCCCCGGCGAGCGCGGCGGCGCTCGACTACCACGCCGACGTGGGGCGGCACTTGCGTCTTGTGGTCCTGGACCTGGCGCGCCGCGGCGGCGGCTCGGGCGGCCTGGTCGCGCCGGGTCAGCCGGCGTGGCTCGAGCAGCAACTGGCTGCCGCCGGCAACCGCTGGGTGATCATCGTCTCCCACCAGCCGATCGCAAGCTCGCAAGGCGGCGACGAGCTGCTCGCGCTGCTGGACCAGCACCCGAAGGTGGTCGCCGCGCTGTCGGGCCACACCCACCGCAACCGGATCGACCCGCGCCCGACGCCGGCCGGCGGGTACTGGCTGATCCAGACGGCATCGCTGGTCGACTATCCGCAGCAGGCGCGCGCGCTGCGGCTGGTCGCGACTGCGGGTGGCGGCGTCGCGGTGCAGACGTGGATGCTCGACCACACATTCCCGGGCGACCTTGGGACGATCTCGCGCCAGCTCGCCTACCTGGACGCGCAGGGAGGCCGTCCCGGGGGCTTTGCCGGCACACGCCGCGACCGCAACGTCACGCTCTTCCGAGCCCCATGACCACGGCCAGTGTGAGCGATTTCTCACAGCGGACCGGCGCGGCCCTGTTTACTACGCGGGTTATGAGGAACGACACCCATGACTGACACGATCGCGCCAGCAGAACACGTCGACGTGCTGATCGTCGGCGCCGGCCTGTCCGGCATCGGCGCGGGCTACCACCTGCAGACCAACCTCCCCGGCAAGAGCTACGCGATCCTCGAGGCGAGGGACGCTAGCGGCGGCACCTGGGACCTGTTCCGGTTCCCGGGCGTGCGGTCGGACTCCGACATGTTCACGCTTGGCTACCACTTCCGCCCGTGGCGCAGCTCCAAGGCGATCGGCGACGGACAGTCGATCCTCGACTACATCCGCGATACCGCGAGTGCCTACGGGATCGAGCGCAGGATCCGCTTCAACCACCGCGTCGTGAGCGCACAGTGGTCGACCGACGACGGATGTTGGACCGTCACCGCCGAGCGCACCGACACCGGCGAGACCGTCACGTTCACCGCCGGATTCCTGTTCACGTGCAGCGGCTACTACCGCTACGACCAGGGATACCTCCCGGACTTCCCCGGCATCGACCGCTTCAAGGGCCAGATCGCGCATCCGCAGTTCTGGAGCGACGACGTGGATTACGCGGGCAAGCGCGTTGTGGTGATCGGCAGCGGCGCAACCGCGGTGACGATGATCCCCGCGATGGCCGACGACGCCGAGCACGTGACGATGCTCCAGCGCTCCCCCAGCTACATCATCTCGCTGCCGGCCGACGACCCCGTCGCCAAGGTGCTCCGGAAGGTGCTCCCGGCCAAGCTCGCGTACTCGATCGTGCGCTGGAAGAACGTGCTGTTCATGATGGGCATCTTCCAGCTCAGCCGGCGCCGGCCGAAGGTGATGAAGGCGCTGATCCGCAAGGCGCAGGAGAAGGTGCTGCCGGACGGCTACGACATCGACGCGCACTTCAATCCCAGCTATGACCCGTGGGACCAGCGCATGTGCCTCGTGCCCGACAACGACCTGTTCGAGGCGATCGCCGGCGGCAAGGTGTCGGTGGCGACCGACACGATCCGGACGTTCACCGAGACCGGGCTCGAGCTCGAGTCCGGCGCGCAGCTTGATGCCGACCTGATCGTGACCGCGACGGGGTTGAACCTGCTGGTCCTCGGCGGCATTGAGCTGAGCGTGGACGGCAACAAGGTCGAGGTCCCGAAAGCGATGAGCTACAAGGGCGTGATGATCGGCGGCGTGCCGAACTTCGCGTTCACGTTCGGCTACACGAACTCGTCGTGGACGCTGCGGGCCGACCTCGTCAGCCAGTACGTCTGCCGGGTGCTCGAGTACATGGACGCCAACGGCTACCGGCAGTGCACGCCGACCAACCGCGACGGTTCGATCACCACCGAGCCGTTTATCGATCTGACGTCGGGATACGTGACCCGCGCGATCAGCGCGTTCCCCAAGCAGGGGTCGCGCGCGCCCTGGCGCCAGTACCAGAACTACATGCTGGACATGGCCACGCTGCGCTATCGCCCGGTCGACGACGGCGTGCTCGAGTTCTCGGGCGCAACGACCCCGGCGGTCGACCGCGCGCAGCAGGTCGCCGCCTGACGGCGGCCGCTACCCGACGACCGTCTCGATCGTCTCGATCGGCTCGAGCTGCGCGATCTCGCTGCGCCGGTTCTCCCAGTGCGGCGGGATGCACATGTGGGTGCCGAGCTCGTCCTCGGCCTCGTCGATCAGAAAGCCCTGCGGCGTCCCGTAGGCGAGCTCGATCAACGCGCCGCCCGGGCTGCGCATGTAGACCGAGAAGAAGTAGCCGCGGTCCTTGACGTCGGAGACGTCGGTGTAGCCGAGGCCGACGATGTAGTCCTTGACGACGAGCTGGTTCTCGGCGGTGCCGGCGTCGAGCGCTTGGTGGTGGATCGTCCCCTCGCCGAAGCGCCAGGTGCCCTGCGGCAGATCGGGCTCCTCGACGAGCTCGAAGTGGCGCCCGTGGCCGTCGGCTTCGCCGAACAGGAACTGATGGTTTGCGCCCTCGGACTTCACCAGCTCGGCGTTCAGGGCCGCGGTCAAGAAGTCCGTCTGCGGCTCGGGCTCGCGCACCGAGGTCGTCGTGCCGTACGCGCCGCGGATCGCGTGCTCGGTCGGCACGCCGGCGCCCGAGTAGGGCTCGCGCGAGTCGGGCTCGGGGTCGCCGACGATCGCGTAGTGGATGCCGCACGGGTGCTGGAAGTTGAGCCGCTCGGTGCCGAACAACTCGGCGCGGGTGCTGTCCACGCCGGCGTCGCTGAGGCGATCGGCCCAGAAGGGGATCGAGTCGACCGGCACGGACAGCAGCAGCGTCTTCATCTGGTTGGTGCCGCGCTTGCCCATCCAGCCGGCCTGGCGGTACGGGAACGCGGTCAGCAGCGTGCTCGCGTCGCCCAGCCGGTTGCCGTAGTAGAGGTGGTAGATCGGGATCTCGCCGTCGAACAGGACGGTCTTCTTGACGCTCTTGAGACCGAGGAGCCGGACGTGGAAGTCGTAGTCCTCCTGCGCGGTGCCGACGCAGAAGGTCAGGTGATGCGTTCCGCGGACGAAGCCCGGGTTGGGCATGGTGCTCTCCTCTCCTTGCGGTCGCTTTGGCCGCCCGATCATACTTGAGGGCACAAAGGCTTTCTTAAGCGGGAAGGAGCGCAGATGAGCAACGGCAGCCCGATCCTCACCACCCACGTCGGCAGCCTTCCCCGCCCGCGCGAGGTGGTCGACGTGGTGCTCGGCGAGGACCGCGGCGAGGAGGTCGACCGCGACCACTACGAGCGGGTGATCCGCGACGCCGTGGCCGATCGCGTCCGCCACCAGGCCGACGCCGGGATCGACCTCGTGTCGGACGGCGAGATGAGCAAGATCGGCTATGCCACGTACATCCGCCACCGGTTGAGCGGCTTCGAGGTAGGTGACGTTCCGCGTGCAACGCCAGCCGACCTCGACGCGTACCCGCGCTTTCGCGACCGCCTTGCCAAGGCGGGCGGGAGCGCGAGGTATCTGCGCCCGATCTGCCGTGGCCCGATCACCTATGAGCACCCCGAGCTGCTGCAGCGCGACCTCGGGAATTTGAAAGCCGCGATCGACGGCCAGCCCGTCGCGGGTGCCTTCATGAACGCCCCGTCGCCGGGGGTCATCGCCCTGTTTCAGCCCAACGAGTACTACGACACGCTCGACGAGTACCTCGAGGCGATCGGCGAGGCGATGAAGCTCGAGTACGAGGGCATCGTCGCGTCCGGCGTGCAGCTGCAGATCGACGCGCCCGACCTGGCCATGGGCCGCCACATCATGTACCGCGACCGCTCCGACGAGGAGTTCGTCGCTAGCGCCGGGCGCCACGTCGAGGCGATCAATCGCGCGCTTCGCGACGTGCCGGCTGACCGGGTGCGTCTGCATATCTGTTGGGGGAACTACGAGGGGCCCCATCATCTCGACATCGGCGTGGAGAAGATCGTCGACGTGATCCTCCAGGCCAAGCCGTCGACGCTGCTGTTCGAGGCCGCCAACCCCCGCCATGCCCACGATTGGGCCACCTGGCGCGAGGCCAAGATCCCCGACGACAAGGTGCTCGTGCCCGGCGTGCTGGACTCAACCACGAACTACATCGAGCACCCCGAGCTGGTGGCCCAGCGGATCCTCACCTACGTCGACATCGTCGGGCCCGACCGGGTGATGGCCGGGACCGACTGCGGGTTTGGCACCTGGGCCGGGTTCGGAGCGATCGACCCCGACATCTGCTGGGCGAAGATGCAGTCGCTGTCGGAGGGCGCCCGGATCGCGAGCGAGCGGGCGGCAGCGGGGAGGGGGGCATAGCGCGACAACCGGCGTTCTCGATGCGAGGCGTGTCGCGTTGACCACCGCATACGGTGGTCAGCACGGATCACCTACCTGGCTGATCCAGGCGCGTTTGTCGTGTTAACCACCCCCCCGGCGGCCCAGAGGGTGCATAGCGCGACAAGCCCGTCCGATCGTGGGAGGCTTGCCGTGTGGCGCACCGCATAGGTGCATGACACGACAGGCTTCGAGGCAGCGGTGAGGATTGTCGCGTCATGCACCCGTTCCTCCTTCATTGAGCAGTTGACGTTCGGCCAGCGCGCCGCCCGGCCCCACCCATAGCTCACCGGCCCGCGCCAACGCGCCGATCTCGGCCAGCAGCTCGCCGACCCCCTCCCGCCAAGCCGGGTCGAGCATCAGAAACGGATGCAGGATCAGCGTCGCCTGCGACCGCGACCGCGCAAGCGACCGCACCGTCCCGCGAAACCGCGCCGCCAGTGTTTCGGCCGGCATCACCCAATGTGAATCCCCGCGAAGCACGCGCAGATCGGCGAACGACTCCATCAGGTAGTACGCATCCACCAGCTCCCACTCGAACGGGACCCAAGCCAACCCCTCGCTCACCTCGAAGTCCTCGCCGACCGGCGAGCACCACCGCACCCCGACCGAGCGCAACAGCCCCACCGACGACGTAGTCAGCTCCCCGCCCGGCGGCCGGAAGCCGCTAACCGACAAACCCAGCGACCCGAATGCACGGACGCAGCGCTCCAGGATCGCCCGCTCACGATCAAGAGACAGCCGGCCCCACTCCTCGTGGCGCCAGCCGTGCATCCCGAGCTCGTGCCCACGCGCAACGATCCCCCGCAGCGCGTCGGGATACAGCTCACAGTTGATCCCCTCGACGAAGAAGGTCGCGCGCAGACCACACACGTCGAGAGTGTCGAGCAGCCACGGCAACGCTTCGGTCACCGAGGGATGAGCACCTACCGAAGACGGCCGACCACCACGTTCGAGCTCGGTCGCCTCCCCGAGGTTGTCGAATGTGAGAACGAGCTCGGCGCTAGGAATCGCGCAAAGCCCCGAGCACCGCCTGGAGCAGCCCCGGGAAGCGGGTGTCGAGGTCGGCGCGGCGCAGGGAGTTCAGTCGCGACGTGCCCTCATGCCGCTGACGGATCACGCCGGCCTCGCGCAGGACGCGGAAGTGGTGCGTACAGGTCGACTTGACGACCGGCAGGTCGATGCTCTTGCAGGACAGCTCTTCGCCGGCGGCCAGCGCCACGACGATCCGCAGCCGTATCGGGTCGCTCAGCGCCTGCAAAACCCCCGCGAGCTCGATCTCGTCGGTCGCCGGATGTCCCAGCGACTCGGCTGTTCCCAGGGCGGATTCGGATGTCAAGCTGCTCATCTACAAGACCATTGTACGACGACCATCGAACCTTGCTAAGGTCGATGTGGATCGCTGTCCCCAACGATCGTAGCCATTCGTTAACCAGTCGATGACAGACACGACCCACCGTCCCCACCTCCGTGCCACGCTGATCCTTGCGTGCCTCGCGCAGTTCATGGTGATCCTCGACGTCTCGGTGGTCAACGTCGCGCTGCCGTCGATCCGCAACCACCTCGGGTTCACCGAGGCCGACCTCCAGTGGGTCGTCAACGCCTACACGGTGACGTTCGCGGGCTTTCTGCTGCTCGGCGGCCGAGCCGCGGACCTGCTGGGCCGTCGAATCGTGTTCGTCTCGGGACTGGTGCTGTTCGCCGTCGCGTCGCTGATCGGCGGGTTGGCCGACTCGCAGGGCGTGCTGATCGGCGCTCGCGCCGTCCAGGGCCTCGGCGGCGCGGTGATCGCGCCCGCTTCGCTGACGATCCTCACGACCTCATTCCCAGAGGGCGCTGCACGCAATCGCGCGCTGGGCATCTGGGGCGCGATGGGTGGCGCCGGCGGCGCCGCCGGGGTGCTCCTCGGAGGCATCCTCACCGATCTTCTGAGCTGGCGCTGGATCCTGTTCATCAACGTCCCGATCGGCCTGATCGCGGCCGCGGCCGCCCAGCACTACATCGCCGAGGGCCGCAACCCCGAGCGCGCCCGCAGTTTCGACCTGGCCGGCGCCGTGACCGCGACGCTGGGACTGTCGGTCCTCGTGCTCGGCATCGTCCGCACCGACGTCAAGGGTTGGGGGTCGCCCGAGCCGCTCGCGCTGATGGCAATCGGCGTCGCGCTGCTGGCAATCTTCCTTTTGATCGAGGGACGGTTTGCCAAGCAGCCGTTGATGCCGCTGCGGATCTTCTCCTCGCGCACGCTCACCGCCGCCAACGTGGTTGTCTTCCTCCTCGGCGCCGCAGTTTTCGCGATGTGGTTCTTCCTGTCGCTGTACCTGCAGCAGGTTCGCGGCTACTCGCCTTTGCGTGCCGGCCTCGCCTTCCTGCCGATGACGCTGTGCATCATCGTCTGCTCGGCGCTCGCGTCGCGGGCGGTCACGAAGGTCGGCCCCAAGCCGATGCTCGTGTTCGGGATGGCCGTGGAAGCGGTCGGACTGCTGCTGTTCACGGACCTGTCCGCCCACGGCACGTACCTGGGTGACGTGCTGGCGCCCTCGCTGCTTGTGGCGATCGGCCTCGGGTGCTCGTTCGTGCCGGTGACGATCGCAGCCGTTGCGGGCGTCCCGTCACGCGAGGCGGGACTCGCGTCGGGGGTGGTCAATACCTCGCGGCTGTTCGGCGGTGCCCTGGGCCTGGCGGTCCTCGCCGCGCTGGCCACGTCGAGAACCAACCACGACCTCCGCCACCTCGGCGGTAGCGTGGAGGCCCTGCACCACGCGCTCACCAACGGCTTCCAGTTTGCCTTCCTGATCTCCGCTCTGATCGCCGCGGCCGGCGCTGCAGTCGCGCTGTTCGGCCTGCCGAAGGTTCGGCTCACCAGATCAGAGGAAGCCTCGGCGACGCAGCCCGAACGGGCCCGCGCCGACGAGCGCGAGCCAATCGCCGCCGGCGGATAACCTCCGCCGGCATGAGGCGCGCCGCGATCGTCGACATCGGCACTAATTCCACGCGGCTGTTGATCGCCGCGATCGAGGACGGCAAGGTCGTCGACGAGCCCGAGCGCCGCAGCAATGTCACCCGCCTCGGCGCCGGCGTCGACTCTGACGGACGGCTGCGGGACGACGCGATGCAGCGCGTGTACGACACGCTCGACGAGTACCGCAAGCTGATCGACGAGCACCACGCCGACACCGCCAAGGCGGTGCTAACCAGCGCCGTTCGCGATGCCGCCAACGGCCAGGAGTTCGCCGACACGGTCAAGAACCGTTACGGCCTCGAGCCGCACGTGCTCACCGGCGATCAGGAGGCGTCCCTGACCTTTCTGGGCGCGACCAGCGAGCGCGACCCGCAAGACGACACCACCGTCCTCGTCATCGACATCGGCGGCGGCTCGACCGAGTTCGTGATCGGTACCGGCCGACAGGCGGGCTTTCACGTCTCGAACCAGGCCGGCGTCGTGCGCCAGACCGAACGCCACCTGCACACCGACCCGCCGACCGACAGCGAGATCGACAACCTTGCCAAGGACGTCCGGTCGATCATCGAGACCGGAGTCCCGCCGGAGCACCGTGAGGCGGTCAGCCACGCGATCGCAGTCGCCGGGACGGCAACCTCGCTGGCGTCGATCGCCCAGGCGCTCGTCCCCTACGACCCCGCCAAGGTCCAGGGCTACGTGCTCACAGACGCCGAGCGAAAAACCCTCCAGGACCGCCTCGCGTCAATACCGCTCGAGCAGCGAAAGCAAACACCCGGGCTCGACCCCGCGCGGGCGCCGACGATCGTCGCCGGGGCGGTGATCCTCGGCGAGGTGATGCGCTTGTTCGGCCTTGAGCGGGTCGAGGTCTCCGAGCACGACATCCTGCGCGGCGCCGCGCTCGGGCTCTGACGCGACCCGGTCCGCACTCGGACATCCGAATCACACAAACGAGGTATATGCCGCCGCGCCGAAAGACGTCCGCGCTGGGGGGTCGGCGGGCGGATAACACGGAGTGAGGGAGGACGCATCTTGCGACCCGTACGCCGGCGGCCGCTGCTGCTCTGCGCAGCCGCGCTGCTCGCCTTTGTCCTTGCAGGGTTTGGCGTCGCGGTGGCACGATCGGCTAACGACAATTGGGGCGGCTCCGGCTTACGCCGGGCCGCCCCGTATTAACTCGTCGCGTCTGACGGCAGGGATGTGCCAGCGGATGGGAGGAGAGCCGGACGTCAGCGCGCGGTCGACAGCCGTGCGCTGATGTCCGCGCACTCGGCGCACACGCTCTCGGGCACGAGCCCGACGCGCATCAGCAGCGCGAACACCTTGCAGCCCAGGCAGTAGCCGAAGATCGATTCGAGCCCCGCGGCCACGACGAGCAGCGCCAGCACCACGTCGGCGGCGGTGTCGTCGCCGGCGACGAGCGCGAGCACGAGCGCCGTGGACGAGAAGATCGCGCCCATGCCCTGGGCAAAGCGCTTGGGTGGGCCGGGCACCGGCTTCTTGCGACCGAGCGCCGGAGCGATCACGTTCTGGGCTGCCCAGCCGAGCGGGCTCAGGGTAGGCCCGGTGAGCACCCGCGCCCAGAATCCGTAGGCGAGCGGGACGAGCAGCCAGTGAGCGCCGGTGGCCAAGATCGCGACCGAGATGGCGAGCACAACCCCCGCAACCACCCGGGCCGCCTTCTCGTTGACCGGGTTCGGAAAGGCCAGAAACTCCCGCATGTTTCAAGTATATTCGCGGAGCGTTTAGTCGCTTTTAGTACAAGCCCGAGGCCTAGTAAATTCGTCCAGGGGGTCACTCAACAATCTGGACGAATGTTCGATTGCCCCCTATCTGGGGACCCTGGATGATTCGTCGCGGGGCTAGGTTCGCCTAGCAATCCCAACATAGGCTCGGGCGAAGCCGCAGACATCGGCGCCTCCCGCCGTCCGAGCCAATCTAATCGGCCCTTTCTGGCACGTACCCCTGCCCGTCCCGATTGGGCCAAACCTGGATCGGAAGCCGCCCGCTGAGTAAGCGGGCGGTTTTCGTTAAGGGGTCAGTCTCGCTTGTCGCGCGTTCGCGGTCGCCACAGGGTCCGCCGTGGGGAAGGCGGGATGTGGAGCTGCTGACGCACCGGGGTCCACAGCACGATGGCGAACACCACCGCGGCTACGCACAGAAGCGCTCCGAGAAGCGTGCTGCCGCCGGCGAGGAAGAGGACGCCCGCGATCACCAGCGCGACCACGATCCCGAGTTCGTCGATGGTCAGCTTCTGCATCTAGTTGCTAAGCCAGGTTCGACTTTCGCGGGTACGCGACCGATGGATCGGTCAGGACGTTGACGAGCGCCGGCTTGCCCGACTCAAACGCCCGCTGCAACGCGGGCCGGAGCTCCTCGGGGCGACCGACCAGCTCGCCGTGGCACCCCAAGGCCTCGACCATCTGGTCATAGCGAGTGCCCGGCCGCAGGTCGGCCACGACGGAGTAGCCGTAGAGGAACTCCATCGGGTGCTTCTCGAGCGCCCAGATGCCGTTGTTGCCCATCACTCCGACGACCGCGACGCCGTGGCGCGCGAGTGTGTCGAACTCCATCCCCGAGAAGCCGAAGGCGCCGTCGCCGAGCAGCAGCACCACCTGGCGGTCGGGGTGCGCGAGCTTCGCTGCCAGCGCGTAGCCGGGCCCGGATCCCAGGCACCCGAACGGCCCTGGGTCAAGCCAGCATCCTGGGAGGTATGAGTCGACCACGCGTCCGGCGTATGACACGAAGTCGCCGCCGTCGCCGACCACGATCGCGTCGCGGTCAAGCACCTGGGCAAGCTCGCCGTACACCCGCATCGGATGCAGCGGGGCGCGTCCGTCGGCCAGCTCCGGCGCCTCGGCGTCTCGCCGCTCCGTCTCGGTCGCGCGCAACGACGCGATCCAGCGCTCGCGCTCAGCCGTGTCGCCGCCCGCCGCCGCCGCGCGCAGGGCTTCGAGCGTCGCCGGCAGCGCCCCGAACAGCTCGGCGGCCACGGGCCGAGGATGGTCGCGCTCGGGCTCGGCCGCGTCGATCGCGATGATCTCGGCCTCGGGCGAGAACGATGCCCCGAAGCCCAGGCGGAAGTCCAGCGGCACGCCGATCACCAGCGCGACGTCAGCCCCGCCCAGCCCGGTGCCGCGCGCGCGAGAGAAGAACAGCTCGTGGTCGGCGGGCAGGCATCCGCGCGCGAGGCCGTTGAGGAACACCGGGATCCGCAGCTCCTCGGCGAGCGCGCGCAGTGCCTCCTCCCCCCGGCCCCAGTACAGGCCGGTCCCGGCCATGATCGCGGGGTGGTCGGCACCGCGCAGGATCGCGGCGGCGCGGTCGATCGCGCGCGTGTCGGCACCTTGCGCGTGCCACGGTTCGGCCAGTGCGGGGGGCGGGTCGGGCTCACCGGCCTCGGTGAACACCAGGTCTAGCGGGAAGTCCAGGAACGCCGGGCCCGAGTGCGGTGTCAGCGCCGCCTCAATCCCCTCGTCAACCAGCCCGGGTATCTCCGCGGTTTCCTGCGCCGTGGCGGCGAGCTTGGCCAACGGGCGCACGAACGGCACGTGGTCGATCTCCTGAAGCGAGCCCTGGCCCCAGCGAAATTGTGGTGCGCGCCCGCCCAGGACCAGCAGCGGCGAGTGATTCTGGGCGGCCGACGCGATCGCGCTCATGCCGTTGGTCACCCCCGGCCCGGCGGTCAGTGCGCACACGCCGATCGTGCGGGTGACCTTGGCCCAGCCCTCCGCCGCAAACGCGGCCGACTGCTCGTGGCGCACGTCGACCAGCTCGATCCCCTCGGCCCGGCAGCCGTCGTAGATCGAGAACAGGTGGCCGCCCGACAGCGTGAACAGCTTGGTGACCCCGTGCGCGCGCAGGCGCTGGGCGATCAGCCGTCCGCCGTGAAGCTGCGTCGCTGAACCCGCTTCGGTGGCCACGCGCGGGACGCTAACAGGCTCCCTCGCGATCGTTCAGCACCA
Organism: Solirubrobacteraceae bacterium; assembly: GCA_035693425.1. GTDB lineage: Bacteria > Actinomycetota > Thermoleophilia > Solirubrobacterales > Solirubrobacteraceae > Palsa-465. The sequence continues at coordinate 49,988 of DASSGR010000093.1, forward strand.
AGGCGTTGACGACGGCGCCGCCGAGGATGATGATCGCCAGCAGGTAGAACCAGATCAGCAGGATCAGGATGAACACGATCGTGGTCCCGAACCGCGCGAGCGTCGAGATGTTTGTGAGGTAGGCCGGGAACGCGTAGTCGACGGCGCCGATTGCGAGCGTCGCGCCGATCGCGCCGGGCCACACCGCGCGCCACGGCACCGGGCGGTTGGGGACGCTGTGGTAGATCACCGACAGGCACGTGAACAGCAGCATCACGCTGATCCCCAGCGAAATCGCATAGACAGCGTCCGCCACGTGCGCGAGGTCGAACGGGAGGTGGGCGGCGCCGGCGTCGAGGATGCTCTGGACCGTCGGGACGGCCACCGTGGCGATCATGAACAAGAGCACCACGCCGAGCATCACCAGGCCGAAGCGCTTCTGCTCGAGCCACCGGCGCGGCTGGCAGCCGTAGATCCTGGTGAACGCGGTATCGAGCGCTCCCCAGAACGAACTGCCCAGCCACAGCGCCGCGATCAGCGCCAGCACGCCGGTGCTGGTCGTCGAGTTGCGGATCTGCGACAGCAGCGAGTTCAGTGTGTGCTCGGCGGTGCCCGGGAACATCTGGCGCAGGTCGTTGAGCACGCTCTGCTGGACCTCGGTGCTCGACAGGACCTGCCCCGCGACGAACAGCCCGAGCAGGGCCACCGGGATGATGCCCAGCAGCATGTTGTAGGCGAGCATCGCCGACATGCCAGTGAGGTTGGCGTCCCACGCCAATCGCCAGAAGCGGCGCACCGAACCGGTGATCGACCGGGGGGTCAGTCTGCGACGGCGGACCGCCTGGCGCCGCGAGACGTGCTCGCGGGGCTCAGCGTTCGTGGCGCCCATAGCTTCACCTTGGTTCGTTTGCCTTTCAGCGGCACCGGCAGGCGCTCCTCGAACTCGAAGCGGCCGTCGGGCAACAACTCCCGGGTGTATTCGGTGATCAGTACGTCGTCACCTGTCTCCCGGGTCGCGGCCTCAACCCGCGCCGCAGTGTTAACAGTGTCCCCAATCACGGTGAATTCAACCCTTCCGCCGCCCCCGACGGTGCCCGCGACCACCGGGCCCGAGTTCACGCCGATGCCAACGCCGATCCGCCCGTCGTAGTGATCTTGGACCCGGTCGGTGATCTTGAGCGCCGCCTCTACCGCGCAGGCCGCATGGTCCGACAGCCTCGCCGGCGCCCCGAACACCGCCAGCACGCCATCGCCGATGAACTTGTTCGCGTGCCCGCCGTGCTCGAGCAGGATCGGCACCACCAGGTCCCAGAAGCCGTTCAGCAGCGACACGACCTCGTGAGGTTCCGACTCCTCGGCAAACCTCGTGAAGTCGCGGATGTCCAGGAACAGGACGCTGACCTCGACCTCCTCGCCGGTCAGGTCAGAGCCCTCGCGCAACACCCGCTCGGCGACGCCGGGATCGACGTAGGCGCCGAATGCCTCGCGCAGCCGCTCGCGCTCCTGCAGCCCGCCGACCATCGAGTTGAACGACTCCGCCAGCCTGCCAGTCTCGTCGGTCGCCACGAGCGGCACGCGCGCGGTGAAGTCCCCCTTCCTCACGCGCTCGGTGGCGCGCTGCATGTCGCGCAGCGAGCTGCCCAGGGCGCGCACGGTCAGCACCACCAGCTCGAGCGAGATCGTGAACGAGACGGCGACTGCGATCAGCCACGCGATCCCGAGGTCCGACAGCTTCTCGTGGTGTCCGTTCGTGGTGAGACCTGCGACCACGACGCCGGTGATCACATTGATGACCGGGCCCGCGACCAGCAGCCGGACGCGGATCGGGAGCGCCGGTGCGTCGAGCGTGCAGTCGCTGGGCAGCTTGGCGGCGATGCGCTCGAGCACAGGGCGGACGGTGATCTCCATCGCGAAATAGCGGAAGATCAGCCCGTAGGCGAGCACGGCCGACCCCACCACAGCCAGCAGCAGGAACGAGTACCACGGCAGCTCGAGCAGCCACGTCGTGAACGCGATGAACGGGAAGTACAAGAACAGCAGCGGCAGGCTGCGGAGGCGGCGCAGCAGATCCAGCGGCAGCGCCACGAGCGCGCGCCAGGCCGCGATCGTCGAGCGCTCGTCGCGGCTGCCCCGCAGCCACGCCCGCACCGGCCGCAGCAGCTTGTACGTGAGCTTTGCGGCGATCACGTTGTCGATGCCGATGAGCGCCTGAGATATCGCGACCAGCAGCCAGAAGTGCGCGGCGCTCATCGGCTGATACAGCCGCAGGATGCCCATGCCACCGAGCATCACCAGGTGCGTGACCGAGAACTGCGCCCATAGCAGCGCGAACGGCTGGCGCCGCGCGATCGCCCGCACGGCGCGGTCGACCGGATCTTTCATGCCCGGCAGTTTGACGGCTGCGGCGGCTGAGGCGCGCTGGTGCTAGGAGGCTGCGTTGCGCAGCAGCGGCCGGGCCTCTGAGAGCATCTGCTCACCCCACAGCCAGCGTCGGCCGATGCGAATCGCGGGCAGGCGCGGGACACCGGAGGTTCGCAGGCGCCGGGCCGTTGCCCGCAGGCGGAGGTCGCGAGCGGGATCGCCCGCGGCGGCGAGGCATCCGTCGACCGGCACCCCCGCAGCCGCGGCGGCGTCGGCGAGGATTTCGGAGTCCTCGAGGTCGTAGCCACCGCAGAACGCGAGCCGGCTCGCGGCCAGCGCAAATCGCGCGCCGGCGCCGACCTCGGCGGCGTATGCGGCGGCCCGTTGCGCCACCGGGACGGCGCGCGGAAAGCCGTCGGGCCAGACAAGCGGAAGCTGCAGCGCGAACGCCTGGCGCTCGGCACGCGCGATCAGGTCGGGCGTGAGCTGGCGGCGGTCGGCCGGCAACGAGCAGGGCACCCAGTCGACGTCGCCGAGCGCGCGCTCCACCCGCTCGGCGGTCAGATACGAGAACGGGCAGGCCAGATCGAAGAAGAACGCCGACCGCGTGCCGCCGATCGACGGCCGCTCCGCAAGTCGCTCCCAAAGCATGATCACATCGCCCATTTCTCCCTAGCAACGGTCGGGCGCGCCAAAACTGGCGTCGTCCAATCGCCTACCAGGCGTCCAGTCAACGGCCATTGGTTTAGACTCGCCCCCCGGCAGGTGTTTCTCCGTCCAAGGTGGTGGGATGTCTCACGTACCGCCCCGCAAGCGCCATCCGTACGACCAATGGTCGCCGGATGCGCGGGCGCTGGATCTCGTTGGCGACAAATGGACGCTGTTGATCGTGCGCGACCTGGCTGCAGGTCCGCGCCGATTCGTCGAACTCCAACGCGTGCTTCCGGGGATCTCGACCGAGCAGCTGCGGTCCCGCCTGAACCGGATGGTGGCCGACGGCATGCTCACCCGCCAGCGCTACCGCGAGGTGCCGCCACGGGTCGACTATGAGCTGACCCCGCGTGCGCGCGAACTGATGCCGGTGCTCGCGGAGCTCGCGCGGTGGGGCTACGAGTGGGCATGGAGCGCGCCGCGCGGGTCTGAGACGATCGACCTTGGCGCGATCTTCCGCCTCGCCCCCGGGCTGGTACAGCCGCCGGGGTCCACCGGCACGATCGAGTTGGCGGTGACGGGCGACGAGGAGGGCGAGAGCGCGCCCGCCTACACGCTGACGCTGGCCGACGGCCGGGCGACGATCGAGGAGCGCAGAGCCGAACGCCCCGACGCCCGGATCAGCGGCGACCGCTCCGCCTGGATCGGCGCGTTCTCCCCCGACCGCGACCGGGGCGGCCTGTCGGTGAGCGGGGACTCCGAGCTCGCGCACCGTGCCCTTGACGGGCTGATGTGCGCGGCCGACGGGGCCGGGGCGCAGCGCGCAGTAGCCTGAGCGCGCCCAGTAGCCTCAGCCTCATGACAGAGCGCCGGGACCGGCGCAGTCGGCTGCTCACGGTCGGGGTTGCAGCGGCGGTGGCGGTCGCGTTCGCCGACTCGTCGATCGTGGTGCTGGCGCTGCCGGCGCTGTACTCGGCGCTGCACACCTCGGTCGTCGGCGTGTCATGGGTGATCACGTCCTACAACCTGGTCGTCGCGGTGTCCGCGTTCGCGCTGCTCGCCGGCATCGGCAGGATCGGGGTGGCGTTGCTCACGAGGGCCGGGATGGCGCTGTTCGCGGTGGGGTCCGTCGGATGTGCTCTGTCGAAGAGCATCGGGATCCTGATCGCGTTTCGCTGCCTGCAAGGCGCCGGTGCCGCGATGCTGCTCGCCGGAGCGCTCGAGCTGTTGTGCGCGCTCAGCGGATCGCGCTCCCGCGGGCTTGCGGTCTGGATCGCGGCGGGCACGTTCGGAGCGGCGGTGGGCCCGGCGCTCGGCGGGATCCTCACGCAGGCATTCGACTGGCCCGCGATTTTCGTCTTCCAGGCCCCGGTGGCGGTGGTCGGACTCGTTGCCGCCTTCGAGTCTCACGCACAACTCGACGCCGCTGGACAGCCTGAGCCGACGGGCGCCCAGAGCAGCCGCACGGCCGCGAACGTCGCGCTGGGACTCCTGTTCGGCGCGCTCGTGGGGGCGCTGTTCCTCGCCGTGCTGCTCGTGATCAACGGCTGGGGCCTGTCGCCGATCGCGGGTGCGGCGGTCGTCAGCGCGCTCCCGCTGGCCGCACTCGCGGCGCGGCGACTGGCCGGAGAGCTGTCGACCCGCACCGCAACCGCCGCCGGCGCTGTCCTGATGGCCGCCGGGCTCGTGGCGCTGGCGCTGCTGCCGGCCGTGAGCACCGCGATCGTCGCGGTCGCGCTCGCGCTGTGCGGCGTGGGAATGGGCCTGGCGGTCCCGGCGCTCACCGGCGTCGCGGTCGCGCCCGACGCACGCCTGACGCGCCACGGGGCAGTCACGATCGGTGCTCGCCACGCCGGGCTGGTGCTGGCGTTGGTGCTGGTCGCGCCGCTGTTGTCGCACGACCTCGAGCGGGGGAGCCGCGACGCCCTGCTGTCGGGCACCAGGGTGCTGCTCAACGCGGATGTGCCGATTCGCCAGGAGGTGCCGATCGCCGTGGATCTCGGCCGCGTGGTGCAGCACACCCCGCGAGGCACCGTTCCCGATCTCGCGCAGCCGTTCAACAAGCGCGGCGCGGCGCACGACGCGGTGCTCCGCCACGCGCGCGATTCGCTCGTGGGAGCGATCAAGGACGCGATCACTCGTAGCTTCCGGCCGTCGCTGCTGCTGTGCGCGGCGCTGGCGGCGCTGGCGCTGATCCCGATCCTGCTGCTGCGGAGGCGAGGCGCGCCATGACCACCGCTCGCGGCCGGATCGTGGTGGGAGCGCTCGGCGTCGCAGCGGCGGCGCTGATCGTGCTCGAGCTCGCGCTCGGCGCGGTGTCGTACGGGCGGCCTGATCTAGCCGACCCGTGCACCACCAAGGCCGTGGCGACGGGCAGCGGCATCGACGCCACCGTCCAGAGGTTCGCCCGGGCCACGCTGGACGGAGCCGCCTGCCAGCTGCACACCACCCGCGAGGAGCTGGTGCTGTCGTTCGTTCCCGAGGCCGGCACGACGCGAATCCGCTGGGACCGCCAGACGATCGACCGCGCGCTGCGAGCGGGCCTTGATCACGCCTCTCACGAGCTCGCCGGCAACGGGATCGCCGGGACCGTGCTGTCGTTTGCGCTGCGCCAGCTGTTCGCGCCGTCGGTGGAGTGGTTCCTGCAACACGCGGGGTGAGCGTCAGTCAGTGCGCAACGTCGATGCCGTCCCGGAGCCGCTCGAGCCCATCGAGGATGACGTCGAGTCCGAACTCGAACTCGGTGTCGTAGTCGTATCCCGCGTCGACGAACTCCGCGGCGGCTTCAACGAGGTAGGGGTAGTCGTCCATGTCGGGGACGCTCTGACGCTGTCTCTCCATGACCTGCGCGGTCTCTTCGGGGGCGTCGAACGGCAGGCCCTTCTCCTGGAGGGCGAAGCCATAGATGTATGCATCCATCAGGGAGTAGGCGTGGACGGCGGCGCGGAACGGGAAGCCAGACTCGCGTAGGCATCCGAGTACCGCGTCGTGGTTGCGCACGTTCGCGGGACCGGGGTTCATCCTGCCCTCCATCAGGCCGACTGCCCAGCGGTGGCGGTTGAGCGCTGCGCGGACCGAAATCGCACGCTGGCGCATCGAGGTTCGCCAGTCGACCGAGCCCGGGGTCGCGACCTCGATCTCGCTGAAGACGATGTCGACGAGACCGTCGACGATGTCCTCCTTGTTGGCGACGTGGTTGTAGAGCGACATCGCCTCGACGCCGAGCTTCTTGGCGACGTTGCGCATCGAGATCGCGCCAAAGCCGTGGGCATCGGCGAGTTCGAGAGCGGCTTGCAGCACTCGCTCTCTGCTCAAGGGTCGATGTTTTTTCGCCGGCATGCTTGACAACCTTACAGCGTAAGTGTACCTTACGCCGTAAGCATACAGCGTAAGTAAGGAGAGGAACAATGATCAACTCGGACAGAAAGCTCGCGCGCATCACCGGCGTGCTCTTCATCATCACCTTCGTCACCTCGATCCCGGCGGTGATCCTCTACGACCCGATCCTCCACGACACCGGCTACATCGTCGGAGCCGGCGCCGACACCCGCGTGTTCCTGGGAGCCTTCCTCGAGCTGCTCCTGATCGTCGCGAACATCGGCACTGCCGTCGCCCTGTTCCCGGTGCTCAAACGTCGCAGCGAGGGGCTCGCCCTCGGCTACGTCACCGCGCGGCTGGTCGAAAGCGGATTCATCGCGCTGGGCATCATCAGCCTGCTGACGATCGTGACCTTGCGCCAGGACGCCCCGGGCGCCGATGCCAGTTCGCTGGTCGCGCTCGGCCAGTCGCTCGTCGCCATCCACGACTGGACGTTCCTGCTCGGCCCCGGCTTTGTCGTCGGCATCGGAAACGGGCTGATCCTCGGCTACCTGATGTACCGCACCGGCTTGGTGCCGCGCCGCATGGCCATGTTCGGACTGGTCGGCGGCCCGCTGGTGTGCGCATCGGGAATCGCGGTGATGTTCGGCGCGTTCGAGCCTGGCTCCGCCCCGCAATTCCTCGCCACGATCCCGGAGATCATTTGGGAAGCCTCGCTCGGCATCTACCTGACCGCCAAGGGGTTCAAGGCATCCTCGCCGGTTCTGCGCCGAAGCCCCCGCAGCGCGGTCGACGCCGGCACGCCGATCCCGGTCATGGCGGCGGCGTGACCGCCGACAACGAGTAGGTGTTCAAAGGAGGGCGCCCGGAGGCGCCCTCCTTTGTGTGCGTCCAACCCTATGCGGGGACGGAATCGGGATGTGCCGGGTGCGGCTCCTTCTCGGGAGCGGAGCCCTCCGGCGACACTCGCGGCAGCCACTCGAGCCACTTCGGCAGGTACCAGTTCCAGTCACCGAGCAGCTTCATCGTCGCCGGCAGCAGCACGCCGCGGATGATCGTCGCGTCGATCAGAACCGCGACCGCCAGCCCCACGCCCAGCTGCTTGAAGATCAGCAGCGACAGCGTCGCGAAGATCGCGAACACGGAGATCATCACGGCCGCGGCGCTGGTCACGACCCCAGCGGTCGACTTGATCCCATGTGTGACCGCGTCCTCGGTTCGCCGTCCGTGGTCGAACGCCTCGCGGATCCGCGTGAGGATGAACACGTGGTAATCCATCGAGAGTCCGAACAGGACCACGAACAGGAACAGCGGCATCCACGGCACGATCGCGCCGTTGGACTTGAAGCCCAGGAACGACTCCAGATGGCCGTACTGGAAGATCCAGACCAGGACTCCGTAGGCCGCGCCCACCGACAGCAGGTTGAGCACGATCGCCTTGATCGGGATCACGATCGAGCGGAACGTGACCAGGAGCAGCAGGAACGCCGCCGTCAGCACGAAGCCGAACACCAGTGGCAGGTGCGACTTCATCGTGTCGTTGAAGTCCTTCGAGCCGGCGGTGAAGCCACCCACATCCGCCCTGGCGTCTGGGACCCGCCCGATCGTCGCCGGCACCAGATCGTCGCGGAGCTGGGCCAGCGCAGCGCTCGACTGCGAGTCGCTGCCATCCCCGGCCAGGGGGATATCGACCTCCGCGACCGTCCGATCCGGACTGACGCTCGTCGTGACCGGCTGCTTGAACAACGGGTTCGCGGCGGCCTGCCTGCGAAGGTCGGCGATCGCGCCACTGACCTGAGGCGAGGTCACGTTATTCGCGCTTACCGCGACGACCGCGGGGATCGGTCCACCGGGGAAGACCTTCTGGACCTTGTTGTAGGTCTTGACCACGCTTAGATTCTGCGGCAGCGAGTCGGTCCCGGGAGTCGCCGTGTGGATGCTCAACGTGGGAATTGCAAGCACGATCAGCACACCCGCCGCGGCCAAGGCCGAGACGAGTGGGTGTCGCAGCACGGGAGTGAGGATCCGCGCCCAAAGGCTACTTTCGCCGGCGTTCCACGCCATGTTCTTGATGATCGGGACACCGCCCTTCTCGACGCGGTCCCCCAGCCAGGCGAGCGTGGCGGGCAGCACCGTCAGCGAGCCGATGACGGCAACCGCGACCACGATGATCGTCCCGGTTGCGAACGACGTGAAGGTCGATGCGCCGCCCAGGTACATGCCCGCCATGGCAACCATCACCGTCAGGCCCGAGACGAGCACCGCCCGCCCCGAAGTCGCCGCAGCCGCAGCAAGCGAGGCCTCTTCGCTGCGTCCCCGTTCGCGTTCCTCGCGTTCGCGGCGCAGGTAGAACATCGAGTAGTCGACGCCGACCGCCAAACCGATCAACAGGATCACCTCGTTGATCGAGCTGTCAACGGGCGAGATGTGGCTGGTCACAGCGACGATTCCGATCGTCGCCAGCACGGCCGTCAACGCCAGGAGAATCGGGACGCTGGCCGCGACCAGGGCGCCGAACGCGATCAACAGGATCACGAGCGTGATCGGCAGCGAAGTTACGAACGCCTTCTTGAAATCCTCGCCGATCGAATCGTTCAGCTGCTTGTTGATGCTCGCATCGCCGACCTGCTCGACGGTGAACGCCGGATTGGCAGCCTGTGCGGCAGCAGTGGCGTCCAACGCCGGTTGAACACGGTCCGCTGCCTTGTTCTCGTCGCCGGCGATCTCGAACCGAATCAGCGCCGAATGCCCGTCATCGGAGATCTGTCCGGCGTTGGCGGGCTTGTAGGGGCTCTCGAATGACTGGGTATGGGGAACCGCCGCGAGGCGGCGCTGGACGTCGCCGACAACGGCTCGGAACGATGGGTCGCTCGCGGTAGCCGCCTTGCTCTGGACCAGCACCTGTTCGACCTGGTGCTTGGGGAAGGCGTTGTCGATCGTGCGCTCGGCGCGCCCGGACTCGCCGACCCCGCTCTGGGCGGCGGTCTGGGTCTCGGTCCCGACCGCGCCGCCGATCGCAAACGCGATAAACGCGAACGCCAGCCAGCCCCAGATCGCTTTCTTGCGATGCTGCGCGCTCCAGCGCCCCGCGCGTGCCGCCAGTGATTGACCGGCGTCTCTGTTGGCGCTCATGTCGATCCTCCTCGAGGTTGGATTTCGGACATGGCGCCAGCCTCGCAGCGGCGCATCTCCGTAGCCATGGGGATGGCCGGTGTCTGCGAGGTGCGGCTTGCCGCCCGGCAGGTGCGGCTAGCCGTATGGATCTGGGCCCGCCCATGGGCGAGAATCAGAGCCATGGCGAGGACCGCCCTGATCGTCGATGACCATCCGAGCTTTCGCGCCAGCGCGCGGCGCATGCTCGAAGCGGGTGGCTACGAGGTGGTCGGCGAGGCGGCGGACGGCACGTCTGCAATTGCCGCCGCGCGCGATTTGCACCCCGACGTCGTGCTGCTGGATGTCCGGCTGCCCGACCTGGACGGCTTCCGGGTCGCCGAGCGGCTGGCTGCAAACGGCTCGTCGCCGGCGATCGTCCTCACCTCGAGCCGTGACCGATCCGACTTCGGCGACGAAATCGATGCCTGCCCCGTGCAAGGCTTCATTCCCAAGAGCGAGCTCAGCGCGCAAGCCATCGCCTTGCTGATCAGATGACCAGCCCGCGCCGCACGCTCATCGGGCTCGCCGCAGTTGCCGTCGGCGTCGTCACCCTCCTGGTGGTCGTCAACGGCGAGCACAACATGCACCGAGGTGCCTACGCGGCTCTGGCACTCGGAATCGGCTGGGGGTTCATAGGCACCGGGCTCTATGCCTGGAACCGACATCCGACGAGCAACACGGGCCTGCTGATGATTGCGGTCGGCTTCGCCGGCCTGTTGAAGGCGCTCGCGTTCTCCAACGACAGCGTCATCTTCGCGATCGGCTCGATCGGCGAGGTGCTGATCTACGCGTTGCTCATCCACCTGCTGCTGTCGTTCCCGTCAGGACGGCTGGACACCAGGCTCGATCGTGTGCTCGTCACAATCGCGTACTTCAACACGACGGTCGTTCAACTGGCCGCCTTCGTACTCAATGATCCGCAGCAGGGGTGCGCCCACTGCCCCGCCAATCCGCTGCTGATCGATCACGCCGACGCCGCCGGCGGGGTAATCAGCGCCGCGCAACTGGACATTGCGATCGCGGTCCTGGGGGCGGTCGTGGCGATCCTCTACCGGCGCTGGCGGGACAGCAGCCAAAGTCAGCGGCGGAGCTTCGCCCCCGTCCTCGCCGTCGGCGGCCTCACGTTCGTGCTCTTGATGGCGTCGCTGATCGTCGAACAGGCCGGCTTGTCGAGCACGGTCGACGACGGGCTGACCCTGGCGCTGTTTGGCACGCTGGCCTGCCTCCCGTTTGCATTCCTGACCGGCCTGCTGCGATTTCGGTTCAGCCAAGCCGAGGCGGTCAGCTCGCTCGTCTCCCGGCTCGGCGGCGGAGCCGGTCGAGGATCGTTGCGCGACGCCCTCGCGGAGGCTCTTGGAGACCCGGAGGTGCAGATCGCCTATTGGGTGCCGAATCGGGATGCCTACGTCGATTCCGCGGGCCGGCCGATGCAAATCGATCCGGCGCCCACCGGAAAGATCGCCACAGTCATCGAGCACGAAGGCCGGCGGGTCGGCGCCATCGTCCACGATGCCGACCTGGCAGAGGAGCGCGACCTCGTACGGACGGTCGGCGCCACAGCAGCGCTCACACTCGAGAATGAGCGGCTGGACGCCGAGTTGCGTGCGCACGTTGACGAACTTCGCGCGTCTCGCGCGCGGATCGTGACCGCGGGATACGCGGAACGCCAGCGGCTGGAACGGGACCTTCACGACGGAGCACAGCAGCGATTGATGGCGCTCGGCATCAACCTGCGCCTGGCGCGGGACCTGATTGCGAGCGATACCCAGGAGGCGGCCGCGCTGCTCGACGCATCTCTTGAAGAGCTCAACCAGGCGACGCGCGAACTGCGCGAGCTGGCGCGTGGGATTCATCCGGCGGTGTTGACCGATCGCGGGCTCGAGGCGGCGCTAAACGGGCTCGCCGGGCGGTCCCCGGTGCCGGTGCAGCTTGTCCAGACGCCGGCTGAGCGGCTGCCGTCGCCTGTCGAATCCGCGGTCTATTTCGTCGTCGCCGAAGCGCTCACCAACGTGGCGCGATACGCCCAAGCTCGAGCGGTCCGCGTGAGCGTCGTGCGCAGCATCAGCCACGTGGACGTTCAGGTGAGCGATGACGGCGTTGGCGGCGCCGACCCTGCCAACGGCTCAGGCCTGCGGGGGCTGTCCGATCGCGTGGCCGCCCTCGACGGGCGGCTCGAGCTGACGAGCGCGAATGGTGACGGCACGACGGTGAGGGCCACGATTCCGTGCGGGTGATCGTCGCCGACGATTCCGTACTCCTGCGGGAAGGCGTCACGCGTGTGCTCGAGGGGGCGGGATTCGAGGTCGTCGGGCACGCGGCCGACCAAGAGGAGCTGATGCGCAAGACCCGAGCACACAAGCCCGACGTCGCGATCATCGACATCCGCATGCCGCCTACCCATACCGACGAAGGACTGCAGGCTGCACGTGCGATCCGCGAGGAGATGCCGGGCACGCGGGTCGTCGTCCTCTCCGCCTACGTAGAAGAGACATACGCGCTGGAACTACTCGGCGAGGACCCCGCCGGCGTCGGCTACCTGCTCAAGGACAGGGTCTCCGACGGGCAGCGCTTCGCCGAGGCAGTTCGAAGAGTGGCCGAGGGCGGCTCAGCGCTCGATCCCGAGGTCGTCTCCCAAATGCTGGTACGCCGGCGGGCCCGTGATCCGTTCGAGGAGCTGACCTCGCGCGAGCAAGACGTGTTGAGACTGATGGCCGAGGGGCGCAGCAACCAGGCGATCGCCGATGCGCTCGTGATCTCGGGCCGAGCGGTGGAGAAGCACGTGACCAGCATCTTCACCAAGCTCAACCTGCCGCCCGCGCCCGAGGACCATCGCCGCGTACTTGCGGTGTTGGCGTTCCTCCGTCGCTAGCCACCACCGGAGATTTTGTGAGGTTTTTACACCTCTCGTGTCGGGGCAAATACGATGCGCAGCGGTGACAGCCAAACGAGTAGTCGGTCGAAGTGGAGCACTGGCGATCGCCGTTGTGCTGCTGATTGCTACCGGAGTTGCGCTGGCTGCAACCCACTTCGCAAAGCGCGCCTTGTACACCGGTCGAAGCTGCCGCGGCGATGCAGGGCTACCCGGGGCGACGTGCGTGTACAAGTTCCGGTCCAGTCGCGATGGCCTGACTCTGCGCTTTGTGGGCAAGACCGTGATCGCGACCTGGATCTGTCAGGGGGGCGGAGGCGAAGCGCTGATTGGCGGCACACTCCAGGGAGCCACCCCAGTCCCAGTGGTGAAGGTTCGCGCCAACGGCACGGTCTACGGGAGCGCCTCACGCGCTGGGAATAAGGTCACCGTCACTGGGAAGCTCATGCACGGCGGCAAGACTGTGGTGATCACGTTCCATCAGGGACAGTGTGTCGTGCCGCGGGTAACGCTGAACAAGCGTTGATCAGTGGGCGACGTCGACGACGATCCTTGTCGGGCCGGTGAGCCGGAAGACCCGGAAGCCGGTCCTGTGGGCAAGGCCGAGCCCGAATGACACGACCCCCTCGAAGTCCCCGGCCTTCTTGACCTGCCCAGGAGCGATTCGACGAGGAGCTGATGACGTTCGTCGACGGGGCGTTCAGGCGTGAGCGGCAAGCGCTGCGCTGAACTGGGCGACGTCGGTCAGCACCGCGTCGCCGAGAAACCGCAACGTCTCGATCGCGCGTTCTCCCGCCTCGCCGTTGCCCGCTGCGCACGCATCGGTGAGCACGACCGGGATGAAGCCGAGGTCGCCGGCATGGCGAACCGTGGGCTCGATCCCGATCTCGGTGGCGACGCCGACGATCGCGAGCGCGTTGACCTCGGCGCCGCGAAGCGCGAGCTCGAGCGACGTGCCCGCAAACGCCGACAGCGTTAGCTTGTCGAGCACCGCCTCCTTCTCCGTCGGCGCGAGCTCGGCGAGTATCTGCGTCTGCGGTGCGTCAGGCAGGAACGGCGACGTCACGTCCTCGATGCGCTCCACGCGCTGCCACGTGCGCCACATACGCAGCTGTGCGACTCCCATCAGCTCCACGGGCAGCGTGACGTGACGCGTGAAGTACGTGCGAACGCCCGCGGCGCGCGCCGCCTCGAGCGCCGCCCTCACGTTCGCGACAACCCGATCGGCGTCGGCGATCTGCCCAAGGATCCCGACCTGCATGTCGTACACCAGCAGCGCGAGGCGATCTGGCCGGCAGATCTCCTCAAGCGACTCCGGAACCTCCAAGCCGTTTCGCAGGTCCATACGACCACCCTATCTAGGACTGCGACAGCCGTTACTTGGAGGAGTACTGAGCCTGCGTGATCGCGGGGATCTTGCCGGGCTTGGCCCCCGGCAGCGGCGGCGCCACCCAGCACGCGGGCGTGTTCGTCGAGGTGCTGCCAGGCGTGCTGCCGTTGCCCGAGGCGCCGGTATTGGCGCAGTCCCAGGACGGGAAGTTGCCCTTGATCAGGTTCTGGGCGTTTGCCAGCCACAGCGGCGGCGGATAGGTGTTGCCGCGGTTGTTGGGGTCGCGCTGCGGCGCAAATGACAGCGTCTCCGGTCCGACCGGGGCGAACTGGCGCAGGTAGTGGCCGACGCCGTCCCCTGAGAACGACTTGGTGGTCGCGGCGATGCCGGCGGCACCGTTGGAGATGAAGTCCGAGATCAGCTGCTGGTGCACCGACAGCCACGACAGGATCGGGTTGAGCTGCTCGAGGAACGGGCCGAGCGCTCCGAGCAGCGGCGTCGCGCCGCGGATCACGTCGCGATAAGCGGGGAGTCCGGTCTTTGCGGCGGTGATCAGCGGACCGAGGTTGACGAAGAAGTGCTCGAGGTCGGGCGAGAGCACCTTTACCGAGTGCAAAGTCGGGCCCAGGTCGTGGGCAACCGGCAGCAGCTCCTTGATCAGCGGGTCGGTGTCGGTGGCGAACGTCTGAAGCCGCGCCATCGTCGCCTTGGTCTCGTCGAGGAACGTCGGGAACACGTGGAATGTGTCCGAGAGGGCTTTGTTCTGCTGGGCGGTCGTGGTGAACGTCGTGTGCGCGCTGGTGATCAGGCCGCGCAACGCGGACTGGTCCTGGCTGAGCGCTGCGAACACGGTGCTGCCGTTGCGAACCAGGCCTTGGACGGCGTTGTGCTCCACGTCGAGCACCCGCAGGATGTCGGTGGCGTCGGCCACGAACGTGGGGAGGTTGCCGAGCGTGTCGTTCAGGTTCTGGTCGTTGCCCTTGACGGCGACCGCGAACTGCTGTTGCCACTGCTGGAACGCCTTGCGCGTGGGCTCGTCGAACGCGCCGTAGATGTCTGAAAGCTGCACCGCGGGCTGCACGTTGCTGCGCGACAGCAGCCCGCCGTCGGGGATCGGCGGGGCGTTCGGCGAGCCCGGGGTGATCTCGACGTAGGTCTCGCCGATGATCGTCTTGGTCCGCAGGATCGCCTGAGCGTCCCTGTGCAGCGGCGCGTACTGGTTGGCGAGCTGGATCGTCGCGATCGTGCGATTGCCCTTGGGATCGAGCGACTTGGAGATCACCTTGCCGACCGACACGCCGGCGATGCGGACGTCGGCTTCTTGCGCGAGCTGACCGGCGTTGGCGAACGAGATCCGGACCTCGTAGCCCTGGGGGTTGAACGGCACCTTGCCCCCGAACGACAGCCACAGGAACAGCAGCAGCCCGACGCACGACAACGCGAACAGGACCATCGTGAGGATCTTGGGAAGTGATGGGGCGCTGGTTTCCATTACTTGGTGGGGAGCTTGGGGAGGAACAGCGGGTTCGGGGCGCCGGTGTTCGCGCCGGCGGAGTTCGTGATCGCACCGACGGCGCGAGTGGCGGCGTTGCCCGAGCTGCTCTGGTTTGCCTGGTACTTGCGATACGCGGCGACGATCGCCTGGCGCTGCTGCGGGCACAGGCCGGCGTTGGACAGAATCGGCGTGAGGTTCAACACTGCGGCGGCGGCTGGGGTGCCGTTGACCAGCTGGGCGAACGTGGCGCAGCTCGCCTGGAGGAACAGGGGCCGGAAGTCGCCGTTGGCGTCCTGCACGGAGAACAGGGTCCGGGCGTTGTGGTTGAGCCAGGCCAGCCACCACAGGTAGCCGTGCTCGGTGTCGCCCGGGTTGAAGCCGACCATGTTGACGAAATGGTTCAGCGTGACGAACACGTCCGACAGCTTGGGCGTCGCCTTGGCCAGGTTGAGCGCCGCCGGGCGGAGGTTGCGGACCACCGGGCGCGCCGCGACCACGAACGGGCGGATCTGGTTCTTGACGATCGGCGCGCTAGGCCTCGCCAGATCGGCGAGCGCCTGGTTGGCGGCGGGGAGGGCGCGAGCGGCCGGGAGCAGGTTTGTGGCCGCCGGGCCGAGCTCCTCCGCGAACGTCTGGACCTTGCCAAGCGTGGCGGTCGTCTGGTTCAGCGTCGCGGGCAGGTCCGCGACCGCGCGGCTGATGTTGCCGTCCTCGGAGGCGAACGCCCGGAACACGCGTGAGCTCGCGTTGACGAGCGTGACGATCTGAGACTGCTTGGTCGCAAGCGCGGTGTTTAGGCGCTGCAGCGAGTTGACCAGCTTCTGGAGGTCGGTGCCGCGTACCGCGACCGCGGAGTTCAGGCGGGCCAGATCGCGATGGGTCGGCTCGAAGCGCTCAAGCACGCCGGCGAGCTCGTTGCCGCCGTTGTCCTTCAGGCCGTTGCCGGCGCCGTTGACCAGCAGCTGCAGGTACTGGCGCGAGTCGGCATCGAGCGAGGACAGGATCTCGTCGGTGTTGATGTCAGGCGCCGTGTTCGCGACCGGGATCGTGTAGCCCGGCTTGGCGGTCGGGGCCGCCGTAGTCCCTGGGTTGAGCTCGATGAACATGTCCTTCAGGCCCGTCCGGGGACGCAGCAGCGCGGTGGCGTTCTGGTGGATCAGGTGCTTGTACTTCGGGTCGATCTGCATCGTGACCACGGCGATGCCGTTCTGCAGCTTGACGCCGCCGATCTCGCCAATCTGCACGCCCGACACCCGCACCGACTGACCCTGGCCCGGGGTCACGGCCTGCGCGGTCGAGAACTCGGCGTTCATCGTGAACGGCGTCGAGTCGATGAACGGGAAGCGGAGCCGTTCCTTGGAGAGGATGTAGCCGGCTATCGCGACCGACAGCACCAGCAGCGCCAGGATTGCCGCGACGTCGCCAGCGTGGTTCTTGATCGCGCGTTTCACTTGCTCACTCCGGGAGGGGCGCCCTGGTTCAGCTGGAACTTCAGGCCTTGGGAGTTAGCCAGGGCCCGGGCCTCCTTGGCCAGCACGACGCCCGTGGACTGCTGCAGCAGCGATGCACCGGGGGTATTGAGGTTGGTCGACTTCTGCGCAGGCGGACCGCCCGTAGGCGTGTCGAGCGTCGTGATCGGGGCCTGGGTCTCGCACGGCACGTTGGGCTCGAGCGGCGGGCGCTTGCCGCCGGGAGGTAGCTGGGGCTGCTCGCCTTGCAGGGGCGCCAGCGACTGGCCGATCAGCGCGGGCTGCCCGGGAGGCGAGAGCGAGTACGTCAATGTGCCGCCCGTGCCGAGGATCCGGATGTACGGGCCGTTGGCGTCGAAGTCGCGCGACTCGCCGGCCAGGCCCGGGAGGAAGTCGACCGCCTCGACATACGCCGGATGCGGCGGGAAGCCGTTCTTGGCGTTGAAGTTGGGGTCGTTGATCGTGAGGTGCGACCACGGGAGGATCACGTTCGCCACGCAGCTGGACGCCGGCCGCACCTCGTTCTTCATAAACGGGATCGTGGCGTTGGTCAGGTGCGCCAGCGCCGGGATCGTCGGCACCAGGTCATGGGTGAGGCCCCGCAGCTCGGACGGCTGCACCAGCAGCCGCAGCTGCGTGATGAACGGCAGGCTCGCGTCGACCATCGGACCCGTGCTCTTTACGCCGGGCACCAGGGCGCGCGCGAACCTCCGCAGCGGCGGGAATGCAGCGTTGAGCGCGTTGAAAGCCGGAATCGCCGCGGCCAGCGTCTTGGGCAGCGCCGCGACGGTGTTCTGCAGCGCCACGTTCTCGCGCGCGAATGCGTTGGCGGTGGTGTTGAAGTCTGTTATCAGGTTCTGCAGGTTCTGCGGGTTGTTGTCGAACGCTCCCGCCACCGGGCCCTGCGCGGCGATCCAGTTCGACAGGTCGTGGGGCTGGATCCCGAGCGCGTCGTGGGAGACGATCGCGGAGTACTTGTAGGCAGGCAGCCAGAACTGGATCGAGCGCCTGTACGCGGGTCCTCCCTTCTTGACGGCGACTCCGTACTGCTGGAGGAGGATCTGCAGGTTCTTGCGGGTGTTCGCCTGCAGTGAGGTCAGCACCTGGTCGGTCTGAACCGGCTCGGTTCCCTGCTGGATCGGGAACGTGTGACCGCTCTTTGCCACCGGCGCCTCGGGAGTCCCCGGGTGCACGTCCACGAAGAAGTTGCCCTCGAGGAAGATCCGCGGGCGGATCGCGAACGTCGCGTCGTCGTGGAGCGGGAGACCCTGCGTCTGGATCACCATCGTCACCTCTGCGGCGTCGCACTGCTGCCTGGCGGAGACCTTGCAGCCGGATACCGTCGAGACGCTCTTGACCGTGCCGACGTTGACGCCCGCGATCCGGACGAAGGAGTTCGGGCGCAGGCCGTTGGCGCTCGAGAAGATCGCGTGCACCGTGTAGGGGCTCGCGAACGGGTTGGCGAACTTCGTGAACCCGAGGTAGGTGAACAACAGGATCGCGACGATCGCCAGCAGCCCCGCGGCGAAGGCGCTCATGCGCCCGTTTCTTCTGCGCCTGCGTCTCATGGGTTGGTCGGGTTGGCCGGAAGCTGCGGGCCGGTCTGGGGGTTGCGCGAGAAGGTCTCGCCGGCGGGGACGTGAGTGCGGCCGTGGAACGTGGGACCCTGATCGCCGGGAGTGTGCGGGTCGACGGCGAGGTTGCGGCCCTGCGGGTCGAAGTTGTTGAGCTTCTTCGGGTAGCCGCGCTGCCCGGTCTCACAGTCGGCGTTGCCCTGATTGTCAATCGCCGCGCCGTATGGCTGCGCGTGCAGGAATGCGTTTCCTCCCTGTGGCGAGTCGAAGCTGCCCCCGTTGACCGGCGCTGTGGCGCCCTGCGAGGTGACAGCGTTCTGCTGCGCGCCGTTTGCCGAGTTGAGCAGCGCGCGCTGCGCGAAGCCGAACGCGGTTTGCTCGGAGATGTGCTCTGACAGATACGTCCACCAGTAGTTCCAGCTATCGCAGACAGTCTGGTACGGGCCCAGGTAGCGGACCATCGGGTTCAGCGTCGTCACCGTCGACACCAGCCCGTTCAGAGCGATGTTGGTCCCCGGGGCCTGCGCCAAGCCCTTCAGCGCGTTCATCACCTGCTGCAGGTGGGCGTTCAACGACGGCGTGTGCTTCAGCGTCTGCGTCCCGGCCTGGATCGCCGGTACGAACGCCGGCAACGCATCGTTCAAAGACGCGGTCGCCGGGGTCATCGCCTTGCCGAACG